>DASSRJ010000067.1:0-20045 GCA_035701845.1 Pseudolabrys sp. | reverse complement strand
TTGGCGCAGTCGAGCCACAGGTTGAAGGCCTCGGGCGGAACGATCACCGGCATGCGCTCATGGATTTCACCCAGCGTGCGGTTGGCACGCGTGGTCACGATCGCCGCCGTATCGAGTTCTTCGCCGTTCGGCCCGATCCAGGTCTCCCACAAACCGGCAAACGCGATCGGGCCGCCGGATTTCGCACGCACGAAGTAAGGCTGCCTGCGCGACTTGGTTGCCTTCCACTCGTAAAAGCCGTCGGCCGGAACGAGGCAACGCCGCCGTTTCACGGCAGCACTGAACGCAGGCTTGTCCCTTATCGATTCACCCCTCGCATTGACCAGCAGCGAGAAATTTTTCGGGTCCTTGACCCAGGGCGGCAGCAGCCCCCAACGCACCAGCGCAAACTGCCGCTTGCCGTCGACCATCCGCACGATCGCGATCGGCTGTGTCGGCGCAATATTGTAGCGCGGCGGGAAATTCGGCTGTTCGGGATATCCGAACAGGGCGCGAATCGCTTCCGGCGCCGATGTCACGGCATAGCGGCCACACATCAGACGAGCCCTAAATATCGGGAGCTTAAGCGCAATTTAACCCCGCATCGTGACACTGCGCCCGATCCTTTTCGGGAAAGGGCTCGATGAAATATCAGAACTGCGCCGCCGTGGCGCAAGCGCCTGACGAGCCGCTCGACCTGGACGCCGGCCTGCGGCTGTCGGATGCCAACATCAACCCGGCGACGGGCCTGGCAACGGACTATCTCAACCGCTTCAATGAAGCAGTGATGCTGCTCGACATGCTGGCGACCTGCCCGGAATTCCGTGACGACTTTCTGTGCTGGGAGCCAATGAGCTATCGCGAGCACTTTCGTGCCTCCCACTCCCGGATCCGCGAGCTCGCCATTGCCGCCTACGAGACGGCCGACCCGAACGTGCGCAGCGGCCTCGACACGCTGGCCGTGACGATGACCATCGTGCTAGAGGCGACACGGGCGGCGATGACCTCCGACCTCAAGCCGGAAACGATCGCCGCGCTTGCGGGCAATGCCGTCGGATGGCTGAAACCGATGATCGCGCGCGCCGGCGGGATCATCAATGGCGATGAAGAGGTCACGGGTGCAGCTTCGCCGCAGGCGGTCGTCGATCAACTGATGAAGCGGTAGAGCGCGTGGCTGACGAGCGAACCTATCCGCAACGCCCATTCCTTGCGGTGAGCGCAGCCATCATCCGTGATGGCAAGGTGCTGATCGTACGGCGCGCGCGCAAGCCGGCGCTCAACCTTTACAGCCTGCCTGGCGGCGCCGTTGAGGTGGGCGAGCAGCTTGCCGAGGCGGTTGTTCGCGAGGTGCGCGAGGAGACTGCGCTCAATATCGAGCCGGTTGCGCTCGCGGGCCACCGCGAAGCGATCGTGCGGGACAAGGAAGGCCGGATCGAACGCCATTTCGTCATCCTGTGTTTTGCCTCGCGCTGGCTTGAGGGCGAGCCGGTCCTCAACAGCGAGCTTGACGATGCGCGCTGGATCGATCCGGCCGAGCTGTCCGCCTACAAGACGACCGAAGGCCTGGCCGAAATCGTCGCATCCGCCGTGGCGCTGATCGCAGGTGCGCGCTGACCCGACCCGCCTTGCGATTGCCTTCGGGGCGGCGCATATGTTCCACAACACACACCGGCCGGATTTCCGTGAAAAAGCTGCTCGCCATCGTCTTGGTTGCCTTTTGCCTCGCCGTGCCGGCCCGCGCGCAAAGCGAAGCGCCGGCACCGTTTGACGGCGATCTGGCGCGCCTGGGCGAGATCCTCGGCGCGCTGCACTATCTGCGCGCGGTCTGCGGCGCCAATGACGGTGCGAAGTGGCGCAACGAGATGCAGGCGCTCATCGACGCCGAAGCGCCGAGTGGCGAGCGGCGGCGCAAGATCGTGGCAAGCTTCAATCGCGGATATCGCGGGTTCCAGCAGACGTACCGGACCTGCACGCCCGCCGCCGACCTCGCCATACGGCGCTACCTCGACGAAGGTGCAAAAATCGCCCGTGATATCACCGCGCGGTACGCCAACTGATTTACTTTCGGGATCGGAGCAGGCACGGCACGTTGCTAGCCGAGCACGGCAGCACGATCGACGAACCAGTAGAGGCGGCCGACAGGACGAATTCGCGCGACCGGCGTCGATCCATCTCCTGCGCGAATCTGCGCCAATATTTTCTTCTTGTTTTCACCCGTCACGAGGAAGGCGACATTACGGCTGCTGTTGAGAACAGGGAAAGTGAGCGTGACGCGGGCTTGATCTGCTTCACCAACAACAGCGCGCACCCAGCGACGATCGTCCCGCAGTGCTGAACTTCCCGGAAAAAGCGATGCGGTATGCCCGTCCTCGCCGACACCCAACAATGTCACGTCGAAAATGGACCGATTCACATCGAGCCTTTTGTTACCGTAGTAGCCCTGGAGCAGGGTTTGGTAGGCTGCTGCGGCGCCCTCCGGAGACAGGCCCTGTGTCGGGATCGGATGAATGCGGTCCTGCGAGACAGGCACGCGCGAAAAAAGGGCGTCATACGCCATTCGGTAGTTACTGGCCGGATCATCGTGCGCAACGAAGCGCTCATCACCCCAGAACCAATGGATCTGATTCCATGGAATGCGCGCCGCGAGAGGGTCGCTTGCGAGTCGCTGATAAAGACGCCGAGGCGTTGATCCACCGGACAGGCAGATTGCAACTTCGCCGTTGCACGAGGATGCGAGGGCGCTTAGCCATTCAGCGGCGTGCTCCGCGACTGCTTCGGCAGTTTCGTAGAGCCGCCATTCGCCCGGTGCCCCGGCTGGCCTAGGCATGGGGGCGATGTTTCTTCCAAAGGCGGAAACCGCCCGCGAAGGCCCTGTCGTTGCTGCCACGCCGCGTGTGCGGCGGGAGTTTTTCGATTTTTTTGACGTTACCACCGCCAAGCACGACATAGTCCGGTTCGAGCGCCGACCTCAAAATCTTGACCACGTCAGCCACGTGCTTGCGCCATTTTTTTAAACCGAGGCGCTCGAGCCCGCGGCTGCCGAGATAATCTTCAAAGCTCTTTCCCTTTTTGTAGGGCAGATGCGCGATCTCCATCGGTTCGATGACACCGTCAATGATCATTGCAGAGCCCAGGCCGGTACCGAGACCGAGAAACAACATGCGACCGCCACCATAGCTGCCAAGAGCCTGCATGACGGCGTCGTTGACGACTTTTACCGGACGATGAAAAGCCTTCCCGAAGTCGAAGCCTGCCCAGCCTGATCCAAGATTGCAGGGTTCGGCGATGGGCCGGTTGCCGGCAACCGGCCCGGGAAAGCCGATCGAAACAACATGGTAAGTCCAGCCATTCGTCAGCTCCCTGACCGTCGTAACCATGTCTTTGGCGGTCAGTTTCGGCCCGGATTCGAACTCGCATGCATGATGCTTCGAACTGAGTTGCATTTTGACGTGAGTGCCACCAATGTCGATGACGAGGATACCGGGGCGCTTGCCGTGCCAACGTTTACCGTGCACGCCCGGCATATCAGGCCCACCTTTGCGCCTGCCTTGCGGCGACCGGGCGGATTTCTGGCTTCGCTAGCGGATCGTGCCAGGGGCCTAAAGGGCGCGCGATATCATCGGACTGGCGCGGCCCCCACGTGTGCGAGTCATAGTCGTAGAGCGGCGTGCCGGAATTGAGAATTGGGTCGACAACCCGCCACTGCGCCTCGGCGCTGTCCTCGCGCGAGAACAGCGACAGGTCTCCTTTCATCGCATCGCCAATCAGCCGTTCATAGGCGTCCATTTCTTCGGCATCCTGATGCAACACATGGAGCTCGACGTCCTCACCGATCATTGCTTCGCCGGAGGCTTTCGCCCTCGCGCCCAGCGCGATGACAACGTCCGGCGATAGCCGGAAACGGAAATAGTTCGCCCTGCCCGGCGTATCGCCCTTGAATATCTGTTGCGGCGGGCAGTCCAGGTCGACAGTGACCTCCGTTACACTCACAGGGAGATTTTTTCCCGCGCGCACCAGGAAGGGCACTCCCTGCCAGCGCCAGGAGTCGACGTGTAGCCGCAATGCGGCGAACGTTTCGACTTCGGAATTTGCCGAAACACCGGGCTCATTGCGATAGCCGCGATATTGCCCGCGCACCATCTCGGACGGCTGCAGAGGCCGGATCGAATTGAATAGCTTTACCTTCTCGTCACGGATGTAGCTGCTCTCGCTGCCGATGGGACATTCCATCGCCAGGATGGCCACTATTTGCAGGAGGTGATTTTGAACGACGTCACGTATGGCGCCGACCTCTTCGTAAAACCGTCCACGGGTTCCGACACCAAAACTTTCTGCCATCGTGATTTGCACGCTGTGCACGTAATGCCGATTCCACAGCGGCTCGAGAAAAGCATTAGCGAACCGGAAATACAGCAGGTTTTGCACGGGCTCCTTGCCGAGAAAGTGGTCGATCCGGAATATCGATTCTTCCGGAAACACCCTGTGCAGCGTCCGGTTCAGCTGTCGCGCGGATGCAAGATCGCGCCCGAACGGCTTTTCGACGACCACACGCGCAGCGGAAGAACATCCCAGTTTACCGAGGCTTTCGACGACGGCCGGAAACATGCTCGGCGGGATTGCCAGGTAGAAAAGCGGCTGCGTGCTCGGTCCGAGCACCGACCGCATGGTTTCGAATGTTTCGACATTGTTGTAGTCGCCGTTGACGTATTGCAGCAGCTGCAGGAACGGTTTGGTGGCCTGCCGATCAAAGCCGCCGGACCCGGCGATCGCGTCAAGGACGTGGGCGCGGAACTGGTCGGAGGACCAGCTGGTTTTGGCGATGCCGATAACCGGTACACTGAGCCGTCCGCGGCGATACATGGCGTAGAGCGCGGGGAAAATCTTCTTGTGCGCGAGATCGCCGCTCGCACCGAATAGCACCAATGCGTCGGATCGTGCAGGTGTCATTGATTGTCCTGGCGGTGAACCATCGATTTTACGTCATGCACCGGTTCCGCGTGGCCACCGAATTCATGACGCATGGCGGAAAGAAGCTTGTCTGCAAAATCCGCTGCGCCGCGTGAGGCGAATCTCCCGTAGAGCGCATTGCTTAGAGCCGGTGCCGGCACGCCTTCGTCAATTGCCGCTTTGAGCGTCCAGCGGCCTTCACCGGAATCCGATACGCGCCCCTGGAATTCCTTCAACTCGGGATCGCGAAAAAGCGCATCGGCAGTCAGGTCGAGCAGCCAGGACGCTATAACGCTTCCTCGCCGCCATACTTCGGCGATTTCCGCCACGTCGAACGTGTAACGATAGGCTTGTGGATCGGCGAGTGGCGTCGTCTCGGCATCGATCGCATGCTTGTCGGCGCCGACATTGGCGTGGCGCAAGATATTGAACCCCTCGGCATAGGCGGCCATAATTCCGTACTCAATGCCGTTGTGGACCATCTTGACGAAGTGACCCGCGCCGCTCGGCCCACAATGCAGGTAACCGTGTTCGGCTGTCGTTGGTTTCTCTTCGCGGCCGGATGTGCGCGTCGCTGAGTTCATCGGCGGAGCGAGCGCCTTGAATACCGGGTCAAGCCGCTCGACAACGGACTTTTCGCCGCCCACCATCAGGCAGTAGCCGCGCTCGAGTCCCCAGACTCCGCCACTCGTGCCCACGTCGACGTAGTGAATTCTTTTTTCCTTAAGAGCCGCGGCGCGATCAATGTCGTGGCGATAATGCGTATTACCGCCGTCCACCAGGACATCATCCGCTTCCAGGTGAGGCGTCAGCTCAGAAATGGTCTTGTCGACGATCGCCGCCGGCAGCATCAACCATATGACGCGCGGCGGGTTCAGCGTGGCGACAAGATCCTCGAGCGATTTGGCGCCTGCCGCTCCCGCTTCGACCAGCGCGGTTATGGAGTCGAGGTTCAAGTCATAGACGACGCAATCGTGCTTCGCCCGCAACAGGCGGCGAGTGATATTCGCGCCCATGCGTCCGAGGCCGACAATGGCAATTTGCATGGTCCAAATCTCCTCAAAGCAAAGCCTTTTCCAAGGCATTGTTCAAATGCTTCAAGCCCGCCTGGACGTCGTCGCCCAGGTGAACCCGGATCGCACGCCGTTTCCGTTCATTAAGGACTGAAAAGTCGCCGCGCGCCTGGGCCGCGATCACCGCCCCAAAACTGTATTTATGGCCAGGAATAGCCAGATCGTTCCTTGCATCGCACGTCACTTGCAAAAAGACGCCTTCGTTCGGGCCACCCTTGTATGCCTGGCCGGTCGAGTGCAGATAGCGCGGACCAAACCCTACGCAGGTAGCCACATGCTTGGCATTCCGGATTTTCGTGCGCATGTCCTGCAGAGCTGTTTCGTGGGCCCGGTCGCGCGCGATGTAGGCAAGCACAGCGCAGTAGTCGCCGGCCCGTAGCCGGTCCAGATGGGCTTTGAGCGATCCGGCAAGCGATCTGTCAGCGAGCTGCAATGCGGCTGCATTGTCGGCGTCGGCAAAGACCTTGATGCCATTTTCCTGAAGGATGGGTGTTTCCGCCGGCATGGCGCCGCTTTTTTCGTAAGCAGTGGTCAGCGTCCGTGTCCTGACTTTGCTCGCCTCCACATCGGGCTGGTCAAATGGATTGATGGCGATGATCGCGCCCGCGACCGCGATTGCGATCTCCCAGCGGAAAAACTCCTGCACAAGGCGATCGCGACTGGCGAGGCCTATGCGCACGACAGGATGGCCGGCCCGTTCGAGTTCGGCGATGGCGCCATCCTGGCCGCGGTCGGGGACGTCATTCAGCCGAATGTGGATGAAGACCCGGTCCCTGCCATAGGCCTCCGGCGGTCCGAGGGGTTCATTGTCGACGGGGATGAGGCCTTTACCTTTCTTGCCCGTCGATTCCGCCAACAATTGTTCGAGCCAGGCACCGAGGTCGGCAATTCCGGGCGACGTCGCGATCGTGACTTTATTGCGCCCAATGCGCGCGGCCTCGGCCAGAACCGTCCCCAGAATGACGCCTGGGTTGTCGGCGGGGGGCACGGCAGGACCGCATGAGTTTGCCATCTTCTGCGCAATTGCAAGCAGCCTGCTGACGTTGAGTCCGATGACCGATGCCGGAACCATGCCGAAATCGGAAAGCACCGAATAACGTCCGCCGATGCTGGGGCGTCCGAGCCCAAGATAACGGAAGCGGTCATGCTCGGCGATCGTCTCGATCCCCGAACCGGGATCGGTCACGGCGATGAAGTGCATGCCTGCGCGGTCAGCCCCGACGGCTTTCTTCACCCGCTCAAAGAAATAGTCCTTCAAAATGTTCGGCTCGAGCGTGCTTCCCGACTTGCTCGACACGATGAACAGCGATCGGACAAGGTCGATGGTTCCCTCGACAGCACGAATTTGTTCGGGGTCTGTCGAATCGAGCACAATCAGTTCCGGATGGGCGCTCGTATGCCCGAAGGTTTTTGCAAGTACTTCAGGCCCCAGGCTCGACCCACCCATGCCGAGCAGGACTGCATGCAGAAAATTCTCGCGCCTGATGTTTCCAGCAAGATCATTCAGTTCGCTCAGACGTTTGCGCTCATTGTCGATGATATCGAGCCAACCGAGCCACTGGCCTTCGTCGGCTCCGGTCCAAAGCGTGGCGTCGCCCGCCCAAAGACGGCGCACATTGCCCTCTCGCCGCCAGTGCTCGAGCGACGAGTCGACTGCTTTTCCCAGCGCGGCCGGCAAGCTGACAGACTGGCTGTTGAGTTCATCCCCGAGCAGGGCGGCGCGTTTGCGCGCAAGTGACCCAAGCAGCTTGTCGAATGCGTCGGAGAATTGCCACACACCTTCGGCTGTCAGTTGGGATGTCACCGCGTCAATCGAAACGCCCTGGCGTTCAAGTTCGCGCATAGTGCGCGTAGCACCTTCGACATCTTCTTCAAGGCTCGATCGCACCTGCCCGTGGTCTCGAAACGCGTCCACGGTCTTTGGCGGCATGGTATTGACCGTGTCGCGGCCAATTAGCTCCTCGACATAGAGTACGTCACTGAGACCGGGAGTCTTCGTGCTTGTGCTCGCCCAGAGTACCCGTTGCCTGCGGGCGCCATGCGCCTCCAGTTTTTGCCAACGCTCGCTGGAAAACAGGCGCTTGTAACGCTGATAGGCGAGCTTGGCGTTCGCAATGGCGACTTTTCCCCTGAGGTCGGATAGACGCCGGCGCTTGTCCCCGTTGTTTCCAAGTTGTTCTTCAACGAGCTTGTCTATCGCCACGTCGATGCGGCTGACAAAGAAACTCGCAACGCTGGCGATGCGGCTCGGATCGCCACCCTGCGCAACGAGCTGCTCAAGACCGCCCAAATAGGCATCAACGACCTCTTCATAGACATCCTGCGAAAACAACAAAGTGATATTCACATTGACGCCATCGGCCGTCATTCGCCGGATGGCCGGAATCCCTGCCTTTGTCGCAGGCACTTTCACCATGACGTTCGGCCGGTCCACGAGCCTGGCAAGCCGCTGCGCTTCTGAGACCGTCGCGTCCGTGTCCATCGCAAGATACGGCGATACTTCGATACTGGCATATCCGTCGGCGCCCTGCGTTCGGTCGAAAACCGGCCTCAGGTCGTCGGCCGCGCTGCGAATATCCTGGATTGCGAGATGCTCATAGAGCGCCATGACACCCAGATCGGCACGATCTTCGGCTTGCCGCACGGACGCGTCGTAATCTTTGCTTTCGGCAATCGCTTTCTCGAAAATCGACGGGTTTGATGTAACGCCGGTCAGGCCATCATTTGCGATCAGGCTCTTAAGCCCACCGCCGGCCAGAAAGCGTCGCGAAAGAAAGTCCAGCCAAACCGTCTGGCCCTGACTATGCAGCGCCCTCAGCGGATTGTCGTGTTTCCTGTGTTGCGGCTCTCGTTGGGCGAGGGTCATCGTCAATCTCTCATGATGTCTTTCACCTGACGCTTGGCGATGGCGACGAGCGCTTCGCAGGTAAAACCGAATTTACGCAGCAAATCCTTTGCCGGTGCCGAAGCGCCGAATTGGTGCATCCCAATGCTGGTGCCGCGGGAGCCGACGTAATGCTCCCAGCCGATCACCGAGCCCATTTCGACCGATATGCGCTCGGTGATGCCGGGAGGCAGGACGTGGTCGCGATAAGACCGGTCCTGCTGCTCAAAAAGCTCCCATGACGGCATGCTCACGACCCGAGACGCAATGAGATCTTTTTTGAGCGCCTCATGCGTCTCTACGCACAACGCGACTTCGCTTCCCGTACCGATGAGGATGACGTCCGGCGTCCTGCCAGGAATATCGGCGAGTATGTACGCGCCGCGTCCTACGTTATCAGCCGGTGCATATTTCGACCGGTTGAAGGTCGGCAGTGCCTGCCGGCTGAGAATCAGACATGCCGGCCGGTCTTTCAGTGCGCAGATGACCCGCCAGGCTTCGGTCACTTCATTCGCGTCGGCTGGGCGCAGCGTGATGAGCCCGGGAATTGCTCTTAGCGCGACGAGTTGCTCGATCGGCTGGTGGGTAGGGCCATCCTGTCCAAGCGCAATCGAGTCGTGCGTGAATACATAAATCACCGGGAGGCGCATCAACGCGCTGAGGCGGATTGCCGGCTTCATGTAGTCGGAAAAAATCAGGAAAGTTGAGCCGCATGCGCGAAGTTTTGACAACGCAAGGCCGTTCAGGATCGTGCCCATAGCGTGCTCGCGCACTCCAAAGTGGAAGTTACGTCCGCCCAGGTTGCCCGCTTCGACATCTCCTGCACCGTCAAATGTCAGGCGTGTTTTTGTCGAGGGCGCCAGATCGGCGGATCCAGTAACGAGCCAGGGATAGTGCTCGGCGAGGATGTTGAGAACCTTGCCTGATGCCTCCCGGCTTGCCATGCCTTTCGCATCTGCCGGAAAGGTCGGCAGCCCAGCGGCCCATCCCTCAGGAAGCTCTCCCGCTTCCATACGCTGAAGCCTGTCGGCCAGCTCCGGATAGTTGTGCCGATACGCGGCAAGCTGCCTGGACCAGGCGTTGCGGAGCGGGCCGCAGCGTTCGGCAATGAAACCGTGAACGCGGTCTCTTACGCCGTCCGGAACGAGAAATTTGGCATCTTCAGGCCAGCCATAACTTCGCTTGGCAAGGCGAACTTCATCCTCACCGAGAGGCTCCCCATGTGCGGCACTCGTATCCTGCTTATGCGGCGCGCCAAACCCGATGTGGCTGTGGACGATAATCAATGTCGGCGCATTGTTGAGGTGCTGGAATTCTTCAAGAAACTTCGCCAGCTGCCCGGTGTCATTGGCGTCCGCGACCGACCGGACCGTCCAGCCATAGGCGCGAAACCGCGTCGCAACGTCCTCACTGAAAGTGAGGTCTGTCTTGCCCTCGATGCTGATCCGATTGCTGTCGTAGATCCAACAAAGGTTTCCGAGTTTCAGATATCCGGCGAGCGATGCTGCCTCGCTGGATACACCTTCCATCAAGTCGCCGTCACTGCACAGCGCGTAGACCTTGAAATCAAAGATCGAAAAATTCGGCCGATTGAAATGCCGGGCGAGCCAGCCGGAGGCGATCGCCATGCCGACGCTGTCGCCGCAGCCTTGTCCCAGGGGTCCGGTCGTCGCTTCGACACCCGTGGTGAGACCATATTCGGGGTGGCCGGGGCATTTTCCGTCGAGTTGTCTAAATCGTTTGATATCTTCAAGGCTTATGGCCGGGCTTTCGAGAACCTTGTTGTTCTTGTCGACCGCCCTCACGCACGCCAGATGCAGCATCGCATACAGCAGCATCGAGGCATGGCCATTCGACAGCACGAACCGATCGCGATTGGGCCATGTAGGGTCATCGGGGTCGAAGCGCAGAAAGCGCCGCCATAATGTGTACATCACAGGCGCCAGCGCCATTGGCGTGCCTGGATGTCCGGAATTGGCTTGTTGAACCGCGTCGATCGAGAGCGTACGAATCGTGTTGATACAAAGTTTATCGAGGACGGCCTGTTCAGAGGTTTGTCCAGGCATGTCGAAAGTTTGTCTGGTGCCGACAGCGGGTTTACCGGGCATTTTAGACTTGCGATCTGGAAGTCCGTTATCCGCAATCCTTCAAGGATTTCGGATGAACCCCTTTTTCAAGAACGAGGGAACCTCCCGCCGAGTTCCAATTCACCGCGCACTGGTCGTCATAATTCTTCCGGAAGCAACCCGGTTATGATGCCAATGCCTTGCGCAAATGCAGACGCCCAAGGCGACATAAACAGGATGACGGCCAGCAAAGCCTGATAAATTTCCAGGATGGCGTCGTGTCATGAACTTTTCATGACTCGATCTTTGATCTCACCCTAGGATCTGAATTCGGAAACTCCGCAAGTCGGCGTCGTTCCTGCTATTGCACCGTAGTTCGCAACAGAGCCAACCAGGTTGTCCAGTAGTCCAATTAACTGGCTCGGCGAAAAAGGCTTGCGCAGCAGAGGAGCGTCAGCGTGGCGTGTCGCGAAGGCATGGTCGTACCCTGTTACAAAGGCGAAGGGTGTTCCCGATTCTTTAAGCAGGTCGGCGAGCTCGGGACTATGACCGTCACCGAGCCCGATATCGAGAAGCACGGCATCGTAATTGCGCTTGGCGATCTCGTGACGGGCGGAATGGACGTCGTGCGCAGTTCCCGACACCTCATAGCCGAATTCGCGCAGGAGACCGTCCATCAGATCAGCAATAATCCATTCATCCTCAATAATGAGGATTCGAGGCGGTCCAATGACTGAAGGCTGATGACGAATTGCCATGAGACACCGCGACTGCGGCGGGAGCGTTCTCGTTCCTGTCGAGTAGGCTTCTAATATACGGACACGGCGATCGGCAGGTCACGTTACAAATGGTTCATGTCCCGTTTTCATTTGCACAGGCAACGCGCGACAATAAGGAGCTTACAACAGCTTGCTGACGCAAGCCGACGGAGGCTGATGTTCTGTCAAATGGCAAGGAAAGCAGCACTGTTGGCGGTCCGGTAAACGGACCGCCAATCGAGTCAACGGAATCGCGCGACCTTTACGCGCGGTTCGGGATGCGGCTGAACATGTGGACCGCCGCATTACTCATGCCATTGCCGGTCACCAGGATCGCCGCGCCAAGTACCAGTAAAGCAACCAAGGCGAGCGACATCGGCTGGTTACCTGCAACAGCCAAAATGCCGATCACGATCGCGGCGATACCCGCCAGCGCCTGGGCGCCTGCCGTTCCAACAGCACTGCCCATCATGAATTCCGACCCTTCGCCTTCGCGGGCCTTCACCGCGTACAGGTTAAGCATCGAGCTGCTGTTCAGCAGCAAGGCGCTGCCAAACGCGATGACGGCTGCCGAGGTGAGCACAGGGGCATGAATACCCAGCAGCGCCAATACGCCGAGAATGATGCCCGTCATACCAGCAAGGAACACGGCTGCGAGCCCGCCTGCCGCGAGGCCGAGCGCGCCGGATGCAGCAACCACCGCATACTCTGTTAAGATGGACGTGCCCTCGATCAGCAAGGCGGCACCGAACACAACCGTGGCGACCGCCAGCAGAAAGCCGGTTGCCGTACCTGCCAATGCAATGATCGCCAGGGCGATGGTCGCAATGCCGCCAATTGCTTCTGCAAATATGCCGCTCGTTTCACTCGCGGCAACTGCATGTGTGTGAGTAATAGTCATAAGGACCTCCTACGGTTGGGACCGCAGCCGGTCACGTCTTTGGAATAAAGAGATGGGCGTACCGACCCAGTTCCGGGTTTCCGCCCCCAAGGCGGGATGACGCTCGCGGAAGCGGCATCCAGCACTATCCGCATTTAGAACTGCATCAGTCGTCTAAAGTTCCGCATGCCTGATAAGCGTTTGAGACGCGACGTCACCCGAAGCTGGTTGTACCTGCCTGTCCGTTACGGAACCAGTTAACCTTCTCTTAATTGTAGACTATTGCCGTCTGATCCCCGTGCTAACGTTGTTTTGGGACGTGTTGGGCGTCCGCCTGGACGCCTGGGGGCTCATGCGAAAAATGCCGGTTGCCGAGAATCCGACGCACGCGCGCGAACCTGTTTCAGACCGCGAGCAGAAGCTGGTGGCACTGGGCTATCTCCAGGAAGCCTGGGCGGAAGCGCGTCATGACGGCATTGATGGCGACTGCCTTGCGCAGGCGTGTCTGTTCGCGGCGCTCGCTGAGTTCGTGACCACCTACGGTGAAGAAGCCGCCGCGACGTTCACCGAGGGCCTGAGCGCCCGTATCCGCAACGGTGAATTCACACTCGAGCAGCCGCGGCAATAACGGCTCGACGTATTTTTCAACCCGCCAGCGTTTCCAGAAATCTGACGCGCTCCCCCTGAGCCCGCATCACCAGCTCGCCCTGCCACATCACCTTGCGCCCGCGCACGAAGGTCCCGACCGGCCAGCCGGTGACTGTCACTCCGTCGTAAGGCGTCCAGCCCGCGCGCGAGGCCATCCACTTGTCGGTGATCGTTTCGCGCCGCTTGAGATCGACGATGGTCAGATCGGCGTCATAGCCGACAGCGATGCGGCCTTTCGTGGCGACCCCGAACAGGCGGGCCGGACCAGCGCTGGTGAGATCGACCAAGCGCAACAGCGACAGTCTGCCCGCATTGACGTGGTCGAGCATGATGGGCACCAGCGTCTGCACACCGGTCATGCCTGACGGGCTTGCCGGATAGACCTTGGCTTTTTCCTCGCGCGTATGCGGCGCGTGATCCGAGCCAAGAACATCGACAACGCCCTGCGTAATGCCGCTCCAGATTGCAGCGCGGTGCGCCGCATCGCGCACCGGCGGATTCATCTGCGCGCGGGTGCCGAGCCGCTCGTAACAGCCCGGCGCTTCCAGCGTCAGGTGATGCGGCGTCGTCTCGACCGTGGCTACGTTTTTGTGACCGGCGAGATATTCCATCTCCTGCGCGGTCGAAATATGCAGCACGTGCACGCGCGCGCCGGTCTCGTGCGCAATCGTGACCAGGCGCTGCGTCGCCTTGAGCGCGGCGATTTCGTCGCGCCAGACAGGATGCGAGCGCACGTCGCCTTCGACCCGCAGATTCTTTCGTTCGTTCAACCGTGGCTCGTCCTCGGCATGAAACGATGCACGGCGGCGGATGACCTTGAGCACTCCGCGCAGGCCCGCATCGTCGGCGACAAGCAGCGAGCCGGTGGACGAGCCCATGAAGATTTTGATGCCGGCACAGCCGGGCAACCGCTCCAGCTCGGCGAGATGCCTGGTATTGTCAGCGGTCGCCCCTACAAAAAAGGCGAAGTCGCAATGCATGCGATGATGCCCCCGCTTGACCTTGTCGGCGAGCGCCTCGGCACTCACGGTCAACGGGTCGGTATTCGGCATCTCGAATACCGCAGTAACGCCGCCCATCACCCCCGAAAGCGAGCCGCTCTCAAGGTCTTCCTTGTGGGTAAGGCCCGGCTCGCGAAAATGGACCTGGGTATCGATCACGCCCGGCAGGAGATGCAGCCCCCGGCAGTCGATCACCTCGCCCGCGGACGCACGCGACAGGTCGCCGATTGCCTGGAAACGGCTGCCGCGAACCCCGAGGTCGCGCACGCCCTCGCCGTCATGGTTGACGACCGTGCCGCCTTTGAGGATCAGATCGTAGGTGTCAGCCATGCGCGAAGGTGCCGGGAGCGGACTTGAGGCCAGTCCGACAGCGCTTACGTTCCGCCGCGAGTTCTGGCAAGAGACTATCGAAACAGGCCCGGAGAACCGGTATGCAGGCAGCACTTCTCCCCGATCGCGGCGTGGTCAAGGTCGTCGGCGACACCGCCCGGCAATTTCTCAATGGCCTGGTCACCGGCGACATGACCAAGGTCGCGGCAGGCAAGCCTTGTTTTGCGGCGCTGCTCACGCCACAGGGAAAGATCATTGCCGACTTCATCATTGCGGAAGCTCCGGCCAAGGACGGCGGCGGCTTCTTCCTCGACTGCCCGCGCGCACTCGCCTCGACGCTTGTGGAAAAACTGAACTTCTACAAATTGCGCGCCAAGGTGATCTGCGAGGACCTTTCGGACGTGCTTGGGGTAATGGCCGTCTGGGATGGTGCGGCCGGCAGCGAATACGGCCTGAGCTACCCGGATCCGCGGCTGGCGGCGCTTGGCTCGCGTATCATGCTGCCCCCGCATCTTGCTGCTGCTGCCGCCGCCGACATCGGCGCCGCGTTCACCGATGCCGACGACTATGAAACCCATCGCATCGCGCACGGCGTGCCGCGCGGCGGCTTCGACTTCGTCTATGGCGATACGTTTCCGCACGAAGCCGATATGGACCAACTCAATGGAGTGGACTTCGAGAAAGGTTGCTATGTCGGCCAGGAGGTCGTTTCGCGCGTCGAGCACCGCGCCAGCGCCCGCAACCGTGTTGTGCCGATCGCTTACGAAGAGTTCGCGCCGACCTCGGGCCTGCCGATTATGGCGGGCGAGAAGCAGGTCGGCACGCTCGGCTCGACCGCCAGAGGCCGCGGTCTTGCGCTCATGCGGCTCGACCGGATCGCGGACGCGTTGGCCACAAAAACGGCGCTGGAGGCGGGTGGCGTTGCCGTGCGGGCCGTGAAACCATCATGGGCGACGTTCGACTGGCCGGGCGAGGCGAAGACAGCCTCATGAGCAAGACCATCGTCCATGTCGACGGGCTCGCGCGGTGCCCCTGGCCGAAACAGGATCCGGTCTACGTCGCCTATCATGACGACGAATGGGGCGTGCCCGAATATGATGATCGCGCGCTGTTTGAGAAACTTGTTCTCGACGGTTTCCAGGCAGGCCTGTCGTGGATCACGATCCTGCGCAAGCGCGACAATTTCCGCCGTGCATTCAACGAATTCGAGCCGGAAAAAATTGCGCGCTATCCCAAACGCAAGATCGAGTCGCTGATGAAGGACGCCGGCATCGTGCGTAATCGGGCAAAGATCGAAGGCGCGGTGTCGTCCGCGCGCGCGTGGATCAAGATCATGGAGAACGGTCCCGGTTTCTCGAATTTCCTGTGGGACCATCTCGACGGCAGGCCGCAGCAAAACCGGTTCACCTCGACCAGGCAGGTACCGGCGGAAACGCCGCTCTCACAGAAAATATCGAAGGATCTCGTGGCGCAGGGTTTCAAATTCGTGGGCCCCACCATCGTCTACGCCTTCATGCAGGCCGTTGGCATGGTCAACGATCACCTCGTGACCTGCCACCGCCATGCAGCCGTGTCGAAACTCGCCCGGAAAAGATGAGCAAGGCGACTATCGTACGAGACTCGAAGGCGCCGCGCGCATGGCAGCGGATGCTGTCCGGACGACGGCTCGATCTGCTCGACCCCTCCCCGCTCGACGTTGAAGTCGATGACATTGCACACGGCCTGGCGCGTGTCGCGCGCTGGAACGGGCAGACGCAAGGCGGTCACATCTTTTCGGTTGCACAGCACTCTTTGCTTGTGGAAGCGCTGGCACGCACGAAAGTTCCGCGGCTCGACCATAAGGGCCGCCTTGCGATCCTGCTGCACGATGCGCCCGAATATGTCATCGGCGACATGATCTCACCGTTCAAGGCGGTGATCGGCGACAGCTACAAGGCGGTGGAGAAGCGGTTGCTCGCCGCCATCCATTTACGATTCGGACTGCCTGCAAAGCTGCCGGAACCGCTGCAAGCGCTCATCAAATCCGCGGATCGCAGTGCGGCCTATCTCGAGGCAACCAGGCTTGCAGGCTTCGCCGAAGCCGAAGCGCGCAAGTTTTTTGGGCCGCCGCCGAAATTTTCCGCCGCCCTCGAACGCGATTATCTCAAGCCCTGGACCGCCGGAACCGCACAGGCCCGCTACCGCGAACGCTTCGAAAAGCTGCTCGGCAGTTGAGGCTTCCCACGAGGCGATCGAGGGCCTACATATCGGCTGAGCACAAACGATCCATGATTCACGTCTGTTCACTTTCGCGCCTGCATGCCACGGTCGATGAGACCGGCGCGCAACATATTGTAACCTTGCTGCGGCTGGTCGACCGGGTTCAGCGGCCGGATCACATCGCGCCGGAGAACCACCTGGTGCTCTCCGTCGACGACATCACCATGCCGATGGACGGCTACACGCTGCCCGCCCACGAACATGTGCAAAGGCTGATCAATTTCGTAACCGCCTGGGATCGCAAGACGCCGATGGTCATGCACTGCTTCGCCGGAATAAGCCGGTCGACGGCCGCGGCCTATGTGGGCGCTTGCGCGCTCAATCCGCAGCGTGACGAGATGCAGATCGCCTGGGACATCAGGCGCTCCTCACGCACGGCGCAGCCGAATTCGCGAATCGTCTCGGTCGCCGACCGCCTGCTTAACCGCGAGGGCCGCATGATTCGCGCGATCGACGCCATCGGCCTCGGCGATGCGGCGGCCGAAGGCCACCCGTTCCGGATCGATCTGCTCTGAAGGCTCCGCCCACAGGGTCCTACGGCCGCTATCGGACTCACTTCCGGCAAAGTAGCATTGCCGCGACTCATCCGTCGGGGGTGCGCGATGTCGGAAGTGGTGGGGGTTATCCTTCTTATACTTCTGGTCCTGGCGATACCGGTCATCTCCATCGCCGCCCTGGTGATGACGCTGAATGCCCGCGACGGCATCAGGCGGCTGGAGGCTCGGATCGCGGCCCTGGAAGCGACGCGGGCCGGTCAGCCAAGTGCCACTGCAGCTGCAGAGCCTGCGCCCATCGCCCCTGTACAGGCCGCCGAGCCGCCGCCGGTCATTGCCGAACCGGTGGCCGCTCGCGAAACGCCGGAGCCGGTCGCATCCGTACCGGCTGCCCCGGCACCAGCGCGGGCGACGCTCGAGGAACGGTTCGGCACGCAGTGGGTCGTCTGGATTGGCGGGCTTGCGCTTGCGCTCGGCGGCATTTTCCTTGTCCGCTACACCGTCGAGATGGGCCTGCTCGGTCCCGGCGTTCGAATATTTCTCGCCGCGATCTTCTCGGCCCTTTTGATCACCGCCGGCGAATGGGCGCGGCGCAACGAGGTCGCGGCCGGTATCGTCCCTATTCCGAGCCAGCACATTCCGGGCATTCTTACCGCCGCCGGCACTATTGCGGCCTATGCGACCGTCTACGCCGCCTTTGCGCTTTACAATTTTCTTTCGCCCGCTTTCGCATTCATCCTGCTTGGCCTGGTCGCTCTGGGGACTTTGGCAGCTGCGCTTCTGCACGGGCCGGCGCTTGCCGGGCTTGGCGTGGCCGGCGCTTTCGTCACGCCGGTCCTCGTCAGCACGGGCTCGGCCGACTACTGGGCGCTCTATTGCTATCTCGCCGTTGTCATGGCCGCCGCTTTCGCGCTGGCGCGCATGAGACTTTGGCGATGGCTTGCGATCACCGCGACCGCGATGGGCGTGCTCTGGACATGGGCGGGCGCCGAACCCGATCACATCGAGGCGCTGACGGCGCATTTGTTTCACGTCGTTGCGGGTTTTGCGCTCGCGGCCGCGCTCATTGTGTCGGGACTGAAGTACGGGCCACCTGCCGAACCTGGAAAAATTGACGGGGTGTCCTCCGGGTCCATCGGCGCATTCTTGTTTGCCGCGGCCTTTCTGGTCATCAACAGCGATCACGACAGTGTGGCACTCGCAATGTTCGTGCTGCTCGCGGCCGCAACCGTTGGGATCGCATGGCGCACGGAAGCGGCGCTCTGGGCCCTCCCTGCCGCGGGTGTCTTCGCCGCCACGGTGATGATTCAGTGGGCGGCGCCCGAGTTCGTGGAAACGCTTGTGCTTTCGTCCGGCGTGACACGCGGCGCCGTTCCTGAGCCACCTTCGGGAACGACATTACATCTGGTCTTCGGCGCAGCGCTCGCGATGATCTTCGGATTGCCGGCATTCGCCGCGCAAGGCCGCTCAGCAACTGCGCTCAATGCGCAGCTATGGAGCCTGACCGGCGTCGTCGTTCCGATCGTCGTACTGATCGCGCTTTATCTGCGAATTTCCAACCTCGACCGCTCGATCCCGTTTGCCGCACTGGCGCTCGCCTTGGCCGCACTTTACGGCTACGCGACTGAACTTTTGGGCAAACGGCAGCCGCAGCCGTGGGTGGCGTCGGCAGCCGCCATTTACGCAGCGGGTGCCGTTGCCTCGCTCGCGCTGGCGCTGACATTCGCGCTCGACAAAGGCTGGCTCACCGTCGGTCTCGCATTGATGGTCCCCGGCATCGCCTGGGTTTCGGAGCGTCGGCCTTTGCCCGCGCTGCGCTATCTGGCGGCCGCCGTCATCGTCATTGTGCTGATACGCGTCGGTTACGAGCCGCGTATCGTCGGCCGTGACGTCGGCACCACGCCGATCTTCAACTGGCTTCTCTATGGATACGGCGTACCGGCGGCATCGTTCTGGTACGCGGGCTATCTGCTGCGCCGGCGTGCCGACGACATGCCCACGCGCATGGCCGAAGCAGCGGCCATTCTATTCACGGTTCTGCTCGTGCTGCTCCAAATTCGCCACTACATGAACAATGGCGATGTCTTCCGGCGGTCGGCGGCCCTGGCGGAAGTCGCCATGCAGGTTTGCGTCGGGCTCGCGATGGCGATCGGGCTTGAGCGCCTGCGCATGCGGACCAACAGCGTCGTGCACAACGCCGGTGCGCTTTTGATCTTTGCCGCGACGATGCTGGCGACGCTGTTCGGCCTGGTCGTGGGCGTCAACCCAATGCTGACGGGTCGTCCGGTCGGCGGAAATTTCTTCAACCTGGTGCTGCTCGGCTATGGCATCCCGGCGCTGCTGACGGCAATTCTGGCACTCGTCGCGCGGCACAGCAGGCCGCTCGCCTACCGCGCGGTCGCTGCGACCGCAGCTGTCGGTCTGGCTTTGATGTATCTCGGGCTCGAAGTGCGGACGCTGTTCCACGGTGAGATTCTCACGCGCGGAGCAACGACCGACGCCGAGCAGTACACCTATTCCGCGGTCTGGCTCGCGTTCGGCGTATTGTTGTTGGTGGCCGGTTTCCGGCTGCAATCGCAGCCTGCGCGTCTCGCCTCAGCCGCGGTTGTCGCCCTGACCATCGGCAAGGTTTTCCTTGTCGACATGTCGGATCTGGCCGGAATTTTCCGCGCGCTTTCTTTCATCGGCCTCGGCGTGGTCCTGGTTGGCATCGGCTGGATCTATCA
>DASSRJ010000066.1:0-60543 GCA_035701845.1 Pseudolabrys sp. | reverse complement strand
GCCGGACGTTGTGAGGTGGAAATGCTTGCGGAAGTAGTGCGCCACGCTGTGTTTGGCCGGATAATTGTGCCGAGCCTTCATCCAGCCGTTGCGGTTGTCGATGCGCCAAAGGTAGACGGGGATCCCTTCGCCGATATGGCCGAGGACGATTTTCAAATTCGGGCATTCATCGAACAAGCCACTGCCGATCAGCCTCAAAGCGTGGACGGCGGTTTCGGCGGCGAATGCCCAATTCGGGCCGAGCATCCAATTGTGTCCCTCGTATAATCTCGACCAGCCCGGGAGCGGGTTGCGTGGATGCAAATAGAACGGGACGTTGAGCGCATCGACGGTGTGCCAGAACGCGCGGTACTGCGGGAGATCGTAATAGGTGACATTGTCGGAAGAGCCGATTTGCGAAAATCCGTTGACCAAAGCCCCGACCATCCCGAGGTCTTTGATGCAACGCGTCAATTCGGCGGCGGCCGCCTCCGGGTCCTGCATCGGGAGTGCCGCGAACGCAGAAAAACGGCCTGGGCGCTTTTGCACTTCGCTGGCCAGAGCGTCATTGGCTTGCCTGGCGACCGCGATCGCTTTTTTGGTATCGTGAATCGCCTGAATCGCCGGCGCATTTAGCGACAGGATCATCATTTCGATCCCGTGCTTGTCCATTTCTCCGAGGCGGGTTTCCTGGATGTCGAGCAGCCGATGACCCAGATCTTTCCAGACGTGCGAGCCGAACACCTGAGAATCGCCCAATGTCGGTTCAATGGCGAAGTGTTCTTCGAGCGCTATCTTGCCTTGCATTGGATCCCCCGGCCTTGATTAAAGTCTCTTTTTTGAAAAGGCGCGTCCTGACGGCGATTTTAGATACCTTTCGAATTTAAATGCCTGTTTGTCATCGTTGAAGGCAATATAAGTTTTTAAACGCCAAGGTGTGTGCTTGGAAGTGTGCGGGACTTGGCCACGATTGTGTTGGGCAAGGCGCGCGCGAAGGTCGTTGGTGAGTCCAACGTAGAAGTGATCACCAGCCATGCTGTGAAGAATGTAAACGTATCTCATGGGCCCGCCTTCGTTCCTTCGGAACTACGGCGCGGCAGCCTTCGCCCGCTTCGCACGAGAAGTTTGTATGGCTTGCCGAGCCGTAGCTCGCGAAGCGAGCGAAGGCTGGTGGAGCCAGGGGGAGTCGAACCCCCGACCTCGTGAATGCCATTCACGCGCTCTCCCAACTGAGCTATGGCCCCTTCAGGGATCAGGGATCAGGAATCAGCAATCAGTCAAGGCTAAGACCAGTTTTCTGACGCCTGATCCTTGATTACTGACCACTGATACCTGGTATCAGTTTTCCTCTTCCTTTTCGACGGTTTCGCCGATGATGTCGCTGACATCGGCATTGCCTTCTTCCTCTTCCTCGATGAAGGCGGCATCGTCGAGGCTCTCATCCATCTCGACTTCTTCTTCTTCACCTGCTGCCGCGCCTTCGGCCGCGGCCGGCTTCTTCTTGCCTTGCTGTTCGGCTTCCGCGTCCTCGAGTGAAACAAATTCGGCCTCGGCAGTCTCTGGTACGATGCTTTCGGTCTGGGCCACTGGCTTCACGGCTACCGGCGTTTCGGGGCGTGCGCGCGCAGGCGTGGGCGCGGCGATGGGGACCACCTTGCCGGTATAAGGTGAAATCACCGGCGTTTTGTTGAGATCGTAAAATTTGCGGCCTGTATCAGGACAGACGCGCTTGGTGCCGAGATCGGGTTTCGCCACAGTCGAGGTTCCTCAGGACAGGGTCGTTAAAATCGGTGTTTCACTTGGCTAGTTGCAGGGCCCCTGTCAATAGCGCAGATGCCCAAAAGCCGCTGGATGACGGCCCGCGTGGCTGCGTGGTAGGACGACGAAGACTTCGAGGATACCGGCTGGTGATTTCTGCAGAACTAGCGCCGTTAACCGCCCGTCAAAGCGGTCCCGTGCAGGGTCGGGCCCGTGTGCCCGGCGACAAATCGATTTCTCACCGCGCTCTCATTCTTGGGGCTCTGACGGTCGGCGAGACCACCGTCGGTGGCCTTTTGGAAGGCGAGGATGTCTTGCATACCGCCGCCGCGATGCGGGCGCTTGGCGCTCATCTGGAGCGGACCGGCGAGCAGGCCTGGCGCATTCGCGGCGTCGGGGTCGCCGGTTTCGCACAGCCTGACGGTCCGCTCGATTTCGGCAATTCCGGTACAGGGTGCCGGCTGGCCATCGGAGCGGTAGCCGGCTCACCGGTAACGGTTGCCTTCATCGGCGATGAGTCCCTGCGCAGCCGGCCGATGCGGCGCGTGCTCGACCCGCTGGAAAAAATGGGCGCGCGCGTGCTGGAGATGGCCGACGGCGGGCGCCTCCCATTGACAATCCGGGGTGCTGCCGATCCGGTCCCGATCATTTACGAACCGCCAGTCGCTTCGGCGCAGCTCAAATCAGCCGTGCTGCTCGCCGGTCTTGCCGCGCCCGGAGAGACGACCGTCATCGAGACCGAGGCAACGCGCGACCACACCGAGCGCTTGCTCAAGCACTTCGGCGCCAAGATCACCAGCAAGTCGCATGGCGAGCACGGACGCCGCATCGTGTTGAAGGGCCAGCCCGAGCTTGAGCCGGCCAATATCCTTGTGCCCGCAGATCCTTCTTCGGCGGCGTTCCCGCTGGTCGCTGCGTTGCTTGTGCCCGGCTCCGAGCTCGTTCTCGAAGCGGTCATGACCAACCCTTTGAGAACCGGACTGCTGACGACGTTGCACGAAATGGGAGCGAGCATCGAAATCGCGGACAAACGTGACGATGGCGGCGAGGAAATCGTCGACCTTCGCGTGCGCACATCCACTCTTAAAGGAGTCGATGTGCCGGCGGAGCGGGCGCCATCCATGATCGACGAATACCCGATTCTCGCTGTGGCCGCTTCATTCGCGGAAGGCGTGACACGAATGCGGGGTTTGCAAGAGCTACGTGTGAAAGAATCCGATCGTCTTGCGGCAACCACCGACATGTTGCGTGCAAACGGCGTCGCCGTTGAAATCGAGGGCGACGACCTGATCGTTCAGGGCAAAGGCCGCCCTGCCGGCGGCGCGGAAGTGAAGACGCACATGGATCATCGGATTGCGATGTCGGCCCTGGTCATGGGGCTCGCCAGTGAGAATCCGGTGCGTATCGACGACAGCGCCTTTATTGCGACCAGCTTTCCCGGCTTCGCCGAGTTGATGCGTTCGATCGGTGCGGATCTGACATGATCATCGCGATCGATGGGCCGGCGGCGTCGGGAAAAGGCACGCTCGGCAAGAAACTCGCGGCTCACTATGGCTTGCGGCACCTCGACACCGGACTGATCTATCGCGCTGTCGCGAAAGCGCTCGTCGATCGCGGACAGCGTCCAGGCGATGCCGTGGCCGCGGTCGCTGCCGCGAAAGCACTCGATCCCGCAAGTTTCGACGAGGGCGTCCTCAAGACCCATGCCATCGGTGAAGCGGCATCGATCGTGTCTGCAATTCCGGCAGTGCGTGCGGCCTTGCTCGCGTTCCAGCGCGAGTTTGCGGCAAGGCCGCCCGGGGCGGTTTTGGATGGCCGCGATATCGGTACCGTCATCAGCCCCGACGCCGACGTTAAGATTTTCGTTACCGCGAGCCTCGAGATACGTACGCGCCGCCGCGCCGCCGAGTACCGGGCGCAAGGGCTGAATATCGATGAATCCGCAGTGCTGGCGGACATTCTTAGGCGCGATGAACGCGACCAAAACCGGGCGGCGGCACCGCTAAGGCGCGCGCCCGATGCGCACTTGCTCGATACCACGCATTTGGATATAGACGCGGCAATCCGGGCCGCCATCGACATCGTCGAGGCCAGCCGGGCGGGCCGAGGGCGCGAGTAACGCCCCTCGCTGTTGGAGGACAAAGTCCCGCTCGAGCCTCAGCGTAAAGCGCGCCCGATCGAACCATCGTTCCGAAAGCACGGTTTTTGCGCCGGCCAGCCGGGATTCCGGGGGCCGCCGTTGGTCTGCGGGACCATCGGCCCGCGCATTTGGAACGCCATTCAAACCCGCCGGCGCGCCGCAAACAGGAGACTCCATGGCTACAGCTGCAGCACCCTCGCGTGAAGACTTCGCCAAGATGCTCGACGAATCGTTTGGGGGCGGAAACCTGCAGGAAGGTTCCGTCATCAAGGGCAAGGTCGTCGGCATCGAAAAGGAATTTGCCGTCATCGATGTCGGTCTGAAGACCGAAGGTCGCGTCGCCCTGCGGGAATTCGCCGGCCCGGGACGGCAGGCTGACCTCAAGGTCGGCGATGAGGTCGAGGTCTATCTCGAGCGTGTCGAGAACGCGCTCGGTGAGGCGGTGCTGTCGCGCGACAAGGCACGGCGCGAGGAAAGCTGGGGCAAGCTCGAGAAAGCGTTCAACGCCAACGAGAAAGTGCAGGGTCTCATCTTCAATCAGGTCAAAGGCGGCTTCACGGTAGACCTCGACGGCGCAGTTGCGTTCTTGCCGCGTTCGCAGGTCGACATCCGGCCGATCCGCGACGTCACGCCGCTGATGAGCGTGCCGCAGCAGTTCCAGATTCTGAAAATGGATCGCCGACGCGGCAATATCGTTGTGTCACGCCGCACAGTGCTGGAAGAGACCCGGGCCGAGCAGCGCCAGGAACTGGTGCAGAACCTCGAGGAAGGTCAGGTCATCGACGGCGTTGTGAAGAACATTACCGACTATGGCGCGTTCGTGGATCTGGGCGGCATCGATGGCTTGCTGCACGTGACCGACATCGCGTGGCGGCGCGTCAATCATCCGACCGAGGTGCTCAACATCGGTCAGCAGGTAAAAGTCAAAATCATCAAGATCAACCACGAGACGCACCGCATCTCGCTCGGCATGAAGCAGCTGCTCGACGATCCGTGGCAAGGTATCGAAGGCAAGTATCCGGTGGGCGCCCGCTTCAAGGGTCGCGTCACCAACATCACTGACTACGGCGCCTTCGTGGAACTCGAACCCGGTATCGAGGGCCTGATCCACGTGTCAGAGATGTCGTGGACCAAGAAGAATGTGCACCCGGGCAAGATCGTCTCCACTTCGCAGGAAGTCGAGGTGCAGATTCTCGAGGTCGATCCGGTCAAGCGCCGCATTTCGCTCGGCCTCAAGCAGACCATGCGCAATCCGTGGGAAGTGTTCGTCGAGAAACATCCGCCCGGCTCCACGGTTGAGGGCGAAGTCAAGAACAAGACCGAATTCGGCCTGTTCCTCGGCCTTGATGGCGATGTGGACGGAATGGTCCACCTGTCCGACCTCGACTGGAAGCGCCCAGGCGAGCAGGTGATCGAGGAGTACAAAAAGGGTGACATCGTCAAGGCGCAGGTTCTCGATGTCGACGTCGAGAAGGAGCGCATCTCGCTCGGCGTCAAGCAGCTTGGTGGCGATCCGATGGAATCCGCGGGCGATCTCAAGAAAGGGTCGGTCGTTACCTGCGAGGTTACGGAGGTGAAAGAGTCCGGGATCGACGTCAAGATCGTCGGTACCGATCTCGTTGCCTTCATAAAGCGTGCTGATCTTGCGCGCGAGCGCGGTGAGCAACGGCCGGAGCGATTCTCGGTTGGCCAGAAAGTGGATGCCCGCGTCACGCAGTTCGACCGCAAGACGCATAAGGTCGGCGTTTCCATCAAGGCGCTGGAAGTGGCCGAGGAGAAGGAGGCGATTGCGCAATACGGTACGGCCGATTCAGGCGCCTCGCTTGGCGATATTCTCGGCGCTGCGCTCAAGCAGCGGGCCGGCGACAAGCCGGAAGCCGAAACGGAAAAGGCCGAAGAATAGGCCTTTAATTGGATCCCTGAGGACACAAAGCCCGGGGCGAGCCCCGGGCTTTCAATTTGATGGCCGCCAAAACTCGGCCACATCATTGCGCGATGCGCGGCTTTGACCGGTACAATCCGGTCGCGATTCGACATATGTGATGTGGAGCCGGTGCGCGATTTGCTGCACTATCACGCGTGAACAAAATGGAGCGAAGCCATGTCGCTCGATGCCGATGCCATCGTTGATCGCCGCCGCATGCGGCGCAAGCTCACATTCTGGCGGGTAGCCGCCGTCGTGGTGGCGCTGGTCGCAATCGCCGGCAGCGCGCTTTTCCTTGTTCCCGGCAGCCGGCTTATGCCGCCGGGCGCCTATATTTCGCGCATCAAGATTCAAGGCCTCATTCGCGGCAACCAGGACAGGATCGAGGCGCTTGAACGGCTTGGCCGATCGCGTGCGCGCGCGGTCATTGTCCATATCGACAGTCCAGGCGGCACCACTGCCGGCTCCGAACAGCTTTATGATGCGCTGCGCGAGCTGCAGAGCAAAAAGCCGATGGTTGTGGTCGTAGACGGGCTGGCGGCATCGGGCGCGTATATCGCGGCGCTTTCGGCTGACCATATCATCGCTAATGAAACATCGCTGGTGGGCTCGATCGGCGTCCTTTTCCAGTATCCAAATTTCACCGATGTGCTGAAAACGATCGGCATCAAGGTGGAAGAGGTGAAATCGTCGCCCCTGAAGGCGGCGCCGAACGGCTTTGAGCCGACAAGTCCGGAAGCCCGCGCCGCGATCGAAGCGATCGTGCTGGATTCCTATGCCTGGTTCAAAGATCTGGTGAAGAATCGACGGAAAATGGACAACGGGCAACTGACCCGCGTGGCTGATGGCCGCGTCTTTACCGGCCGGCAGGCGGTGGGGCTCAAGCTGGTCGACGGGCTCGGCAACGAGAAAACCGCGCTGGCGTGGCTGGAAAAGGAAAAAAAGGTGCCCGCTAACACGCCGGTTCGGGACTATTCGCTGCAGCCGCGCTTCAGCGACCTTTCTTTCCTGCACGTTGCAGCTTGGACGTTCGAAACGGTGGGGCTTCGCGCTATTGCGCACCGCATCGAAGAATGGGGCGCGATGCAGGCGGTCGAGAGACTTAATCTTGACGGTCTCCTGGCGCTTTGGCACCCTCCATCCACCAATTGAATACCACTCGACCGGGCAGGGCGGCGTCAATGATCAAGTCAGAGCTTGTCCAGCGAATTGCCTCCCAGAATCCCCATCTCTACCAACGTGACGTCGAAAATATCGTCAACGCGATTCTTGGCGAGATCACCAGCGCCATGGCGAAGGGCGACCGCGTCGAGTTGCGGGGCTTCGGCGCCTTTTCGGTGAAGCACCGGCCGGCGCGCACCGGTCGAAATCCCCGGACCGGAGCTCACGTTGCCGTCGACAAGAAATCCGTGCCGTTCTTCAAGACCGGCAAGGAAATGCGGGAGCGGCTGAACAAGCCCGACTCAATCTAGAGACCGGTTTTTCCGATTTACGAAAATGGTAAGGTTGCGGCCGGGCATGCCCCGGCCGTCGGTTTTCTTACAAGGGCGTCGACAATGTTCCGCAAAATCGTGTCGGCGGTGATTCTAGTGCCATTGGCCGTGGTGATCATCATCTTTGCGGTGGCCAATCGGCAACCGGTAACGGTGTCATTCGACCCCTTTTCGACGGCAAGCCCGGCCTATGCGGTGACGCTGCCGCTTTTCGTTCTCATCGTCATGCTTGTCATTCTTGGCGTGCTGATTGGCGGCACCATCGCCTGGGTTGGCCAAGCCCGCTGGCGCCGTGCGGCGCGAAGGCTTGATGCCGACGTGCGCGCATTGCATCAGGAGCTCGATGCGATCCGCCGGCGCTTCGCGCCTGAAACACCGCGTGCGCCGGAGCCCGCCCCGTATACGGTCATTCCTCCGCCACTTCCGTGACGGGACGTTCCGCTTTGCGGCCGGCTGGATAAAACGGTAGAAGGCCTCATAATGCCTCTGTCGATCAAAATCTGCGGCCTCAAGACCCCGCAAGCGCTTGATGTAGCGCTTGATTCGGGGGCCAACCTCGTTGGCTTCGTCTTCTTTCCCCCAAGCCCTCGTCACATCGGCTTTGAAGCTGCGCGCACGTTGGGCCAACGCGTGCAAGGGCGCGCGGTCAAGGTCGCGCTCACGGTCGATGCGAACGATGAGATGCTGCTCGACATCATCAACGCGCTCAGTCCGGACATGTTGCAGCTGCACGGCAGCGAAACACCGGATCGTGTTGTTGCCGTGCGCGCACGCTTTGGCTTGCCCGTCATGAAGGCGCTGGCGATCGCCGAGCGGAGGGACCTTTCACCCATCCGCGAATATGCTCAGTTCGTCGAACGGCTGATTTTCGATGCGCGGCCACCAAAGGACGCCACCCGTCCGGGCGGGTTGGGCAAGGCATTCGACTGGACCTTACTCAAGAACATCAACGCGGGCGTTCCCTTCATGCTGTCGGGTGGTCTTGACGCCGAAAATGTTGCGGAGGCGCTGCGCACCACCCGCGCGCCCGGTGTCGACGTATCCTCGGGCGTTGAACGATCGGCCGGTGAGAAGGATCCGGAAAAAATCCGCGCGTTCATCCGTGCCGCCCGAGCAGCCGAAGCGGAAATCTTCTCGCCGCCTCTCCAGCTTGGCGAGGCTTCGATCGTGCGCCCGGTCAAGTAGGTCTGCGCCATGACCGTGCAGCAGCCCAACTCATTCCGCACCGGCCCCGACGAGCGCGGACATTTCGGCATCTATGGCGGCCGTTTTGTTGCCGAGACGCTGATGCCGCTGATTCTCGAGCTTGAGGCCGCCTACAACAAGGCCAAAGCCGATCCGAAATTCCAGAAGGAAATGGATGCCCACCTGGCGACCTATGTCGGACGCCCGTCACCGCTTTATTTCGCGGAGCGGCTCACACAGTATTGCGGCGGCGCGAAGATCTATTTCAAGCGTGAAGAGCTGAACCATACCGGTGCACACAAAGTGAACAATGTGCTCGGCCAGATCATGCTCGCGCTGCGCATGGGCAAGAAGCGCATCATCGCGGAGACCGGAGCGGGTATGCACGGTGTTGCGACCGCGACCCTGTGCGCCAAATTCGGCTTGCCGTGTATTGTCTATATGGGCGCGCTCGACGTCGAGCGGCAGAAGCCGAATGTCCTGAGAATGAAGATCCTCGGCGCGGAGGTGCGCCTGGTCGAATCTGGTGCGCGCACCCTCAAGGATGCCATGAACGAAGCCCTGCGTGATTGGGTTACCAACGTCAGCAACACGTTCTATTGCATCGGGACTGTCGCTGGCCCTCATCCGTACCCGGCGATGGTGCGTGATTTCCAATCGATCATCGGCCGCGAAACACGCGAACAGTTGCAGGCCATGGAAGGCCGGCTGCCGGATTCGCTGATCGCCTGCATCGGCGGCGGTTCGAACGCCATGGGATTGTTTCATCCGTTTCTCGACGAGCGTTCGATCGAGATTTACGGCGTTGAGGCTGCGGGCCACGGACTCAACAGCAAGCACGCGGCCTCGATCGCGGGCGGCAGGCCCGGGGTGCTGCACGGCAACCGCACATATCTGCTGATGAACGACGATGGACAGATCGAGGAAGCCCATTCGATTTCGGCCGGCCTCGACTATCCGGGCATCGGTCCCGAGCACGCCTGGCTGCACGACATGGGCCGCGTGACGTTTCTTTCGGCGACCGACGACGAGGCAGTGGCGGCCTTTCAGCTATGCAGCAAGCTCGAGGGCATCATTCCCGCGCTCGAGTCCGCGCACGCTCTTGCCAAGGTGCCGGAGATCGCGGCGAGGAAGCCGAAAGATCATCTGATGGTGGTCAATCTGTCCGGCCGCGGCGACAAGGATCTCGCCTCGGTCGAGGCGTTTCTTGAAAGAAAGAGCCGATGACCACCCGCATCGAGCGCCGATTTGCCGCCCTGAAGAAAGAGGGCCGTGCCGCGCTGGTGACATTCACGATGGCGGGCGACCCCGACTACGCAATCTCGCTAGCGATCGCCAAGGAGCTGCCGAAGGCCGGAGCCGATGTCATCGAACTCGGCATGCCATTCACCGATCCGATGGCGGACGGTCCGGCCATCCAGGCTGCGGGATTGCGGGCACTTAAGGCGGGCCAGCGCGTCAGCGACACGCTCAGGCTGGTGCGTGAATTTCGCAAGGGCGATGACGCAACACCCGTCGTGCTTATGGGCTACTACAATCCCATCTATATTTACGGCGTCGACAAATTCCTTACCGATGCAAAGTCGGCCGGTGTGGACGGGCTCATTGTCGTGGATTTGCCGCCGGAAGAGGACGACGAGCTCTGCCTTCCCGCACTTAAGGCCGGTCTGAATTTCATCCGTCTCGCCACGCCGACCACCGATGACAATCGCCTTCCGGCGGTGCTCAACAATACATCGGGCTTTGTCTACTACGTCTCTATCACCGGCATTACCGGCGCCGCGGCCCCGGATACCGGCAAGGTGACGGCTGCGGTTAAACGTATTAAACGCCACACCGAGCTTCCGGTTGCGGTCGGATTCGGGGTCAGGACCGCAGAGCACGCTCGCGCCATCGCTGCCGGGGCCGATGGCGTGGTCGTCGGCTCGGCCCTCGTGGACGCCTTGCGCCAAAGCCTCGATAAAAGCGGCAAGGCCGGTCCGGGCACGGTGAAGGCCGTGACAAACCTGGTTTCTACACTGGCCGAGGGCCTGCGCTCTGCCCGCCGGGTGGCCGCGGAATGAACAATAGGCGCCGCAAGCGGTTATAATTTTGCCAAACCGATTCTTTAGAAGCGACCGATGAACTGGATCTCCAATCTCGTACGGCCGAAGATCCGCAGCTTCCTGCGCCGCGAGACGCCGGAAAATCTCTGGATCAAGTGTCCGGAGACCGGCCAGCTTGTCTTTTACAAGGACGTTGAGGCCAACGAGTTCGTCATCCCAAGCTCGAACTACCACATGCGAATCAGCGCACCGCAACGGCTGAAGGCGATGTTCGATGGCGGCGAGTTTGAAGATATTGCTTTGCCCGAAGTGGCGCTCGACCCGCTCAAGTTTCGTGACGAGCGCCGCTATGCCGATCGGTTGAAAGATGCCCGCGCCAAAACCGGGCTGCAGGATGCCGTGAAGGTCGGTATCGGCCGCCTCGAAGGCCAGATGGTGACGATCGCCGTCCAGGATTTCGATTTCATGGGTGGTTCGCTTGGCATGGCGGCCGGTGAAGCGGTGATCACCGGGCTGGAGATCGCGGTGCGCCGGCAGACGCCATTCATCATGTTCGCGGCCTCCGGTGGCGCGCGCATGCAGGAAGGCATCCTGTCGCTGATGCAGTTACCGCGCACGACCGTCGGCGTGCAGATGCTGCGCGAAGCGCGCAAGCCCTACATCGTCGTGTTGACCAATCCGACCACTGGCGGTGTTACCGCTTCTTACGCAATGCTTGGCGATGTGCAAATTGCCGAACCGGGCGCGTTGATCGGTTTTGCCGGCCCGCGTGTGATCGAGCAGACCATCCGCGAAAAATTGCCCGACGGGTTCCAGCGCGCCGAATATCTCGCCGAACACGGCATGGTCGATATGGTGGTGCACCGGCACAAGTTACGATCGACGCTTGCCGAACTGTGCCGGCTGTTGACGAGGTCGCCCGCGCCCAGCGGCCAGCAATATCGAGAGCAGCTGCCAGTTCCGGCGCACGCCTAGACATTGACGTCATACCGCGAAATTTGTCATGGCCGGGTTGATCCCGGCCATCTCGCTTAGCAGGGCAATGCTGTGCCACATATATCGCTGACAAATATATCGCCATGACCCAGATCGATTCCATTGTCGCACGGCTGATGGCCCTGCACCCGAAGCGCATCGATCTGTCGCTCGATCGAGTGCAGCGGTTGCTCGGCGCGCTGGGAAATCCCGAGCGCCGGCTGCCGCCGGTCATTCACGTTGCGGGCACAAACGGCAAGGGATCGACAATCGCCTTTTTGCGGGCAATTCTGGAAGCTGCCGGAAAGAGTGTGCACACGTATACGTCGCCCCATCTTGTCCGCTTCAATGAACGCTTTCGCGTTGGGGCGGCGGGCGAGGGCCGTCTCGTCTCCGATGATGAACTTACCGCGGTGCTCGAAGAATGCGAACGCGCAAACGCGGGTGCGCCAATTACGGTGTTCGAAATCACCACCGCAGCCGGGTTGTCGATTTTTGCGCGCCATCCGGCGGATGTTCTCCTGCTCGAGGTGGGTCTGGGCGGGCGGCTCGATGCAACCAACGTCATCGACAAGCCTTTGGTATCGATCATCACGCGCATTTCGATCGATCACACCGACTTTCTGGGCGATTCCCTGGAGAACATTGCCGGCGAAAAGGCCGGAATACTCAAGCGCGGCATTCCCGCGGTCATCGCTTCACAGCATCGGGAGGCTCTCGCCGTAATAGAGCGACAGGCTGGCAGGCTTGGCGTTCCGCTCAGGATTGCCGGCGAGGATTGGACGGCGACCGAGGAGCGAGGCAGGCTGGTCTACCAGGACGAGGCGGGCTTGCTCGATCTGCCGGCTCCAAGACTTTACGGGCGGCACCAGTTTGAAAATGCCGGCCTGGCAATTGCCGCTTTGCGCACCGTGAAGCCATTTACGCTCCCGGCTGCGGCATTTGAAGCCGGCATGACGAAGGCCGATTGGCCGGCGCGGCTGCAACGTCTGGGTCAGGGCCGGCTTGTTGATCGTGCTCCCGCGGGCAGCGAACTGTGGCTCGACGGCGGGCACAATCCGGACGGCGGCCGCGCCATAGCGGCGACGCTGGCCGACCTTGAAGAGCGCGTGTCGAGACCGTTGATCCTGGTGGTCGGCATGCTCGCCAGCAAGGATTGCGAAGGCTTCCTGAGGAATTTTGCCGGCCTCGCGCGCCGATTGATCGCAGTGCCGGTGCCCTGCGCGGAAAAGGGTATGACGTCGCAATCGGTGGCGGACATTGCGCGTGCTATCGGTATTTCGGCCACAAGCCGCGACAATCTCGCCGAAGCCCTTGATGCCGCGCGCAAGCTCGATCTCGATCCTCCGCCCAGAATTCTGATCACCGGATCCCTTTATCTGGCGGGCGAAGTGTTGCGCGAGAACGGCACGGTTCCGGAATAGCGCCACGAACGCAAACGGCCGGCTTTCGCCGGCCGCTCAAGAAGATCTTTTCGGCTGCTTACACGGCGCCGCTGATCCACTGATGCAGTTTCTGCTTCGGTGCCGCTCCGACCTGGCGTGAAGCGATCTCCCCGTTCTTGAACAGCATCAGCGTCGGGATCGACATGATGCCGTACTTTGCCGCCGTGTTCGGATTCTCGTCGACGTTGAGCTTGACGATCTTGACCTTGTCGCCGAGCTGGCCCGCAATCTCTTCGAGCGCCGGCGCGATCATCCGGCAGGGGCCACACCATTCCGCCCAGAAATCCACGACCACCGGTTCGGCAGACTTCAACACATCCGATTCAAAGCTAGCGTCCGACACTTTGCCGACGGCCATGGCAGCACCCTCTTGTCATTGAGCGGGGGAATCGCCCCCAAAAAATTGTGAGGGCAGGAACCTATGAACGCAGTCTGCAAGCGTCAAGGCATTCTCGCGGCCACGTGAATGGCCAAAGCGTGATCGAGCAGGTCGGCTGAAAGCTCCATAAGATCAGGAACTTCGGTCCAGATCAGCGCGGCGCGAACAGGCCTGTCGGGGTAAAGCTTTCGCAGCACGGCGCGGTAGGCCGCGAGCTGCTCGACATAGGGACCTGGGACCTCCTCGATTCGGCGTGGCGGCGCGCGATTGGTCTTGAAGTCGGCGATCAGAACTGTGTCCTCGGTCACTGAAAGACGATCGATTTGTCCGGAGACGAGCACGCCCTCGCTGAGTTTTCCGACGATCGGAACCTCGGCCCGGCTGCCGGGCGCAAACAGCTCGGCAAATTCCTTGTTCTCAACGAGACGCAGCACCTCCCGGAGCAGCGCAGAGCGTTGATCGGGAGACAACTTCCCGCCTCTTCGCGACAGAAACTCGCCCGCCACTTTTTCTCGGCGTGGTGCCGGGACATCCGGCAGGGACTGCAACAGCCGGTGGGCGAGCGTCCCGCGCAAAAGCGCCGCCTCCCGCGTATTGCCGGCACCGACAGAAACTGGCTCGTGGTCCGCCGCGTCCGATGGCCGTACGATCATCGGTGCAGGCGGTGCGGTTGGTGCGTTGGACGCGAGCCACGATGGCAATGCGATTTGCTTCTTCGGCGGGCGCGATGCGCCGTCCGCCTGTGTTGGAGTACCCTTGCGGAAGCGCCAGATTTTCCCGTCGGTGTCGCTGTCTTCCTCCGACATGGGCTGGAGCGCGCTCAGCACAAGGTCATGCCAGCAACCCTGCGGAGCTCTGTTGACGCCCTTGGCGCCGCACACCAAAAGACGCTCCGCCGCACGCGTCAGGCCGACGTACAAAAGGCGGCGGTATTCATCGCATACCGCGTCGATTGCTTGCACGCGTGCCTGCGCCATAGGGCCCGCATCCTTGTCCTTGGCGACGCCCCAGATCAAAGCGGTGGCATGTGGCGGCGCGTCTGCGACCGGCACCGTCAACAGCCGGGGCGGGTGCGCGCCTTCCGGCCGTGTCGTGGTGTGGTCAATGAGGATCACATTCTTTGCTTCAAGGCCCTTGGCGCCGTGCACGGTCATGACGCGCACCTCATCGCGGGCGATCTCCATGTCGCGCTTGACTTCACTCTGCGCCGCCCGAATCCAATTGAGGAAGCCCTGAAGTGACGGCGTCTCACGCTGCTCATAAGCGAGGGCGAGATTGAGGAATTCATTGAGCGGGTCGGATGCCTCAGTGCCGAGCCGCGCGAGAATTCTGGCGCGGCCGCGACCGGCACCGAGCACGTGAGCGTAAAATTCAAACGGCGACAAAGTACGTGCCTTTTCCGCCAACAAATCGAACGCCGCAGATGCAGCGGCGAACGCCGGGTCTTCACCGGCCTTGCTGCGAAGTGCCGACCACAGAGGACCTTTTCGCTGATAGGCGAGCGCAAAAAGCTTCTCTTCATCCAGGCCGAACAGAGGGCTCTTCAGCACCGTCGCCAGCGCAAGATCGTCGCCGGGCAGGAGCACCGCATCGCCGAGCACCAGCAAATCCATGATCGCGATGTGCTCGGTCAGGACAAGCCGGTCGGCGCCGGCGACCTCGATTTGCGCCTGCTTGAGCGCGCGGATGACCGCCTCGAACATCGGGCCACGTTGGCGAACCAGGATCAGCACGTCGCGCGGCGGCGTGCCGTGTGCAATCCAATCTTTCACCCTGCGCGCAATCTTCGCAGCGAGCTTGACCGACGGGCTGGTCTCGCTGGTGGTGTCGAAAGGCGCGTCCCAGCCTTCCTTGCCGGCCTCCTTTTCGTCGGGGCCGATCAGATCCCAGATTTCCACCTCGCCGGGCATTGCATCGGGCAAGGCCCGATGCACCGTCCACGTTGGATCCGCGGTCAATCCCCGGAATGCCGCAGGCTGCCCGAATACCGCGTCGACGGCGTTGAGCACGCCAACCGCGGAGCGGAACGAAAAGTCGAGTTTCTCGACCGCGAAAACGACATCGCTGGTTTCGTGCAGCGCACGAAAGTGGTTACGCATTTCCGCGAACTTGTGCGGCACCGCGCCCTGGAACGAAAAGATCGACTGTTTTTCGTCGCCGACAGCGAACAGAGTGCGCTTCACATTCTCGCGCGCTCCGCCAGGCAGAAATTCGGCAACGAGAATCTTGATGATCTCCCATTGCTTGTCGCTGGTATCCTGCGCTTCGTCGACCAGCACGTGGTCGATACCGAGATCAAGCTTGTAAAGCACCCAGGCCGCCGCCGTGCTCTTGGTTGACGCGTCACGTAGAAGCGTGAGTGTCCTGTCGATCAGGTCTTCGTAATCCAGCAATCCACGGCGATCTTTCTCCGCGCCGTAGCGCTTGATGACCTCGGCGGCGACCGTGATCAGCGCGGCGCTGCGATCCCGCGCGCGCAAGGCGAATTCGCGCGCGATCAGCTTGCAGACGCGGTCTTTTTCAGCGCTGAGCCGTTCGGTCCATTGCGGGCTGGCATCGGCAAGCTTCTTGGTCAGCACGCTGACGCGGCCTTTGCGCTCTGCGGTGCAGAATACATCAAGGTACTGTTCGATTTGTTCACGCCCCGCAGAGCGAAGTGCGGCGGACAATGAATCGGCACGTTCCTTGTCGGTTTTGGACCCGGTCGAGAAAACACCGATGAGCTCCGGCCACTCACTCCGGGAGATGAGCGAGGCGGAAAGATATTCATTTTCAACGGCTTGAACGCTGTCACCGGACGCAAGCCCGAAGGTGCGGGTCAGTTCATCGATTGCCTGCTCGATGCCGCCGGCGCGGTTGATCCACTCGGTGATCAGGTCGCGTTTGCCGATCGTTTCCGCGATCACCTCCTTGAAAGTGATGTCGGCGGCGTTGGTGATGGCGACCGCAAGCGCTTTGCCGAGCGCGCCGTCAGGGTGGCTGGCCCCGTCCAGCAAGACCTCCAGCGTCAATTCGTTGAGCAGCTGCGAGGTCGCGGTCTCGTCGAGAACCTCGAAGCGTGCCGCGACGTCGGCTTCGAACGGAAACTGATGCAGCAGGCGCGTGCAGAAGGCGTGAATGGTCTGGACCTTCAGGCCGCCGGGCGTTTCCAGCGCATTGGCGAACAGACGCCGCGCCGCCGCGCGCTGCGCCGCGTCGGGACTCTTGCCGGTTGCGAGTTTGATCTTCGCGTCAAGCGCCGCGTCGGCGAGCATGGTCCATCCCGCGAGCGTTTCGAATACGCGGGTCGCCATGGTTGCCGCGGCGGCCTTGGTGAAGGTGACGCAAAGGATCTTCGCCGGATCTGCGCCACGCAGCAGCAGGTTGATCACGCGCTGGACCAGCACATGCGTCTTGCCGGAGCCGGCATTGGCGGAGACGAACACCGAGCGCTCGGGATCGGCGGCTGCGATCTGACGATCCCTGGCGGCGTCCGGAATCTGGCGGTCGGCACTCACGGGTCGGCCTCGCTTTCACCGCCGGAGGCCGACCACTCCTTGACACGCGCAAGGTGGTCGTAGTCGCCGTAGTGCTTCTTCCACATCGGATGGACGAGCGAGCGGTAGGGCTCGCCGTCGACGAGAAACTTCAGCGCGATGCCTGTCAGCCGCTGCAGCGCGGTGTCGGCACAACTGTCGGGCGTTCCTTCGGTGATCCTGATGTTCCTGGATTCGCCTGGCGGATCGCCGCCTCTCAGGCGCACGTAGCCGATTTCCGATACGGACCCTGGGGCAATGCCGGGGAAGCCGCCGTTGCGCAGGATTGCCGCTTCCAGGGTGAGTTGCGGCGCCAGTCCGCTGCGCACCTGTGGCTCGGTCGGAGGCTGCCCGGTCTTGTAGTCCAGGATCGCGTAGCTGCCGTCCTTGCGATGCTCGATTCGATCGGCCCGCGCGGTAAGCAGAAATTGGCTTTTGCCGAGCGGGATCGCGAGTTTTCCGGAAATTTCCGCAAAGATTTTGGTCGCCCCGCCGCGGCGCTCGCGCTCCCAGCCTTCGAACCAGCCGGCAATGCGCAGGAAACGTGTCCACCAGAATGCGCGCGCCTCTTCGTAGTCTTCAAGAGACGCAAAATGCTTCTTTCCAAGCGCAGCCAGCTCGCGCGCGACATTGGCGGGCAGCGCATCCGCGAAAGTCCTGGTGAACTCGCCAATCGCATCGTGAATGAAGGTGCCGCGGTCGGCGGCGCCGGGTGGAGTGTCGATCGCCTCCAGGGGAAACAGCCGCAGCACGTGCTTGGCGTAAATCGTGTAGGGGTCGCGCAGCCAGTTTTCGATATCCGTGACGCTCAATTGCGACGGGCGCGCTTCGGGCGGCGGCACTGGTTGCGGGCGCGACACGGGCGATATTTTCGCAGGATGATCGAGCGCTCGCGCGTGGATCGTATAAATGGCGCCGCGTTCAAGCGCGCTATTCCAGTGCTTATCGCCGACGACTGCCGCGAGCCGCTGGAGGAAACGCGAACGTACGGTCGGCGCGCCGCCTTGCCTGGCGGAGCGCGTGAGGATGACTTCGGGCGCGCCTAAACCTTGCGCGAAGTCGTGTGCCGACAGGCCGACGCGCAATTCCGGCAGATTGAGCCCGAGCTCGAGCCGCATCGGGCGGCTGAGCCAGGGATCGCTCCGCGTGTCGGGCGGCCAGGTTCCCTCATTGAGTCCGCCGAGCACAATGCGGTCGGCCGTCTGCAGGCGGGACTCCAGCAGGCCAAAAATGCGCACACGCGGATTGCCGGTTTCCGCGCGCCGGCGGGCGCGGCCCGAGCAGAGCAAATGGAAAATGTCGGGGTAGTCGCTGGCGGCCAGCTCCAGCGTTCGCGACGCGTCGCTCTCGGCGATTGTTTCGAACGCCCGCTGCAATTGCGCCCCGTCGATACCGGCATAGGCGGCAATTGTCTTGCCGTCGCTGGCAAGCGTTTCAAGCGCTTTGGTATGCGCCGCGGCCAGCGTGAACAAGCTGTCGCGACCCAATGCTTCCAGCGGGGCGAGCCCCTGCGCCAGCCTTCCAATCAGTCTTTCGGCCGCATCGAGATCGGCAGACTGCACCAGGCTGCGCGGGTCGTTGCGGTGCAATTCGTCCCGTGTTGCCTTGAACGCAGCAAGCGCATGCGCAAGACCGGCCGAGCCGCGGCGTGGACGCGGACCGTGCAGCACGGCGCGCTCCAGCGCGGCAACCGCGCGTGAGTGGCCGCCCGCTTCGGCGTCAAGCCGCAACAGCGGATGTTTAAGCAGCGCCAGCAGTGGTGCGGGCTCGAAGCCTCCCAGTGCCACTTCCGCGACAAGCCGCGCGAAGATTCCGGCAGGCGTGTCAGCGAGCGCGTCGCCGCCGGAATCGTCGACTTCGACGTTCCAGCGTTCCAGCGCGGCGACCACACGGCGTGCCAGGGCACGATCGGGCGTCACCAGCGCGGCGGTATTGTGCGGAGCTTCGATTGCCTCCCGCAAGCAAACCGCGATCGCCAGCGCCTCATCTTCCGCGTTTGCTGCCTCGATCACGCTCACGTCGGCCATCGCCTTGGTGGCGACCGCAGCGAAATCGGAAGTGCCGAACCGGCTTCGCCATTGATCGGTGGTTGCGGCGGGTCGTAGCGTCTCCGATGTCAGGAGCTCGCGGCCGTGCGGTGCAGGAGGCACCAGCGGTTGCACGGCATCGCGCGCAATGCCGATCTGCTCGAGCAGGACCCGCATGGCAAATTGCGGATGGACGGGGGCCGGCGCGATTTTCTCACGTTCATTGCCGGCGATGGCGCGCCACGAAATGTCGTCAAGATTGGTATCGAGACCGGGGAGCACCACCGCTCCGTGCGGCAGCTGCGCGATCGCGGCGAGCAGCTTTGCAGTTGCCGGCATCGAGCCCGTTGACCCGGCGGCAATCACCGGCTGGTCGCTGCCCGCCAGGCGTCGCATTTCGGCGTCAATGAGCAGATCGCGCCGTTCGGCCGCATCGATCGCGCCCTCTTCCTTCAGGCGCCCCGGCCAATAGCTGCGGGCGATCTTGAGGAAGTCGAGCGTGAATTGCCAGTACGTGTCGAATTGATCCGGCACGAGACGGTCGAGCTTTTGCCAGTCCATTTTGCGGGTGATGACGTCGTCAATCAGCCGGGCGAGGTCGTCAGCGAGCGAAAGCGCAGCCGCCGGCGTATTGGCGATCAGCGGAGCACCCTGTTCGGGACGGATTGCCGCGGCCCAGCGCACGATCAATTGTGTCAGCAAAAGCCGCCGCTGCAGCGGTTCGATGGCGCGGGGAATTGCCAGGGCATCTTCGGCCAGTTCAGCCGTCGCCGCTTCGGCGAAGATGATCTCGTCTTCGTCGAGATCACCGATCGCGACAATGCGCGGCAGTATCGCCGCGTTTCCGTCAGGGGTCTCGAGGAATGCGTCACGCGCGAGCCGGCAGGCGCGGCGCGTGGGCAGGTACAGCGTGGCGCGCGATAATTCCAGCGGATCGCCTGAACGGGGGAATCCCCGGATCAGCGTGCCATCGCGCAAGGCGGCGATCAGGACCGGAAGGAATCGCGCGGATGCAGGGATATTGAAAACGCGGGGCGTCGAATGAAGCATCCGCGAATCATACACGCTAATACGTGCAATCGATCAATTGGTTCTTCCGCGCATGGCCGCTTCCGCCTCCTGGACCGCGGCCGGCGTCCCCACATGCATCCACAGGCCGTCGAGCCGCAGCCCGAACAGGCGGGCTCTTTTTGCGGCAAGGTCGAACATGTCGGTAAGAGGAAACTCGCCGTCGGGCGCGTCGGTAAAGAGATCAGGCCGCAGGATCGCGGCTCCTGCGTACACAAATGGGACGGTATCGCGATCGCCGCGCCGCGTCAGGCGGCCGTCCGGCGCCATCGCGAAATCGCCGCAGCCGGTGTAGCCGACGCTTCCTTTCGTCGGGGCGAGCAAGAGCAGCGCGTCCATCGTCTCCGGCTCAAAGGCGTCCGCCAGCCTGGCCAGATTGGGTTTGGTGCCGTCGACCCAGATGGTGTCGGAATTGATGTGAAAGAACGGCCTGTCCCCCAGCTCAGGCAGCGCCCTTCTGACTCCGCCGCCGGTTCCGAGCAGCAGTCCACGCTCGTCGGAAATCGCAATCCGCGGCCGGGTCCGCCTGGCAAGGTGCTCAATGAGTTGGCCGGCAAAGTGATGCACGTTGACGACGGCTTTCTCGACGCCGGCATCGGCAAGACGATCAAGCACATGGTCGATCAGAGGTCTGCCGGCGACCTTCACCAACGGCTTCGGTATCGTATCCGTCAGTGGGCGCATGCGCGTGCCGAACCCGGCGGCAAGCACCATCGCACAGCGCGGCGGGCTCTTTTGCGATGTCCCCATGGTTCCCAAGGTCCCCATGCCTCAGACCTTCAATGCCGGCACGTTGGTGCGATACCAGGCGGCAAGCGGCGCCAGGTCGGGGTGAGCCAACGACCGCTGGAGATAATTCCACACACGCGGCATGTGGCGCAGGTATTGCGGCTTGTGGTCGCGCCGTTCGAGCCGCGCAAATATTCCAAGAATTTTTGAGGCTCGTTGCACAGCGAGCGTGGCATAGGCGCGCGCGAAATCGGACGCCTCGAAGGATCCTTTGCGCATGCGCGTGCGCACGTACCGCGACAGCAATGCGATCTCCAGCATTTCCGGCACGTCGACGCGCGCGTCCTGCAACAGCGAGGCAAGATCGTACGCAGCCGGCCCCATCAAGGCATCCTGAAAGTCGAGCAAGCCGACGCGTGCCGTGCCTTCGCGCTCCGGCAACCACAGCAGATTGGGCGAATGGAAGTCGCGCAGCACCCAGGTTTGCACACCGCGGGTCAAGGGCAGGAGCAACTCGTGCCAGTGCGATCGAAAGGCGTTGCGCTTGATGTCATTGATCTTCACACCGAGCTTGGGCAGGTACCAGTCAAGCAGCAGCTCGGCTTCGATCAGGAAAGCTTCCATGTCGTAGTAAGGCAGTTGGTAGTCAACACCGGGCTCGACCGGCACAACGGCCGGCGGCGTATCGCCGTGCAGTTCGGCCAGCAGGTCGGTCGCCGCCTCATAGCGGGCTTCGATCGGCGCAGGCGGATCGCCTTCGACAAAAAGCTCCTCGCCAAGGTCTTCGATCACCAGCAGGCCGGCTTCGCGGTCGGCGGCGAAGATAGCCGGTGCGGAAAAGCCGCGGCCGCGCAAGGCATGGGCCATCGCGATGAACGGCGTGACGTTTTCCGCAAGATGCGCGATTACGCTGTAAGGCTTGCCATCGCGTACAGCCGGGCCATCCGGCCGCTTTGGAGAATTCATGAAAATATACGTGGCGCCATCGCGGGTCAGCCGCTCATAGCTGCGCGTGGAGGCGTCGCCCTGGATACGCCGGCGCGTCGCGCGCCCGTAGCCTGTTCGATCGAGAAATCGGCGCATTGCAGCGATTCGTTCCACACGCGGAGCGAAGCGGCCGAAGCCGGTGATGCAGACGTTACGCGCATTGGCGCCCTGCTGCGGCGCCAGGGTAAATCCGACGTCGAGCCGATCGGCCGGCAAAAGGGCACCGGCACGGTCAGGCCATTCAATCACCAGCACCGCGCCCTCTGCTGTGTCCTCGAGGCCGATTTCCGCGAGTTCGGCCGGACCGGACAACCGGTAGAGATCGGCGTGGACGAGAATGAAACGCGGCAGCACGTAAGTTTGCGTGAGCGTAAAGGTCGGGCTTGGGACCTCGATGTTTTTATCGCCGGCAAAGAAACGGATGAGAGCACGGGCAAAAGTCGTCTTGCCGGCGCCGAGATCGCCGGACAGCGTAATGACATCGCCGGGCTCGATCACCGCGGCGATATCCGCCATCAGTCGGTAAGTGCCTCCTTCGTCGGCCAAGGCCGCATTGAAGCTGTAATTGCCGGGTGCGGTGGGAAACATCAGATCATCCGTCAGCGGATGCCGCTTTCTGTCGCCAGAACCGCATTCGATGCAATGAACGGCTCACGGTTTTGCGAGCCCGGCGCGCTCGACGATTTCCTTCCAGATCGGGACCTCGCGGATCATGCGCGCGCGCAGCTCATCAGGTCCTTCATACTTCACCAGGAATCCGGCCTTGAGCATTTTCTCTTTCACGTCCGGCTTTTGCAGGATCACGCGGGTTTCTTCGCTGAGCCGTTTGATGATATCCGGTGGCGTGCCCGCCGGCGCGAGAAACATCTGAGAAGTCTCGACCACCGCGTTGGGAACGCCGGCCTCCTGCAGTGTCGGGACATCAGGCAGGTCGACCCAACGTTCCGCGCCGGTCTGCGCAAGTGCTTTCAGCGTGCCGGATCGGATATGGCCGATCAGCCCCGCTATGCTGACCGAAGCGATATCGGTCGTCCCCTGCAGGGCCGCCTGAAGCGACGGCGCTGCGCCGCTGTAGGGCACGTGCGTCATATCGGTGCCGGTGCGCAGCTTCAACAACTCGACGGCGAGCTGCGAGACGCTGCCGACTCCGGCGGTTGCGTAGGTGATCTTGCCCGGATTTGCTTTCGCCTTCGCGATCAGGTCGGCGATGCTCGTGATGCCCGAAGCAGGCCGCGTGATGATCGCGTTGGGTGCCGCGCCCAGATAGGCGATCGGCGCGAAATCCCTGAGCGGATTATAGGCGACCTTGGTGACGCTCGGGTTGATCAACACGACGCCGGTCACGACCACCAGCGTGTAGCCGTCGGGCGCAGCCCTTGCACCCGCCGCGAGACCGATATTACCAACGGCGCCCGCCCGATTTTCGACGATGACGTTCTGTCCGAGCTTCGGCGCCAGCTCGGCCGCCAGTAATCTTCCAAGCAGATCGTTGGGCCCACCGGGGGGGAACGGAACGATGATCGTGATGGTGCGGTCGGGCCAGGCGGCGAGCGCAACGCCTGATTTGAGAACAGCGCCGGCGAGCACGAGCGCGGCGCAGGCGCAGGCCGTGATGCGCACAATCCTGGCATAACCGATTTTCATACGATCCTCCCGCGAGCCGGTATCCGGTTCATCGATTGGCAAATGTTAGTGGAGCGTTTTCACGCGCACCAGCGCGCGAGCGGTTGCGGTCATGCCGCCGTTCGCTTTGCAGTGTGCTGTACGGGAAATACGCAGGCGACGGTGGTCCCCTGGCCGGGTGCGGACTCGATCGAGACGGTCCCGCCATGCAGTTCTACGAACGAGCGGACCAGAGAAAGCCCAAGTCCTGGCCCGCGATGCTGGGAGCCACGGGAGTCCGTCTCGAACCAGTCGAACACGCGATCCCTGGCCTCAGGCGCAATGCCGGGGCCATGATCGGTCACGGTGAACACGACCGCGTCCGCACGGCGTTCCGCGATCAGGGTGACGGTTTCGGCCGAAGGCGAGAAGCCGACCGCGTTGGAGAGCAAATTGAACAGGATCTGCCGCAGCCGGCGCTCGTCGGCGATAACGCTGCCTATATCCGCCGGCGCACGAATGTCGAGCGTGATCCGGTTCCTGGCCAATCGATCCTGCACGCCTTCTGCCGCGGCTTCCATGCTGGCGCGGATATCAACGTCAGTGAGGTTGAGCGTCATCGCGCCGGCATCGATCGTTGCAAGATCCAGGATGTTGTTGATGAGCGCCAGCAGCGCATTGGTAGATGCGGTGATGTAGCCGAGATATTCGGTCTGCTTCGGATTGAGGTGGCCGAAGGTGGGGTCACCGAGCAGGTTTGCGAAGCCGATGATGTTCGTAAGCGGCGAACGCAGCTCGTAAGACACATGATGCACGAAGTCGATCTTGATCGAGTCGGCTGTTTCCAGCGCTTCGTTGCGCTCACGCAATGCACGCTCGACGTTCACCGTGTCAGTCGTGTCTTGGAATGCAACCAGCGTCGCTCCGTCCGGAAGTGGAACCGTGGCGAGCTCGATCACCGCGCCGTCACGCCGTTCGATGCGCGCGGCGATCGGCTCACGATTGTCGATAGCGGTCACCGCGGCGCGGAGATTTCGCCATATGGCATTGTCGTCGTGAAGCGCCTGGCACCAGGCCGTGACGGCCTCGATGTGGGGATGTTGCTCGAGCGCGTCGTGCGAGAGCTTCCACATGCGTTGGAACGCGGGATTGTGCAGCCTGACCCGGCCATCACTTCCAAAGACCGCAACCGCCTCCGCCAGATGATCGAGTGTCTCGCTCTGCACCTTGATGAGCGCGTCGTAACGGCGGTGCATATCAAGGCGCTCGGTCACGTCGTCGTAGAGATAGGTCACTCCACCTTCCGGATTCGGCGTGGTGATGACGCGCAGCGTGCGTCCGTCGGGCAGATGCCAGGTGTGCTCTTTCGGCTCGACCGCCCGGTAGGCTTCGTATAGTTCCTGCCGCCACTGGCGGAAATTTTGCTCCTCCGGCAATTTTCTCTTGCCGCGCAGGCTGTCGAGCACGGCGGCGTCGGTCGGCGTCTGATCGAGGAAGCCTGCGTCCATCTCGAATAATGAACGAAATGCGGCGTTGTAGAACGTCAGCTTGCGATCGATGTTGAAAACGGCGACCCCGGTCGCGAGTTGATCGAGCACCCGCCGGTGCGCTTCGGCCATGCGTGCGAGCTCGGCGCGCAGGGTTTCGGCCTCAGTGCGATCGATGGCCATGCCGGCGCTGCCGGCCCCGCTCGATGCGTCAATAACATCGAATACGCGGCGCATGCCTGCGGCGACTGCCGGTACGCGCCCGACATAAGTGCTGCCGGTGACACGCGCGCGCGCGACCTCTGTTCGGGCGCTCTGGTCGAGCAGCTCAAGTTCACGCGCAACGGCGTCTGTGGGATTCTCTGCCTCGACCGCGCGGGCATAGGCCGAGTTCACGAAAATCAGCCGTCCTGCCGCGTCGCGCGCCCAAACCGGAGCGGACAAGGTATCAAGAAGCGACCGCATGATTTCAACGTCGGCCAGCAGCTCGTCGTGGCGTGCGGCAAGATCCAGCAGTTCCTGCTCGATTCCACCGATGTCGCGCAGGCGCAGGATTGCACGGCCGGCAAGGACGCGACCTTCGGCCTCGACGGGACGGCCGGCGCGGCTAGTCACGGTCATCGCAAATCCGCGGCCGTCGCCGCGCAGCGTGTCGACGGCCCGCTCCATGCGGCGTGCGGCCGACGCATCGAGCCAGGTGCCGAACGCAAGCACGCGCTCGCGCGTGCCGCCGGGAGCGAGCAGCGTGGTGTCGCCGATGATCTCGGGCTGTTCGGAGGCGGCAGGCCAGGTCACAAGGATTTGCGGTTCTGACAGCAGAAGCGCCTTGAGCCGGTCAACCTCAGCGCGCAGCGCTGCGGCCTCGTCGCGGGCATCGATTTCGGCACGATCGGCGCTTCTGCGTGCGCGAAACAGGACTACGATTGTGAGCAACGCAAAGCCGAGCAGGGCGAGGACGAGCGTCAGTGCCGTGATCTCCTGCTCCCGCAACGCCGCGAGCACGCGATGCACTGCGCCCATAACCGTTGCGCCAAGCCTCGTCTCGGCACGAACCGGCGTGCAGAGCAAGTTCGAAAGGCTTGCGAAGAACAAGGCTGCGAGGAATCCGCCTCGCCGCGGACGAGAACGCAGCCTCTCGTTCGCCGCCCGGATCGACTCCGGCATTCAGGCTTGCCCCAGGGATGCACGCGGCGTCCGCCACACTGCGCCGCGAATCGTTTGACTTTACCCCCAAGGCGAATCGCGCCGAAAGAGTCCAGACCGTGAACATGTGCATGAAAGGGCCTGAATTCAGGACCTTAGGCCTTGTTTCAGTGCTTCGGGAAGCTTGATTGCAGCCCGGAACTCACGCCGCAATATTTCAAGGTCCAGTCGAACCGAATCCTCCGCTTCCGCGCGAGGTTTTGTCGAGAGATGCAGCTTCTACAATGTGAGCTCGCACAACCGGCGCGACAACCAGCTGCGCAATCCGCATGCCGCGAGTGATGGTGACCGATTCGCTGCCGAGGTTGACCAGCAGCACCTGGATCTCGCCCCGATAGTCTGCGTCGATTGTGCCCGGCGAGTTGAGAACGGTGAGGCCATGGCGAGCAGCGAGGCCGGAACGCGGCCGTACCTGCGCTTCATAGCCTGCAGGGAGCGCGATCGCCAATCCTGTCGGAACGAGAGCGCGGCCACTAGGCGCAACCGTGACGGGACCGGCTGAGGACACCGCTGCAAGCAGGTCGAGTCCGGCCGCATGCTCGCTCTGGTATGCCGGCAGCGGCAGATTCTGGGCGTGGGGCAGGCGCAAGACATGAAGATCGACTCCGCTCACGATGTTTCTCCGTCGAGCGCTTGCGAAATATGTGCGACGAGCTGAGATGCTACATCCTCTTTGCTCTGCGGAGCCCAGGTTTCCGCGCCCGCGGCACTCACAAGCGTGATCGTGTTCCTGTCGCCACCCATGACACCGGACTGCGGTGAGACATCATTTGCGAGAATCCAGTCAGCGCCTTTCCCGGCGAGCTTTGCTTTGGCATTCGCCGTAATGTTTTCGGTCTCTGCGGCGAATCCGATTACAAGTTTAGGTCGCCGGGTTTTTCTTTTGGCAATGGCCGCCAGGATGTCCGGATTTTCAACCAGGGGCAGTTCGGGGGCCGACTTGCCGGATTGCTTTTTGAGTTTTTGCTGCGAGGCATTGGCCACGCGCCAATCCGCAACCGCGGCAGCGAAGATTGCGACGTCTGCCGGGAGTGCATGCTCCACCGCATCGAGCATTTCGCGGGCACTTTCGACCTTGATGACCTCGACTCCTGGCGGATCAGGCACCTGCACTGGGCCGCTCACCAACGTGACTTCGGCGCCTGCGGCGGCAGCTGCGGCGGCGATCGCATGACCTTGCTTGCCCGACGAGCGGTTCGCGATATAGCGCACGGGATCAATCGGCTCGTGCGTCGGGCCCGACGTCACGAGCACGCGCCGTCCCACCAGCAGGCCCGTGCTTCGTGCCGCCAGCAACCTTTCAACGGCCGCCGCGATTTCCAGGGGCTCAGCCATCCGGCCCAATCCTTGCTCGTGCGCTTCCGCCATCTCGCCTTCATTCGGACCGATGAGTGCAATGCCGTCGACAGTTAGTTGGGTCAGATTGCGCTGTGTCGCTGCGTTTGCCCACATGCGTGGGTTCATTGCCGGCGCCAAAAGAATTTTTGCCGATGTCGCCAGCAGCACGGCGGTGGCCAGATCATCGGCGTGACCGCCGGCAAGCTTTGCCATCAGGTCGGCGGTTGCGGGCGCAACAATGATCAAATCGGTTTCGCGCGCCAGACGAATATGCCCGACGTCGAATTCACTGGCCGGGTCGAAGAGATCGGTGAAGACCCGTTCACCGACGAGCGCGCTCGCGGAGAGCGGCGTCACGAAATGCTCGGCGGCTTTTGTCAAAATGCAGCGCACGGCGATACGGCGCTCCTTAAGGCGGCGGATAAGGTCGAGCGATTTGTAGGCGGCAATTCCACCACCGATGATGAGCAGTACTTTTTTGGTGCCGTCCGGCAGCGGTGTCTGCCCGGTTCGCCTGCTTGATTTCGGCGCCGCCGCAGAGCCGACCGGCGTGGGCGCTTCGTCGTCGATCTGCTCGGCGGCCGCCCGCAGGATCGTCCGCACTTCGTCTTCCACCGAGCGGCCGCTTTTCGCGGCACGCAGGCGCAACCGCTTTTTGAGCTTCTCGTCAAGCTGCCGGACCGTCAGCGAAGCCATAAAATCCTCTAAATATAAATACCTTAGTCATTGTTTGATTGCAATGCAATCAATGCAATCAAAAGCAAATTTGATCTGGGTTGAGGCGGTCTTGACGCCGGGCCTCAGGATCAGTATCTAACCAGACAGTTATATAACTATATGGTTACATAAGGCCGAGCCCAATGCCGACCGATCACCTGAGTGCCACCTTTTCCGCGCTCGCGGATCCGACGCGCCGCGCCATCCTCGCGCGCCTGGCGCTGGGCGAAACCACCGTCAGCGAGCTTGCAAAACCATTCAAGATGAGCGGCCCCGCCGTATCCAAACACCTGAAGGTATTGGAGCACGCGGGGCTGATCGCGCGCGGCCGCGCGGCGCAATGGCGCCCTTGCCGGCTCGAACCTGCCGCCCTGAAAGGCGTTGACGATTGGCTCGAAAGCTATCGCCGCCTGTGGGAGCAGCGCCTCGATCGTCTCGAAGACTACCTCAAAACCCTGCAAGCGAAGGAGAAGAAGAATGGGCGAAAAAAATAGCATCGATCTCGATACGGATCCGTGCTCGATCATCGGCAGCCGGCTGCTCGATGCGCCGCGCGAACTGGTGTTTTCCGCCTTCACCGATCCACGGCACCTGGCGCAATGGTGGGGTCCCAACGGTTTCACGACGACGACGCATAGTTTTGAATTTCGACCGGGCGGGGTGTGGCGTTTCGTGATGCATGGCCCGGACGGTCGCGATTACCAGAACCGCATCACATACGATGAAATCGTGCGGCCCGAACGTATCGTCTACCGTCATGGCGGCGGCGAAGATGTCGAGCCCGTGCAATTCAGCCAGACCTTGACTTTCGAAGATCTTGGAAACGACCGCACGCGCCTCACATGGCACGGACGATTCCCGTCAATGGAAGAACGCGCCCGCGTGATCAGGAATTACGGCGCCGACAAAGGCTTGTCGGAGACAATGGCGCGGCTCGTCGAGTATGTCGCTTTGATGGCAACAGAAAAGGCGACATAGGTGTTCACGCAGTCACGCGAACGCACGCAGTGCTTTACGCAGATTGTCCGCGTTGCCGACCAACCGGTCGATCTCGGCATGCGTCTCTTTCCAGATCGGATAAGCCCTGGTCAACAGCGCGCGTCCGGCCGGCGTCAAGGCAAGGCGACGACTGCGCCGGTCTTGCTTGTCGACCGAAACCTTCAGAAGGCGCCGCCGTTCGAGCGGTTTGAGATTGGCCGTAAGAGTCGTGCGGTCCATCGCGAGAAGCGATGCGACGCTGCCGAGCGTCGGCGGCTCCGGCCGGTTGAGCGACATCAGCAGAGAGAATTGACCGTTGGTGAGATCGAGTGGCCGCAGCACGTCGTCAAAGCGGCGTGCCAACGCGCGAGCCGCGCGGTGCACATGCAGGCACAGGCAATTGTCGCGCACCAGGTGGGTGGCAGCGAGCGGCAACTCAATATTTTTTATGCCGGAGTTTGACACAAGGTCATTATGTTGATATCAACGTATTTGTCAATGCCTGCCCCGATACCGTTGTCCCCGGAATTCGGAAAGGCCGCAAAATCGGCCACAAATGAGGAGGATCGAGACATGCAAGTGCAGCCCTACCTGTTCTTTGACGGCCACGCCGAAGAGGCGATCGAGTTCTACAAGAAAGCTGTCGGCGCCGAAGTCGGCATGCTGATGCGCTGGAAAGACAGTCCCGAAAAGTCGATGTGCACGCCGAACAACGAGAACAAGGTGATGCACGCTTCGCTCAAGATCGGAAACACGCAAGTCATGGCGTCCGATGGAGAAAACAAAGGCCATCCGGATTTCAAGGGCTTCGCACTTTCACTCGATGCCAGGGACGAAGCCGACGCCGATCGCCTGTTCAACGCGCTGTCGTCCGGCGGAAAAGTCACGATGCCGATGAGCAAGACGTTCTTTTCGCCACGATTTGGAATGCTCGCAGACAAGTTCGGCGTGCACTGGATGATCATCGTCGAGCCGAAGTGAGCTCGATCGGCCGCCGTCGGGCTTACGGGAAGACACAATGATCGAAGATTTTGCGATATCGCGCACGTTAAATGCGCCGCGTGACGTGGTCTGGAAGTGCTTCACCGATCCGGAGCGCATGAAACACTGGTGGGGCCCGAAAGGCTTCAAGGTCATTGCGTCCAAAATGGATCTGCGGCCCGGCGGCAGCTATCACTACGGATTGCGAACCCCGAACGGACAGGCGATGTGGGGCAAGTTCGCCTACCGCGAAATTGTCCCGCAGCAGAAGATTGTCTTCATCAGCTCGTTTTCGGACGAACAGGGCGCAACCACGCGCCACCCTGGACATGAAAGCTGGCCGCTGGAGATGCTCTCGACATTCATGTTCGAGGATGCTCCGGGCGGCAAGACGAAGTTCACCGTTCGATGGGCGCCCCACAACGCGACGGAGGCGGAGGTGCAGACCTTCGACTCAAACCGCAACAGCATGACGCAAGGCTGGAGCGGCACCTTCGAGCAGCTCGAAGCGTACCTGGCGACCGCCGGGTAGCGCGGGCAAAGACAGAAGAGGGGATCGATGACTTATGTTGATGGCTTTGTTGTCCCGGTGAAGAAAAGGCAACTGGCGACATATCGCAGCATGGCCAGGCAGGCCGGCAAGATCTGGCGCCGGTATGGCGCGCTGGAGTTCCGAGAATGTATTGCCGATGACGTTCCGCACGGAAAACGCACCTCGTTTCCGCGCAGCGTCAAGCTCAAGCGCGGCGAGATCGTCGTGTTCTCTTACATAGTCTATCGGTCGCGCACAGACCGCGGTCGCGTCATGGCGAAGGTCATGAAGGACAAGCGCATCGACGCGATGATGAAATCCAAAAAGATCCCGTTCGACGGCAAACGCATGATTGTCGGTGGCTTCAAGACGATGGTCAGTGCGTAGCCAGTATGCGTTCGAAAAGGAAATAAAATGAAACTCTCCGGCAATATTACCCCGTGCCTTTGGTTCGACACGCAGGCCGCGGAGGCGGCCAGTTTCTACTGCTCGATTTTTGAGAACGCCAAGGTCGGGAAGATCAGCCGTTATCCAAAGGCCGTGCAGGAGATCCACCGCAAGCCACCTGGATCGGTCATGGTCGTGGAATTCGAAATCAACGGACAGACATTCACCGCGCTGAACGGCGGCCCGAACTTCAAATTCAATGAAGCGCTCTCTTTCCAGGTGCGGTGTGAGACCCAGGCCGAGGTTGACTACTACTGGAGCAGGCTCATCCAAGGGGGCGAAGAAGGCCCATGCGGCTGGCTCAAGGACAAATACGGCCTCTCCTGGCAGATCGTGCCGGCGGCGATACCGAAAATGATGACGGACCCTGATCCTGCCAGGTCCGGGCGCGTCATGAACGCGTTCCTGAAAATGAAAAAGCTCGACCTCGCCGCAATTGAGCGCGCTTACGCTGGGTGACCAGATGACCGCAGCAGCAAAGACGTCAACTTTCGGACAGGCAAGCGTCACCCTGATCCGCATCTTCGATGCACCGCGTTCCCTGGTTTGGAAAGCCTGGACCGACCCGAAGATGATGGCGCAGTGGTTTGGACCGCGTGGTTTTACCAGCACCGTCGACGCGCTCGACGTGCGCGTGGGCGGCAGCCTGCGCATTGTGATGCGAGGGCCGGATGGTAACGAGTACCCGATGAAAGGCGAGTTTCTGGATGTCACGCCACTGGAGCGGCTCGTATTCACGAACATTGCCATCGACAAGGACGGCAAGCACCTGCTTGAAGGAGAGACCACCGTTACTCTCAGCGAGAGCGGCGGGAAAACGACCCTGACACTGCAGACTTACGCGGTCGGCCTCGTTCCGATCGCGTCGCAAATGCTCGCCGGAATGGAGGCGGGGTGGAATCAGAGCATCGACAGACTGGCAGAACTGTTTCTCAGATCAGCCGCCAGATGATGATGGCAAGCAGGATCGCAATCACCCACAGCGCAGTTGCGGTCCAGCGGTTGCGGCGCGCTTCCGCCGCTCCGATCGCCGACACGGTCTCGGGCGAAAGCACCAGGCCATCCCGTGTGATATCGTCGAACTGATCGACCAGGGTGCCGGCACGGGTCAGCAAGCCGGGCACCTCGCCGAAAAACCGGCCAATCTCGCCGGCACCTTCAACCGCGTCTTCCAGCCGCCCCACCGGGCCAAGATTGCGCGCAATCCATTCGCGCACGACCGGCTCGGCGGTGCTCCACATGTCGAGCTTCGGATCGAGCGAGCGGGCGACGCCTTCCACGACCACCATGGTCTTTTGCAAAAGCAGCAGCTCAGGTCGCGTGCGCATGTCGAACAGCCCGGTCACCTCGAACAGCAGCATCAATAGTTTGGCCATCGAGATGTCTTCGGCCGTGCGGTTGTGGATCGGCTCGCCGATGGCGCGGATAGCCTGCGCAAAGCTTTCGACGGAATGGTGTCTCGGCACGTAGCCCGCGTCGAAATGCACCTGCGCCGTACGGTGGTAGTCACGGGTGATGAAGCCGAGCAGGATTTCCGCGAGGAAACGGCGCTCCTTCGGCCCCAGCCGCCCCATGATGCCGAAGTCGACGGCGACCAGTCTACCCTCATCGTCCACGAACAAATTGCCGGGATGCATGTCGGCATGAAAGAATCCGTCGCGTAGCGCATGGCGCAGAAAGCTCTGGATCACCTTGCGCCCGAGCTCCGGTAGATCGAAACGCCTGGCTTGCAGAGCGCCGTGGTCGCTGAGACGAGTCCCGTCGATCCATTCCAGCGTCAGTACTTCGCGAGCGGTGCGGTCCCAATCAACGGTAGGCACCCGAAAGTCGACATCGTCGTGAGTATTTGCCGCCATCTCGGAAGCGGCGGCGGCCTCCAGACGGAAATCCATTTCGATGGCGACCGAGCGCGCCAGCGTGGAGACGACCTCTATCAGGCGCAGGCGGCGCGCCTCCGCCGAGAAGGCTTCAGCGTTACGCGCCGCAAAGAAAAAAGCATCAAGATCCGACTTGAAGCGCCGCTCAATGCCGGGGCGGAGAACCTTGACCGCAACCGTCTTGCGATTCCCGTTTGCTTCAATCTCCGCCCGGTGAACCTGCGCGATCGATGCGGCAGCGACGGCGGGTCCGAATTTTACGTAGAGCGCAGATAGCGGGTTGTCGAAGGCGCCTGCGACCGCCGCTTCAGCTTCGCTTTGCGGAAACGGTGCCATCTTGTCCTGGAGACTTTCAAGATCGCGGGCGATCGCCGTGCCAACGACGTCCGGGCGTGTCGCCAGGAACTGACCGAGTTTGACATAGGTCGGTCCGAGCCTGGTCAAGGCTGCGGCAAGACGGTTTTCGCCGCTCTTGGTGGACGGGCGCTCGATCAGACGGGCAAGCGCGACCGCGGTTTTGGCGGGCAACGGCAAAGGCCGCGTATCAACCAGCGCAAAGACACCTTCGCGTGCGAAGACGAAGCCGGCGCGCGACAGACGAAGCAGGTGAGAAAAAGCGGCGATCACAATCGCCAGCCCGAATGCAGCGCCACGACCCCGGCGGTCATCGGCGTAAACGATACGCGACGGAATCCGGCGGCTTCGAGCATTCGTGCGAACGCTTTTGGCTTGGGAAACCTGCGGATCGATTCAACGAGATACTGATAGGCGTCGCGATCTCCGGTCACAACGTCGCCGATACGCGGGATCACCTGGAAGGAATAGAGTTCATACAATGTATCGATGCCGGGCACGTCGACCGAGGAAAATTCTAGGCAAAGAAATCGCCCTCCGATCTTCAGGACACGATGCGCCTCTTCAAGCGCGCGTTCGATGCGAGGAACGTTACGAATGCCGAAGGCAATTGTGACGCAATCGAAGCTACGGTCGGGATAGGCCAGGTCTTCGGCGTTGCCGCAGTCGAAAGTGACGACGGCGTCGAGCCCGCGTGCCGCGGCGCGCTCGCGTCCGACCTGGAGCATATCGGCGTTGATATCGCAGACGGTGACGCGGGTGCCGTGGCCGCCCGCCTCGACCATGCGGAAGGCGACGTCTCCGGTACCGCCGGCAAGATCGAGCACGTGAAAATTGCGTCCGCTCTTGGGCGGATTGACCGCCGTCACCAGCGCATCTTTCCACGCGCGATGCAGGCCGCCAGACATCAGGTCATTCATCAGGTCGTAGCGGTGGGCGACCGAATGAAACACGTCATCGACACGTCCCTGCTTGTCCTTAAGGGGTACGCTCTGATAGCCGAAATGAGTCTGCTCGCCGCCAGTGGCCATGGCTGATAGTCCTTTGCGGGCAAGACCATAGCGCGGGGACCTTGAGGGCGCTATGTGTCAGCGCGGGAGCGGTTAATCATGCCCGAATTACCGGAGGTCGAGACCGTGCGCCGCGGTCTCGCACCCGCCATGGAAGGCGAGCGCTTCGACAAAGTCGAGGTGCGGCGCGGCGACCTCCGCTGGCCGCTGCCGAAAGGCTTTGCGCAAAGGCTGCGTGGTCAGCTCGTCGAGGGATTGGGACGTCGTGCGAAATACCTGCTCGCCGATCTTTCGTCAGGCGACGTGCTGCTGATGCACCTCGGCATGTCCGGATCATTCCGCGTGGGTAAAAACAGTGCACCCAGGACGTACTATCATGAGCGATCCAGGAGCACCGCGCACGATCACATTGTCTTCCATATGTCGAACGGTGCGACGGTGACGTTCAACGATCCGCGTCGCTTCGGCTCGATGAAGCTGGTGCCTCGTGCGAGGCTCGAACAGGAGCCGCAGCTGCGTGCGCTCGGACCCGAGCCGCTAGGTAACGAATTCGATGCGGCGATGCTGGCGAAAGCATGCGCCGGCAAGAAGACGTCGCTGAAGGCGGCGCTCAGTGATCAGCGCGTTGTGGCTGGACTCGGCAATATCTATGTCTGCGAAGCCCTGTTTCGCGCGCGGCTCTCGCCCAAGCGTCAGGCCTCGACGATCGCCGACCGCAACGGCAGACCGAACGATCGCGCCGAAAGATTGGTCGAAGCCATCAAGGCGGTGCTTTTGGATGCAATCGAGGCCGGTGGGTCCTCGCTGCGCGATCACCGGCGCGCCGACGGCTCGCTCGGAGATTTCCAGCACAATTTCAGGGTATATGATCGTGAGGGCGAGCCGTGCCCTGGCTGCAAAGGCAGGATCAAACGCATTGTGCAGGTGGGGCGCTCAACCTTCTATTGCCCGAGTTGTCAGAAGTAACCGCTTGGCGGTCATGTCATGGATTGCCGGGCTGAGGCCGGCAATGTCAAAGTGAAAAGGCCGAGCCAGGTCTCCGGGGAAAGTCATGCGGACATTCGGTATCGCTTTTGTTTGCCTCGTCGCGACGATAACCGTCGCATCGGCTGCGGATTATCCCGACCATCCCATCCGCCTGATCGTGCCGCAGGCGCCGGGCAGCGCCACCGACAACGCCGCGCGGCTTCTGGGGGCGGCGCTGAGCCAGGAACTCGGACAACAGATCATCGTCGATAATCGTCCCGGGGGCGCGCTGACGATCGGGCTTGACCTGGTCGCCAAGTCTCCTCCCGACGGCTACACCATCGGTATGGGGCCAATCGGCGCGCTCGCGATCACGCGCCACATGGTTTCGAAGTTGCCCTATGACATTGAACGTGACTTCCAGCCGGTGGCCATCGTTACGCGCGGACAGATGTTGCTCGCAGTCTCGCCGAAGCTGCCCGTGAACTCGGTCAAGGAGCTGATCGATTACGCCAGACAGCATCCCGGAAAGCTCACCAATGCTTCGTCCAGCAATGGCTCGCCTGGTCACGTCGGTGCCGAACTTTTCAAACATATGACCGGAACGAAGATCGTACACGTGCCCTATCGCGGCGGTTCGCTCGCGATCAACGATCTGATTGCGGGGCATGTCGACTTGATGTTCGAAAGCCTGCAATCCATCGCGCCTTTTGGCCGTGACGGGAAGGTCCGCGCACTGGCGGTTACCGGTGACCACCGTTCACCCTCGTTTCCGGATTTGCCGACGGTTGCGGAGGCAGGTGTGCCCGGCTACGTCGCCGCGACCTGGACCGGTGTAATCGCGCCGGCGGGCGTACCGCGGCCGATCGTCGACAAGCTGAATGCGGCGGTTAACAGGGCGCTCAAGTCGGAGGCCTTCCTCGAAAAATTTTCCAAATTCGGCGATGAGCCGGGTGGCGGCACGCCCGGGGAGTTCGCGGCGATAATCAAAGCCGATTCCGCCAAATGGGCGGATGTGGTGAAACGCTCGGGCGCAAAGCTCGACTGAAGCAGGATCAGCCATGACCTACGAGAACATCATCGTCGAAACAAAGGGCCGTGTCGGAGTTGTTCGCCTCAACCGTCCGCAGGCGCTCAATGCGCTCAACAGGGCGCTGATCGCCGAGCTGACGCGGGCGATCGAGGCCTTCGATGCGGACGACAAGATCGGCTGCATGCTTGTCACCGGAAACGACAAGGCATTTGCTGCGGGTGCCGACATCAAGGAAATGGCGGACAAGCCGTTCATCGAGGCCTACCTGGGCGATTTCGTCTCGAACTGGGATGCCTTGGCGCACGCGCGCAAGCCGATCGTCGCTGCGGTGGCGGGATTTGCGCTTGGCGGCGGTTGCGAGCTTGCGTTGCAGAGCGATGTCGTGATCGCCGCCGACAACGCAAAATTCGGCCAGCCGGAAATCAAGCTCGGCGTCATTCCCGGTATCGGGGGGACGCAACGTCTGACGCGCGCCGTTGGCAAAGCCAAGGCGATGGACCTGATCTTGACCGGCCGCATGATGGACGCTGCGGAAGCGGAAAAATCCGGCCTGGTGGCGCGCGTCGTGCCGGCCGCGAACCTGATGGATGAAGCGATGAAAGTCGCCGACACCATTGCCAACATGTCATTGCCGTCGGTTCTCGCCGCCAAGGAAGCGGTCAATCGGGCGTTCGAAAGCGGGCTCTCGGAAGGGGTGGTCTTCGAGCGGCGTATTTTCCACGCGCTGTTCGCAACCGAAGATCAGAAGGAAGGCATGAAAGCCTTCGTCGAAAAGCGCGCGCCGAAGTGGAAGAACAAATAGCTATTTGCGAACGCAGATAACGCGCACGACCGCCGACCTGGCATCGCCGCCGGTCGTGGCGGGTGGCACGTTGTGTCTGCCGAGAAAGGTGCGAATCGTTTCCGCGGTGATCAACCGCACCGGCGGCGCCGCGGGCTCGGTACTTGCGAGCACGAAGCTCCGCATCTCCATCAGGCCGAGAACCTGGCCCTGCGTATCAATGGCAGCTGCGCCCGAAAAACCGGCCATCGGCACCGGCTGCCGCAGTTCTATGGCGTTATTCTCGCCCAAACGCGCCCTGATCTCGGTGAGTTTTTTGGCGCCGTTCTGTTCCTTCGGATCGGGAATGCCGACCAATGTCAGGTCGCCCTTGCGAATGGGATCCGCCGCGAAGGCAAGCGGGAACAGCTTGCGCGGACCATAGACACGCAAAAGCGCCAACCCATGATCGTGATCCTCGGCGACGCGATCGGCGTCGCCGAGACCATCCGCGATAATAACCTGACACCCCGCCGCGAGCTTGCGGTCGGTGACGATGTGGCCGCGCGCGCTCACGACCAGCCCGGTTCCGTATTCGACCGATTTTGCCGGAGCTGCGAATGGCAGGCTGCGCTCGGGAAACGGCGAGAATGCGCTCACCATCGCTGCTGTTACCGGCGCGACAATCGTCTCCATCATCTGATCAAAAAGCACGGTGACGCCGCGAATTTCGCCATCGCGCGCGTAGGCCCGCACGGAGAATTTCTTCAGGCCCTGCATGCCGGTAATGACAAAGCCGTCATCGCGCAGCGCGCTCTGCTCGATCTTGCGCGTCGACGGTTCCTTCTTCTGCTGTTCGAACAAGGTGGCGAGTTTGAGCTCGGAATTCTTGATGCGGAACGTTTCGACCTGCACCTCGCCGTGCTTCGCCGACCAGCGCGTTCCGCGCGGCGTATCGCGCGCCTGCGGCACCAGTTTCATCGGCAGGCCGATGCGCACGCCGGTAGCCGGGTCGACGACAACGGTCCAGCCGAACTCGTCTTCATGCGACTGGGCGGCCGCAAGCAAATTCGCGCGCTCGACTGACGATAGAACGCCGGTGATCTTTGACTTTGACCGTTTCTGATAGCTCCTGATTGCGGAGGTGAGCGGATCATCCCCGTTGATCGAGCCGGTGTAGTCACCCGACCACAGCAACGCGGACTGGATCTTCAGCCGCTCGCCGGCGGAAAGCCCCGGCTCGGCAGATGAGTCAAATTTGACCGGCTCTGGTGTAACCGCCGCCGTTTTGGCGGCGGCTGTCGCAGGCGCGGAAATCTTCGGCGCGGCTGGCTTTGCAATCCTGGCCTTGGGTTTTACTTTCGTGTGCGGTTGCGCCGGCGCAGGTTGAATCCCGGGCGACTCTTGCGCCGCCGCAATTGCGGCGCCGAGCAAAAGTGCAAAGGCGACCGTCAGCCCAGACACACGCATTATGACGCCGTCCCCACGGGGTTTTCGCCACCTTAGCCGATGGAGACCGATCTGCAAGGCGGCCTTGGGGACGGCGCACCGTCGCACAGAGCAGCAAGAGGGCTGGCCCAAAGCTTTCCGCCACCCTATACGGTTAACCACGATGCTCGATGCCAGCGAACTTGAACGCTATGCCCGCCATATCGTCTTGCGCGAAGTGGGCGGGCCTGGTCAGGCGAAGCTCAAGACCGCGCGCGTGCTTGTCGTCGGCGCCGGCGGCCTCGGTGCACCGGTGCTGCTCTATCTTTCTGCAGCAGGTGTCGGCACGCTTGGCATCGTCGATGACGACAGTGTGTCGCTTTCGAATCTGCAGCGGCAAATAATTTTTGCTACCGCCGACGTCGGCAAGCCAAAGGTCGAACGCGCGGCAAGCGCGGTGAAGAGTCTCAATCCACACGTCGGCGTCAGGACTCACCACATGCGACTGACGGCGGCGAACGCGCTCGATCTGATCAGGGACTACGACATCGTCGCCGATGGTTCCGATAATTTCGCGACCCGCTATCTCGTTTCTGACGCCTGTTACTTCGCGAAAAGACCGCTCGTGACGGCCGCTGTCGGAACGTTCGATGGATCACTCACCTCCGTACGCGCGCACGAGACGTCCGCGAGCGGCACGCCGAATCCCACTTACCGTTGTCTGTTTCCCGAACCGCCGCCACCCGGCGCCGTGCCTGCCTGCGCCGAAGCCGGCATTCTCGGCGCGTTACCCGGTGTGCTCGGCTCGCTGATGGCGCTGGAAGTAATCCGTGAAATCGTCGGCTTTGGCGAGGGTCTGGTCGGCCGTCTTCTCATGGTCGATGCGCGCTCAATGCGTTTCGAGACGCTGAGTTATGCGTGGGATCCGGACAATCCGCTCAACGGGAGCAAGCCGACCATGAGGGATCTGTCACAACATCGAGGGTAGGACTCGATCTGGCGGCCGGTGGCCGTCCATGAACGTTCTGATGTTGATGATAACTTTCTCACCCATATCGACGCGGCCTTCGATCGTCGCCGAGCCGGTGTGTGGTAGAAGCACGACCTTTCCGCCCCGCGCCAGCTTCACCAGCTTCGGATTTACCGCTGGCTCATGCTCGAACACGTCAAGCCCGGCGCCGGCGATATCGCCGGACTCAATCAGCCGCGCGAGTGCATTTTCGTCGATCACCTCACCGCGCGAGGTATTCACGATATAGGCCTCCGGACGCAGCATCTTGAGACGGCGCGCCGAAAGGAGATGGTAGGTCGCCGGCGTGTGCGGACAGTTGACCGACACGATGTCCATGCGGGCCAACATCTGATCGAGGCTTTCCCAATACGTTGCGTCGAGTTCCTGCTCGATCTTGGGCGCCACCCGGCGGCGGTTATGATAGTGAATCTGCAGCCCGAATGCGCGTGCCCGACGCGCAACCGCCTGACCGATCCGCCCCATTCCGATGATGCCAAGCCGCTTGCCCCAGATGCGGTGCCCGAGCATCCAGGTCGGCGACCAGCCGGTCCAGTCCTTGTCGGAAGTCAGGATATGAGAGCCTTCTACCAGCCGGCGAGGCACCGCAAGAATCAGGGCCATCGTCATATCCGCCGTATCTTCGGTGAGGACGCCGGGCGTGTTGGTGACGGTTATTCCGCGCTGGATTGCGGTTGCGACGTCGATATTGTCGACGCCATTGCCGAAATTGGCGATAAGCTTGAGTTGTTCCCCCGACTTGCTGAGCACCGAGGCGTCGATTCGGTCGGTGACCGTCGGTACCAGAACGTCCGCGGTCTTTACCGCTTCGGCGAGCTGACTTTGCGTCATTGGCTTGTCGTCGGGATTGAGGCGGGTGTCAAAAAGTTCCCGCATCCGCAGCTCGACTGAATCGGGCAGCTTGCGCGTCACAATAACCAGCGGCTTTTTCGTCTTCGCCATAGACTCTCGACTGCGGAAATTGGCGGCACCACCGCCTGGGAAGTGCCGGTTTAGCCCTCTTTAACCGTGCTCGCCGACACTGCGCGTCAGGCGAAATCCTTGCTTTTCCTACCAGATGGCCCTGACAACACAAAGCTTCCGGACCGCATTGAGTGCCTTCGCTTTGGCGGCCGGGATTGCGGCCCTACAGCCCGGTCCTGCGCGGGCGGCGGGCGAGGTTGCCACCGGCTCGGTCAGTGGCCTTCCGATCCCGCGTTTCGTCAGCCTCAAGTCTGACCGCGTCAACGTCCGCTCGGGTCCGAATAAGGACCAGGAGGTGCGGTGGGTCTATACCCATGCGGGTATGCCGGTCGAGATTACCGCCGAATTCGAGAACTGGCGCCGCATCCGGGACTGGGAAGGTGCCGAAGGCTGGGTTTATCACTCATTGTTGTCCGGCAAGCGCACGGCAATGGTGGTTCCGAAGTCCAAAGAAGAACTCGTGCCGCTGTTCGAGAGCGCGGATATCGAATCCGCCGTCACGGCCCGGCTGCAGTCGGGCGTGCTCGGGTCGCTCAAGTCCTGCAACGGCAACTGGTGCCAGTTCAGCGGGAAAGGCTTTGAAGGTTATATCCGCCAGGAGCGTTTGTGGGGCGCCTATCCGAACGAGAAAGTGGAATAGTTCGTTCGATCGCCCCCTGTCCGACATTGCTGACATGCTTAAGACATTGATGGTGAGCGTTTAATCGCCCTGTGTGAAGAATGTATCCTCGCTTGGCAGCGCTGGCGGTCCATGAGTGGAAGCTTTGACCGCAGTGAATGCGTCCACGAGGAAAAGAGACTTGGCGCTTTCCCGCGCCAGTTCCTCAATCCGCTTTTGTAGTTCCTTGACGATCTGCGGATTTTTGTCAGCAACGTTGGTCTTCTCAAAAGGATCTTGCGCAATGTTATAGAGCTCCACAGCCGATGGCAGCGGAGTTCGCCAGATGAGCTTCCAGTCACCTTCCCGCAAACCGCCACGGAACGGCTCTATATTGTAAACGACTTCCCGACGCGGCGAAGGTCTGCCGTCGCTGATGGTGGACCAAACATCGATTCCATCAAGCGGCTTTCCCTTTTTCTGGTTGGCCCCTGCGAGTCCGCCAAGCGTCGGAAACATGTCCACCACGTGCATGACTTCTTTGACCTCGCCGGATTTAATGCGGCCCGGCCAGTTGGCGAGTGCGACAACCCGAGTGCCGCCCTCGTACAACATTCCTTTCCCGCCGCGATACGAACCGTTGTCGGCCGGCAGCTTCAGCTTCGACACATCGACATCTCCGGAGAGCATGGCCGTGCGGTTGCCGCCATTGTCGCTCATGAAGACGATCAACGTGTTTTCGCGCATTTTCTTTTTTTCGAGTGCGGCGACAACCTGACCGATCTCGTCGTCCATGGCGGTAACCATGGCCGCATAGGCGCGTCGCGTCGGATCATCGATTTGCTTGTATTTGTCGAGATATTCCTTCGGGGCCTGATATGGAGCGTGAGGTGCTGTGAAGGCGAGGTAGAGAAACAATGGCGTTTTTGAATCGTGTGCGTTTATCTGGGCGACCGCATCTCTGCCCCACAAGTGAGTCACGTAGCCGGTTTCTTTAACCGGCCGGTTGTTGCGGAACCAATCCTTCACGTTCCCCGAAGTGTGAGTGAAGTAGTCGATTTCGCCGACCATTGCGCCGTAGTGATAGTCGAAGCCGCGCTGGCGAGGCCAGTACTTGCGATCGGCATGGCCCAAGTGCCACTTGCCGACCATGACTGTCCTGTAGCCCGCCTCCTTGAGAGCCTGCGGCAGCAGCCATTCATCGGTGGGCAAGCCGTATTTGCTTGGAGTCGGAATGACCGCCGTTTGCAGGCCGTACCGGAACGGATAGCGTCCGGTAAGGAGCGCCGCCCGGGTCGGCGTACACATCGGCTGAACATAGAATTGTTCGAGGCGCGCCCCGTCCCGTGCAAGCTTGTCGATATTTGGCGTCGTAATGTCGGAACCGTGAAACCCGACGTCTTTCCAGCCAAGATCGTCCGCAACGATATAAACGATGTGCGGGCGTGGTGCTGCCTGCTGAGCGTTGACCGATGTTGTTGTTGCCAGAGCCGCCGGTAAAACAGTGGCCGCAAGTCGTGCAGCCAAAACAAACGCACCGCTCCGGAGAAAGTCCCGCCGTTTCATGCCTGCCTCCGATTTCAGCTATCACCGTATCGACTCAAACGACGCGCGTTAAGAGGACCACAACGCCCGCATGGTCCGTTGGCGGAATTTGCGGACCGTCCGCCCTCAAACGACAAGGCCGGGATGCGGCCCGGCCTCTTAAGGAAAAATCGGATTGTAACGCGTTCTTCAGCTCTTGCGGCGCAGCCGCACAACGACGTCGACGCGGGCGATCTCGTAGCCTTCCGGCGGGGACGGTGTCTTGCCGACGATCACCTCGGCGTCTGGAATGTCGAGCACCTTATCTTCGCCTTCGACGTAGAAATGATGGTGCGCCGTCGCATTGGTATCGAAATAGGCCTTTGAGCCATCGACCGCGACCTGGCGGAGCAGGCCGACTTCCGTGAACTGATGCAGCGTGTTGTAGATTGTCGCCAGCGATACCGGAACTTTCGCGCGCGTTGCTTCTTCGTAGAGCATCTCGGCAGTAAGGTGGCGGTCGCCCTTGCCGAAAAGGATCCAGCCCAATGCCATACGCTGGCGGGTCGGACGCAGCCCCACCTCGCGGAGCATCGCCTTCACGTCGTGCCAGGGGCAGCCGTTGAGAGCCGATCGGTCCGGCGAATGGCCGACGTCGGTCACCACCTTCGGGATCACTGAAGTACGCGTTAGCGTCATTATCCTTCACACCTGAACGGCCAGCCCACCACGCGAGCCAGCCAAAAACCTTCGCATTTCCATCATATACGAAAACGCCCCTGCAGATGCAACCGCTTCGCAATTGATAGAAAGGCAAGATTGTCGCGGGTTTCAGCGCGAATCCACGGCTGTATCAGGCCGGCGCCATCTTTGCCCGCTAGGCTTGGTATGTTACCAACTTGGGCATGGTAGTTCAGCCAAGCCCCGAATATGGGGATGCGATCGCGATGGAAGCGCGGCGGCACAGCTTCGAATACGAAGATCTGCTGGCGTGCGGCCGCGGCGAACTTTTTGGCGCCGGCAATGCGCAGCTGCCATTGCCCCCGATGCTGATGTTCGATCGCATTGCGGAAATCAAGGAAGAGGGCGGCGAGCACGGCAAAGGTCTTATTCGCGCCGAGCTCGACGTAAAGCCCGACCTCTGGTTTTTCCTTTGCCACTTCAAGGGCGATCCGGTGATGCCGGGCTGTCTCGGGCTCGATGCTTTGTGGCAGCTCGTCGGCTTCTTCCTTGGCTGGCTGGGCGCGCCGGGCAAGGGCAGGGCGCTTGGTCTGGGAGAGCTGAAGTTCTCCGGCCAGGTGCTGCCGACCGTAAAGAAGGTGATCTACGGCATTGATATCAAGCGTGTCATGCGCTCAAAGCTCGTCCTGGGCATCGCCGATGGTTGGCTGTCCGCGGACGGGAATATCATCTACCGCGCCAGCGACCTCAAAGTCGGATTGTTCAAGCAGGACGAGGCTTTGCAACCGGGCAGCGCCTGAGCCTGAGGCCTTGCGGAATTGCCTCAGGCGGCCAATCTGTGGCCCAATCAACAATAAACCGCGGCGGGGATCTTAAGGGTCATATCAATATGCGACGTGTCGTCGTCACCGGAATGGGCATCGTTTCGTCCATCGGCAACAATACGCAGGAAGTTCTGGCGAGTCTGCGCGAGGCGAAATCCGGCATCGTGCGGGCGGACAAATACGCAGAACTTGGTTTCCGCTGCCAGGTGCATGGGGCACCACGGCTCGATCCGGAGGAAGTGGTCGATCGCCGCGCGATGCGCTTTCTCGGCGGCGGCGCCGCCTGGAACCACGTTGCGATGGAGCAGGCGATCAGGGACGCCGGCCTCGAGGAGGCCGAGATTTCAAACGAGCGTACCGGGATCGTGATGGGATCGGGCGGGCCGTCGTGCCGCGCGATCATTGACGCCGCCGATACCGCGCGCAGCAAGGGCCCCAAGCGTGTCGGCCCGTTTGCCGTTCCGAAGGCGATGTCTTCGACGGCGTCCGCCACGCTCGCCACCTGGTTCAAGATCAAGGGCGTGAACTATTCGATTTCGTCAGCCTGCGCGACCTCGAACCACTGCATCGGAAACGCCGCCGAACTAATTCAATGGGGCAAGCAGGATCTGGTATTCGCCGGCGGCTGCGAGGAGCTGGATTGGTCGCTCTCGGTGCTGTTCGATGCGATGGGCGCAATGTCGTCGAAGTTCAACGCGACGCCGGAAAAGGCATCGCGCGCCTACGACAAAGACCGTGACGGCTTCGTCATCGCCGGCGGTGCGGGCGTGTTGATACTTGAAGAGCTCGAGCGCGCGAAAGCGCGCAGCGCCAAAATTTATGCCGAAGTCGCCGGTTACGGGGCCACCTCCGACGGCTACGACATGGTTGCACCGTCCGGCGAGGGCGCCGTGCGCTGCATGAACATGGCGCTGGAGAACGTGAAAATACCGGTCGACTACATCAATCCGCACGCCACTTCGACGCCGATTGGCGACATCAAGGAAATCGAAGCCATCCGCGAGGTCTTCGGCTCCAGGTGTCCGCCGATCTCGGCCACGAAGTCGCTGACGGGCCACTCTCTCGGTGCGACCGGCGTTCAGGAGGCGATCTACTCGCTGCTCATGATGCAGAGCGGATTTATCTGCGAAAGTGCCAATATTGAAAATCTTGATCCTGCGTTCGCCGACATTCCAATCGTGCGCGAACGCAAGGACAATGTCGCGCTTGGCTGCGTGCTGTCGAATTCTTTCGGTTTTGGCGGCACCAACGCGTCCGTTGTCTTCAAGCGGTTGGATGCGTGATTAATGACCTTATTGCGCGAGGATAGCTGGTGACCGTATGGCCGGGCTCGTCCCGGCCATACGCGTCTTCGAGCACGGAAGCGGGGCGACCAGTGCGGAATACCCGGCGCAGGCCGGGCACGGTGATGGAAAGGCCGAGGATGCCGGGGTTAATGGAGGGCAAACGCGGGCTGATCATGGGGGTCGCCAATGACCACTCGATCGCCTGGGGGATCGCGAAGACACTGGCGCAGCACGGGGCAAAGCTCGCCTTCACCTATCAAGGCGATGCGCTGGCCAAGCGCGTGAAGCCGCTGGCGGAGGAGGCGGGCTCGTCCTTCGTGATGCCCTGCGACGTCGAGGACATTGCTTCGGTTGACGCCGTATTTTCTGAAATCAAGAAGCAGTGGGGCACGATGGACTTCCTCGTGCATGCCGTCGCCTTTTCCGACAAGAATGAATTGAAGGGCCGTTACGCCGATTCCACACGCGAAAATTTCATCCGCACGATGGTGATCTCCTGCTACGCCTTTACCGAAGCGGCGAAACGCGCCGCGGCGCTGATGCCGAACGGCGGCGCGATGGTGACGCTCACCTACAATGGCGGGCTGCGCGCGATGCCGAACTACAATGTGATGGGCGTAGCCAAGGCTGCGCTCGAGGCCTCGGTGCGCTATCTCGCTGTCGATTTCGGAGCACAGAAGATACGCGTCAACGCGATTTCGGCGGGCCCTATTCGCACGCTCGCGGGCGCCGGGATTACCGATGCGCGCTACATGTTTGCTTTCCAGCAAAAGTATTCGCCGCTCGGCCGGGGCGTCACGCTTGAGGAGTTGGGCGGCGCTGGCCTCTATCTTTTGTCCGATCTTTCCACCGGCGTGACCGGAGAAATTCACTTTGTCGATTCGGGCTACAACGTCATCGCCATGCCACAGCCGGATGCGCTTAAGGCGGGTGGGGCCTCTGACGGGGATGGCGGCGCATAATCTCATCATCCCGCGCAATAGCTGCGACAAAAACGGCCGGGAATTCCCGGCCGTTTTCGATCTGTGCCAGCTTGTTTTGCTCTGCTGCCTGAATGGACAGGTCAGGCGAGATCGAACCGATCCGCGTTCATCACCTTGGTCCACGCCGCCACGAAATCCTTCACGAACGTCTCTTTCGCGTCCGCGGACGCATAGACCTCCGCGAGGGCGCGCAGCTGCGAGTGCGAACCAAAAATCAGATCGACGCGCGTGCCGGTCCACTTGACTGCGTTTGTCTTGCGGTCGCGCCCCTCGTAAACGTTGTCGCCGGTGGGCGACCAGGTCGTGCCCATGTCGAGCAAATTGACGAAGAAATCGTTCGTCAGCTTTCCGGGCTTCTTGGTGAAGACCCCATGCCTGGAGCCGCCGGTATTGGCGCCGAGCACGCGCAGGCCGCCGATGAGCACCGTCATCTCGGGCGCTGTCAACCCCAGCAATTGCGCGCGGTCCACCAATGCCTCTTCAGGACTCATGAACTGCCGCTGGCCGCTGATGTAGTTGCGGAAGCCGTCCGCGCGCGGTTCAAGCGGCGCGAAGGATTCGACGTCGGTCTGCTCCTGCGAGGCGTCCATCCGCCCCGGGGTGAAGGGCACCTTCACCTTGTGCCCGGCATCCTTCGCGGCCTTCTCGATCGCGGCACATCCGCCGAGAACGATCAGGTCGGCAAGCGACACCTTCTTGCTGAACTTCTGCCGTATCGCTTCGAGCTTTTGCAGGACTGCCTTGAGCTGCGCCGGCTGGTTGACCTCCCAGTCCTTCTGCGGGCTGAGACGAATGCGCGCGCCGTTCGCGCCGCCGCGCTTGTCGGAGCCGCGGAACGTCGACGCCGACGCCCAGGCGGTCGACACCAGTTGCGACACCGACAGGCCGGAGGCGAGGATCTTCGCCTTCAGCGCCGCGATGTCCTTGTCCGCGATCAGCTTGTGATCCACTGCGGGGATCGGGTCCTGCCAGATCAGCGTTTCTTTCGGCACCAGCGAGCCGAGATAGCGTGCGCGCGGACCCATGTCGCGGTGCGTGAGCTTGAACCAGGCGCGGGCAAACGCATCCGCAAACTGGTCCGGATTCTCATAAAAGCGCCGCGAGATTTTCTCGTAAGCCGGATCGAGCCGCAGCGAAAGGTCCGTCGTCAGCATGGTCGGCACATGCTTCTTTGACTTGTCGAAAGCATCCGGGATGGAGGCTTCCGCACCCTTCGCCTTCCACTGCTTCGCACCGGCCGGGCTCTTCGCCGGCTCCCATTCGTTTTCGAACAGGTTCTTGAAGAAGAGGTTGCTCCACTTCGTCGGCGTCTGCGTCCAGGTGACCTCGGGGCCGCCGGTGATGGCGTCTGCGCCGACGCCGGTGCCGTGCTTGCTCTTCCAGCCGAGGCCTTGATCCTCGAGGGCGGCGCCTTCCGGCTCCGCACCAATGAGCGAGGGATCGCCGGCGCCGTGGGTCTTGCCGAAGCTGTGGCCGCCGGCGATCAACGCGACGGTTTCCTCGTCGTTCATCGCCATGCGGAAGAACGTTTCGCGGATGTCCTTGGCCGCTGCGATCGGGTCCGGATTGCCGTTCGGCCCTTCCGGGTTGACGTAGATCAAGCCCATCTGCACGGCGCCGAGCGGCTCCGCGAGCTGGCGCTCGCCGCTGTAGCGTTCGTCGCCTAGCCATGACCCCTCGGGACCCCAGTAGAGCTCTTCGGGCTCCCACACGTCCGCGCGGCCGCCGGCGAAGCCGAACGTCTTGAAGCCCATCGACTCGAGCGCGACATTGCCGGCGAGGATCATCAGGTCGGCCCAGGAGATTTTCCGGCCGTACTTCTGCTTGACCGGCCAAAGTAGCCGGCGCGCCTTGTCGAGGTTCGCATTGTCCGGCCAGGAGTTGAGCGGTGCGAAGCGCTGTTGTCCGGCGCCGGCGCCGCCGCGGCCGTCAGTGATGCGGTAGGTGCCCGCGCTGTGCCACGCCATGCGGATCATCAACCCGCCGTAGTGGCCGAAGTCGGCCGGCCACCACTCCTGAGAGTTCGTCATCAGGGCACGCAGGTCCTTGATGACGGCCTTCAGGTCGAGCTTCTTGAACTCCCTGGCATAGTCAAAGTCCTTCCCCATCGGATTGGATAAAGTGGAGTTCCGATGAAGAACCTGGAGGTCCAACTGGTTCGGCCACCAGTCGCGGTTTACGTGTCCGCGGGTGATGGGGCACTTGCCCGTGTTGTCGTCAGTCTTTGCGTCCATCTTTCCCTCCGAACGTGGTCGTTTTGATTGAGTCGGTGCGCATGACGCTCATATTCGGCGCGCGCGTACGGCGTTTTTACGAGCCGGCAGCCATCAGGTCTAATCGTATTGTATGGCCTCTCCGATAAGGCTAGCTTATCGGGATGATTACCCTGCGCCAGTTGCGGTACGTGGTTTCGCTTGCCCATCACCGTCACTTCGGCCGCGCCGCCGAGGAATGCGCGGTCACGCAGCCGGCGCTTTCGATGCAGGTGCGCGAACTTGAACGCGAGATCGGCACCGGGCTGGTCGAGCGGCGGCCGGGCGAGGTCGTTCTCACCGAGACCGGCGCCGAAGTGGCGCGCCGCGCCGAGCGAATTCTCACCGCCACCCGCGACCTCGTGGATTTTGCCCGCCACCGCAACGTCCTAACCGGTGCGCTGCGCCTCGGCATAATCCCGACGCTTGCGCCGTACCTGCTGCCGCACCTGCTTCCGCCTATTCAGAAGCGCTATCCGCAGCTTCGGCTCGAGGTGCGGGAAACGCAGACCGGCCTTCTGCTGAACGAGCTTGCGGGCGGAGATCTCGATTGCGTGATGCTGGCGCTGCCGGTCGACGGCGCCGACGTCGAGACGCTCAAACTGTTCGATGATGCGTTTCTGTTGGCTGTGCCTGCGGGCGATCCGCTGCCGGAACGCGGGCGTGTAAGCGTCGATGATATCGACCAGCGGCGCCTCATTCTGCTCGAAGAAGGCCATTGCCTGCGTGATCAGGCGCTCGCGTTCTGCGCGAGGAACGGGCGCGATCAGCCGGCGGGGCTAGGTGCGACCTCATTGACCACGGTGATGCAGATGGTCGCGAACGGACTGGGAGTCACGTTGTTGCCGGGAGTGGCTGCAAAAGCCGAGGCGCGCGACAGACGCGTTAAATTGTTGCGCCTGGCCGAGCCGGCGCCGACGCGCTCCGTCGGTCTCGCCTGGCGTCGTACTTCGCCGCGCAAGAAGGATTTCGCCGCGCTCGGTGAAATCATCAAGCAATCGCTCGGCAGCGCATCGCAAACGCCGATGCGCAAAACAAAATAAAAGGGCGGCTTGCGCCGCCCTTTGTCATTTGTGCTGCGTCGAATTACTCGGCAGCGCCGCCCTGGGCCGCCTGCGGCTGATCGCTGCCTTCGGGCCGCTGCTTGCCTTCGATGTCCTCGCCCGTGGCCTGGTCGACTGCCTTCATGGAGAGGCGGACCTTGCCGCGCTCGTCCATGCCGAGCAGCTTCACTTTCACCTTGTCGCCTTCCTTGACGACATCGGTCACTTTATTCACGCGCCGTGGTGCGAGCTGGCTGATGTGCACAAGGCCGTCCTTGGCACCGAAGAAGTTCACGAAGGCGCCGAAGTCCATGACTTTAACGACAGTGCCTTCGTAGATATGGCCGACTTCCGGATCCGACGCGATTGACTTGATCCAGTTGATTGCCGCCTTGATTGACTCTCCGTTCGCAGAAGCAACCTTCACCGAGCCGTCGTCCTCGATGTTGATCTTGGCCCCGGTCTTCTCGACGATTTCGCGGATCACCTTGCCGCCGGTGCCGATCACCTCGCGGATCTTGTCGGTCGGGATCTTGAACATCTCGATACGCGGCGCATGTTCGCCCAGCTCCGCGCGCGCGGCGGTGAGCGCCTTGCCCATCTCGCCGAGAATGTGCAGGCGGCCGTCCTTCGCCTGCGCGAGTGCGACCTTCATGATCTCCTCGGTGATGCCGGCGATCTTGATGTCCATCTGCAGCGAGGTCACGCCCTGCTCGGTGCCGGCGACCTTGAAATCCATGTCGCCAAGGTGGTCTTCGTCGCCAAGGATGTCGGACAGCACGGCATAGCGCTTGTCCTCGAGAATGAGCCCCATGGCGATACCGGCGGTCGGACGCTTCAGCGGTACGCCCGCGTCCATCAGCGCGAGCGAAGAGCCGCAAACCGTCGCCATTGAGGACGAGCCGTTGGACTCGGTGATCTCGGAGACGACGCGGATGGTGTAGGGGAACTCCGCCGGCGTCGGCAGCATCGGATGGATGGCGCGCCAGGCCAGCTTGCCGTGGCCGATTTCGCGGCGGCCCGGCGCACCCACACGGCCGGTTTCGCCCACCGAATAAGGCGGAAAATTATAGTGCAGCAGGAACGTTTCTTTGTAGGTTCCCTGCAGCGCGTCGATAAACTGCTCGTCTTCCGAAGTGCCGAGGGTCGCAACCACCAAGGCTTGCGTCTCGCCGCGTGTAAAAAGCGCGGAGCCATGAGTGCGCGGCAGCACACCGACTTCCGCCACGATCGGGCGTACGGTTTTGAGATCGCGGCCGTCGATACGTTTGTTGGTGTCGAGAATGTTCCAGCGCACGATCTTCGCTTCCAGTTCCTTGAAGACCGCCGCAACACGCAGCTTGTCAAAATCCGGATTCTCGGCACCGCCGGGGAAGAAGTGCTCGATCACCTTGGCCTTGGCGGCGGCGACGGCATCCTGGCGTTCCTGCTTGCGCGGGATCGAGTAAGCCGCACGCAGGTCTTTCTCGACCAGCCCGAGAATTTCCTTCTCGATCTTGACGTTGTCGGGCAGCGTGAGCTCGCGCGGCTCCTTTGCCGCCTTCTCGGCGAGCCTGATGATGGCCTCGATCACCGGCTGAAAATGCCGGTGGCCGAACATCACCGCACCGAGCATGATATCTTCGGACAGCTCCTTTGCTTCCGATTCAACCATCAGCACCGCGTCATTGGTGCCTGCGACCACGAGGTCGAGCTGGCTTTCCGGCATCTCGTCGAGAGCCGGATTGAGCACATACTCGTTACCAATGAAGCCGACGCGTGCGCCGCCAATCGGTCCCATAAAGGGAGCGCCGGACAGCGTGAGCGCTGCGGAGGCTGCGACCATCGCGACGATGTCGGGATCGTTCTCCATGTCGTGCGAAAGCACGGTGACCGTGACCTGGGTATCGCAGCGCCAGCCTTCGGCGAACAGCGGACGGATCGGGCGGTCGATCAACCGCGACGTCAAAGTGTCTTTTTCGGTCGGGCCGCGCTCGCGCTTGAAGTAGCCACCCGGAATGCGGCCGGCCGCGTAATATTTTTCGGTGTAGTTGACGGTGAGCGGGAGAAAATCGATTCCTTCCTTCGGCTGCTTGGCCGCCACTACGGCGGCAAGCACGGTCGTCTCGCCGTAGGTGGCGAGTACCGCACCGTCGGCCTGGCGGGCTACGCGGCCTGTCTCGAGGGTTAGCTTTCGGCCACCCCAATCGAGTTCAACGCGATGCATATCGAACATTGTGTCTTTCTTTCATGGTTTCCGGCGAGCCCCGAAAGCCATGAGCAAGACGGCGAGAAGCTGTCGCGCGTAACCGCGGTGCGGAAAGCAACAGCGTCTGGCGATCCTGCCATGGCGTTTCGAACCTTGCCTTGTCGCAAGAGCGATCCTTATCGGCCCTTGCCAAATCGCCGGCCGCGCCCATCGCCGCCGGCTAAATCGAGCGATCGCGTCCTCGCGCCGCTCTACGAAACGCGCCGGGCTCAAACGCCCCGCGCGGAACAAATCATCGGCGAATGCCGAGCTTCTCGATCAAATTCTTGTAGCTCGCTTCGTTCGTGCGACGCAGATAATCGAGCAGCTGGCGGCGCTGACCGACAAGCTTGAGCAACCCGCGGCGGGAATGGTTGTCCTTGACGTGGGTCTTGAAATGCTCGGTGAGATTGTTGATGCGCTCGGACAGGATCGCCACTTGCACTTCCGGCGACCCGGTGTCTCCGGGCTTCTTGGCATAAGTCTTGATCACTTCGGCCTTGCGGCCGGCGGTTACCGACATCGGTCATCCTTTCTTGCGCGCGGCTCTGCCCATCAGGCCGGCGAGGTTGAACACGCGCTTGGGGACGATCTCGCCACGATCCAGTTCGGCAAGAGCCAGAAGTTGGCCCGAAACCGTCACGTAAACCGTACCGCGGAAATTGGGTGCGTCCCGTCCGCGCAACAAGACGGCCTGGCCTCGCTGCAGCCTTGCCGCGTCTGCCCGGCTGACGGCCAGCGCCGGGATGTCGTCCAGCGCGGTCTCAACGGGCATTAAAGCGTCGGCGAGGTTACCCTCGCCGGACGCGGCTCTATGGCACAGAGCCTCAAGTTGTTCCAGCAAAATCATGGTTTCTTCGCCGAATGGCCCCACCGCGGCCCGCCGCAGGGCGCTGACATGGCCAAAACAGCCCAAAGCGCGGCCAAGATCGCGCGCCAAGGAGCGCACATAGGTGCCTTTACCGCACTCAGCTTCCAGCACGGCGCGATCGCGGTCCGGGACGTCAACGAGCTCGATCCGGCCGATCTCGACCGGCCGAGGCGCAAGTTCCACCTGCTCGCCGTCGCGGGCGAGATCGTAGGCGCGCTCGCCTTCGATCTTGATGGCCGAGTAGCGCGGTGGCACCTGCTGGATGAGGCCTGTGTAGGCAGGCAAAAGGGCTCGAAGGGCTTCGGGCGAGGGCCGCTCCTCGCTGACGGAGACCACGCGGCCTTCGGCGTCGTCGGTATCGCGCTCCTCGCCCCAACGTATGGTGAATCGATAAAGCTTGCGGCCGTCCATTACGAACGGAACGGTTTTGGTCGCTTCACCGAGCGCGATCGGCAGCGCACCCGACGCGAGCGGGTCAAGCGTACCGGCGTGGCCGCAGCGCTTCGCACTGAACAGCCGCTTCACCACGCTCACGGCGTGCGTTGACGTCATGCCAACCGGCTTGTCGAGTACCAGCCAGCCGTGGACGTCGCGCTTGTCGCGCTTCTTCTGTTTCGGCCTCTCGCCCCCGTCATCCGGCGTTTTGACGGAGCGAACGTCGATTTCATTCAGATCGTGCTCGGTCACTCGCCGTCCTCGTCATGCTTTAAATCACGCCGCACGTCCGGAGACCGCAGCAGCCTGTCGATGCGCTCGGCTTCGGCAAAACGATCATCCACCCGAAAGCGGATGTCCGGTGCAAATTTCAGATTGATGCGGTGCGCGATTTCGGCGCGCAGAAATTTCTTGTGCCGCTCGAAGGCGGCAACGACCTCATCGGCATCTCGCCCGCCAAGCGGCATAACATAGATCGTCGCGAGCCGTAGGTCGGCCGTAACCCGCACTTCCGGAATCGTGATCATGTGCCCTTCGATCACCGGGTCGTGCACGTCGCCGCGCGTGAGCATGTCGGCAAGCGCGTGCCGCACCAGTTCGCCGACGCGCAGCTGCCGCTGCGAGCCGCCACCGGGACCGCTGTCGCGGTGATACTGTTTATATCGTGCCATAAGTTTCGAACTCTCATTTGTCGTGCCCAGCCTTGTGCCGGGCATCCACGTCTTCCTTCGGCGAAGGAAGTGCGTCGTGGATGGCCGGACAGGCCCGGCCATGACAGGGGAAATGGGTGGTGCGTCTAACCTGCGCTGTGAGACTTGGACTCACAGCGAGCGTTGAATCTGCTCCACCCGGTAGCATTCGATCACGTCGCCTTGCCGCATGTCCTGGTAGTTCTCGAAGGCCATGCCGCATTCCATGCCGGCGCCGACTTCGCGCACGTCATCCTTGAACCGCTTGAGTTGCGACAACTTGCCTTCGTGGATCACCACGTTGTCGCGGATCAGCCGCACATTGGCACCGCGCTCGACGGTGCCGTCGGTGACCTTGCAGCCGGCGATCTTGCCGACCTTGGAAATGTTGAAGATCTCGAGAATCTGCGCGTTGCCCAGCATGGTCTCGCGCAGCGTCGGAGCGAGCAGGCCCGACATCGCCTTTTTTACGTCATCCACCAGGTCGTAGATGATGTTGTAGTAGCGGATTTCGATGCCGGCGCGTTCGGCCGCCTCGCGCGCTTCCTTGTTGGCGCGCACGTTGAACGCGATGATCGGAACTCCGGACGCTTCGGCCAGGGTGACGTCGGACTCAGAAATACCGCCCACACCTGAATGCAGAACGCGGGCTGCGACTTCGTCGGTTGCAAGCTTGTCCAATGCGCCAATGATGGCTTCAACCGAACCCTGCACATCGGCCTTGATCACCAGCGGAAATTCCTTGCGGCCCGACGTTTTGGCCTGCGCCATCATCTGCTCGAGCGAGCCGCGCATGCCGGTGGCACGTGCGGCCATCTTCTCGCGCTTCTGTCGTGCCCGGTAATCCGTAACCTCGCGTGCGCGCGCCTCGTTTTCGACGACCGCCAGGCGGTCGCCGGCGTCCGGCGTGCCGGAGAATCCCAGCACTTCGACCGGCGTCGATGGTCCCGCGCTATGGACAGGCTCGCCGATGTCGGACACGAGAGCCCGCACGCGGCCCCATTCGGCGCCGGCAACGACGATATCGCCCGGATGCAGGGTGCCGCGCTGGACCAGCACGGCCGCAACCGGACCGCGGCCGCGATCGAGCTTCGCTTCAATAACCGTGCCTTCGGCCGCGCGATCGGCATTCGCCTTCAGATCGAGGATTTCCGCCTGCAGCCCGATCATTTCGAGCAGCCGGTCAATATTGGTCTTCTTGGTGGCCGACACTTCGACATCAACCACTTCACCGCCCATCGACTCGACCTGGATCTCGTGCTGCAGCAGATCGGTGCGCACGCGGTCCGGCTTGGCATCGGGCTTGTCGATCTTGTTGATCGCAACGATGATCGGAACTTTCGCGGCCTTGGCGTGATGGATCGCCTCGACCGTCTGCGGCATAACGCCGTCGTCGGCGGCGACCACCAGCACGACGATGTCGGTGACCTTGGCACCACGCGCTCGCATCGCCGTGAAAGCCGCATGGCCTGGCGTGTCGATGAAGGTAATCTTGGCGCCCGACGGAGCAGCGACCTGGTAAGCACCGATGTGTTGCGTGATGCCGCCGGCCTCGCCTGCGGCGACGTCGGACGAACGAATCGCATCGAGCAGCGAGGTCTTGCCATGGTCGACATGACCCATGACAGTGACGACCGGGGCACGCGGTGCGAGCTGCGCCGGATCGTCGGCAACGTCGAATAGACCTTCTTCGACGTCAGCTTCCGCCACGCGGCGCACGGTGTGGCCCATTTCTTCGGCAATCAGTTGAGCGGTGTCGGCGTCGATCACGTCATTGAGCGTCGCCATCTGCCCTTGCTTCATGAGCAGGCGAATCACGTCGACCGCGCGCTCGGACATGCGGTTGGCGAGATCCTGAATGGTGATCGCTTCAGGAATTGTGACCTCGCGCACGAGCTTTTCTTTCGGCTCCGCCGAAGCGATGCCTTTGAGCCGCTGCGTACGTCGGCGAAATGAGGCGACAGAGCGCTCGCGCACATCGTCAGCATTCAGCGCATTGATGACGGTCAGACGGCCGCGTTGCTTCTCTCCGCCGCTGCGCGGTGCCGGGCGTGGCGCCGCAGCCGGTCGACCGGGTCCGCGGCGGCTGCGAGGCGCCTCATCATCGTCGGCCTCGAGTGCAAGGCGGGAGCCCGGTCCAGTGCGCGGAGTCTCCTCCGCGCCGAACCGCTTCTTGGCGACCTCGCCGGCCTTGCGTTTGGTTTCCTCGTCGTGCTTGCGTCGTTCCTCTTCATCGCGCTTGCGCGCTTCGGCGGCCTCGCGTTCGGTGCGATTGGTTGCTTCACGGCTGGCGCGGCGGCGGGCTTCTTCTTCGGCAATTTTGCGCTCTTCAGCCTCACGGACGCGTGAGTCGGCGAGCGCGTGGGCGCGGGCGCTCCGCTCCTCTTCTGTCAGCGTGCGGAGCACGACGCCTGAAGGCTTTGGCTTTGTGGCCGTCTCTGATTGCACCGCAGCGCGGCCGGCAGCCGGCGTTGCAGCCGCTTTGCCGGCAGGCTTCTTGGGCTCGGCCGCGGGCGGGGCTTCCGCCTTGGCTTCACCGCCGACGACGCGCCGTTTGACCTTCTCGACCACGACCTGCTTGCTGCGGCCGTGGCTGAAGCTCTGGCGCACCGTTCCCGTCTCGGAACGAGGCTTGAGCGTCAACGTCTTGCTGGAGACGCTAAGTTTTTTCTCGCCGGGGTTCTTCGTCTCGCTCATTCCGTACTGTTTCCTTATGCGCCGCCCGTCGGCGCATGCGCGCTAACTGCATCGGTCGAAAAGCCGGTCCGAAAACGCGTCAGACGCGCGACGCGCGCGAGAAATGTCTCGCTTCCGGGTCCGGCAAGCAGGGCTGCATGTACCACATTTGGGCGGCTTAATGCCAAATCCAATTGCGCGCCGTTAAACGTGTCGATGATGGCGATTTCGCCCGGTTTGCCCCCGGTATTGCGCTGCAAAGCGGCGGCAAGCTTGCGTTTGCCATTGTCGGCCGCGTCGGCGGCATGGATCAGCGCCAGGATATCGTCGCGGCCAAGCGCCGCCTCGACCTTGGAAAAGCCGCCGACAATTGCGCCAGCCTTGCCGGCGATCGCCAATGCGTCGAGCGCCGCACGTTCGAGAAGCCTTTCAGTCTGCGCCGCCAAATCGTCGGGAACGTGAACCTTTCTGCGGAAGCCCCGTACAAACACGTTGCGCTCGGTCGCATCAACGATCGCAGCGCGTGTCGCGGTGACCCAGATGCCCCTGCCCGGCAATTTGCGCTTGACGTCGGGAACGGCCTCTCCGGCGGGGCCCACGACAAACCGCACCAGGTCGGAGACCGGCCTGACTTCGCGTGTCAACGCGCAGGTCCGTTCGGTCCCGGCGGCGACACTCGTCGCTCCCCGGTCGAGCTCTCCGTCCTGCGCGATTGCCAGCATCGTCGGGCCAACTCCGTCAGGCTTGCGTCTGTGCAGGCTCTTCGGCCGCTTGTTCAGCGGGAGGCGGAGCGAGCTCCGCTTCCGTGACCCAGCCGGCCTTCAGGCGCGCCTGCATAATTATGGCCTCGGCGTCTTCGCGTGAAACATCGAGCCCGTCGAGAAAGCCCGGCTCGTGCTTGGTCTCGCCGTCCTTGCGCTCGGTCCAGCCGGTCAGATCGTCAGTGGCGCAGCCTGCCAGATCCTCCACAGTCTTGACGCCATTTTCACCAAGCGCCACCAGCATCCTGGTGGTCACGCCGGGCACGTCCTTGAGCGCGTCTTCGACGCCCAACGCCTTACGCTTCTCATCAAGCTCGGCTTCCTGCTGCGCCAGGTATTCCTTGGCGCGCTCCTGCAGCTCGCGCGCGGTATCGGCATCAAAACCCTCAATGCCGGCGATTTCCTTCTCGTCGACAAGCGCCAGCTCTTCGATCGAGCCGAAGCCTTCCGAGGCAAGCAGCTGACCGACGACTTCATCGAGATTGAGTGCCTCGACAAAGACCTTGGTGCGGTTCTCGAACTCGGCCTGGCGACGTTCGGACTCTTCCTGCTCCGTCAGGATATCGATATCCCAGCCGGTGAGTTGCGAGGCAAGGCGCACGTTCTGGCCGCGACGTCCGATCGCCAGCGACAGCTGCTGGTCCGGAACGACGACCTCGATACGCTCCTTGTCTTCATCGAGCACAACCTTCGCCACTTCGGCCGGTGCAAGCGCGTTCACGACAAACGTGGCGATATCGTGCGACCACGGGATAATGTCGATCTTCTCGCCTTGCAGCTCGTTCACCACCGCCTGCACACGCGAACCGCGCATGCCGACGCAGGCGCCGACGGGATCGACGGATGAATCGCGGGAGATCACGGCGATTTTGGCACGCGATCCCGGATCGCGGGCGACCGCCTTGACTTCAACGATGCCGTCGTAGATTTCCGGCACCTCCTGCGCGAACAATTTGGCGGTGAATTGCGGATGCGTGCGCGACAGGAAGATCTGCGGACCGCGCGGTTCGCGCCGAACATCGTAGATATAGGCACGGATGCGGTCGCCATTCCGGAAGACTTCGCGCGGCAACATCTCGTCACGCCGCACGATCGCCTCGCCCCGGCCGAGATCGACAACGACGTTGCCGTATTCGACGCGCTTGACGATGCCGTTGACGATGTCGCCGATACGATCCTTGTATTCCGCGTATTGCCGGTCGCGCTCCGCCTCGCGCACCTTCTGGACGATAACCTGCTTGGCCGATTGCGCGGCGATGCGGCCGTATTCAAGCGGCGGCAAAGGATCCGCGATCGTGTCGCCGACCTGTGCGGCCGGGTGGTGCTTGCGGGCCTCTTCCAGCGTAATCTGATTTGACGGATTTTCGACCGCTTCCACCACCAGCATGTGGCGGGTCAACCGCAGATCGCCTGTCTTTGGTTCGATCTCAGCATGAACGTCGGTTTCTGCGCCGTAACGCGAGCGCGCAGCCTTGGCGATCGCATCTTCCATCGCTGTGATCACGATGCCGCGGTCGATCGCTTTCTCGCGTGCGACCGCATCGGCAATCTGCAGTAGTTCGAGCCTGTTGGCACTAACAGCCATAGCTCATTCTCCTCCTTTAGCGGCAGGCCTCTGCGGCCGATGCCGTGAATGTCTTTCTTCGCGTCGTAGTTCTCTCCGCGCCGCGCGGGCATCGCGTTTGGCGGATTTTTCCCGTCGTAGCGCTTCCGTCACCAGCTCATCGGTCAAGACGAGCTTGGCTTCGCTCATTTCCTCGATCGGAAGCAGGACTTCCGCAGGTTCGCCTTCGGCAACATCGTCGCGGCGGATGCGTACCGCTTCGCCTTCGGTTCCGGCGATCACGCCGCGAAAGCGCTTGCGGCCTTCGAACGGGATGGCGGTCTCGATCTTGGCGTGATGTCCGGCATAGCGCTCGAAATCGGACTTGCGCACCAGCGGACGATCGATGCCGGGAGACGAAATCTCCAGCCGATAGGCCCGGTCGATCGGGTTCGCTACGTCGAGGACCGGCGACAGTGCGCGCGACACCGTCTCGCAGTCCTCGACAGTCATCGTGCCGTCGGGTCGCTCCGCCATGACCTGCACGGTGCAGCCCTCGGCGCCCGATACGCGCACGCGCACCAGGCGGTAGCCGAGTGTTTCGATGACCGGCTCCACGATTACGGCGACGCGCGCCGGCAGCCCCGGCTCGGTGATGAGCCGCGGTTCATCCGCTGCGCTGGCCGCGAACTTCTGCAACATCTCGCCTGTCGGCATCCGGTAACAAAAAAGAGCGGGCCCCGCGGGACCCACTCTCAAAACCCGTTTGGTTATGAGGGTGTCAGTAACGCCCGGAATATAGCGATTTCTGACGCCCGTGCAAGGGTCGGGCGGCCCCTTAGCCGACTAACCGTTCCTTCAGAATCTGCCCTTAAATTTGCGTAAAGCCCTCCGGCCCGAGCATTTTTTGAGGGTTTGCAGGTCTTTGTATGGGTGTTCCCGCGTCGCTGCTTCCGGAACTGGAAGACGTCGTCCAGCACGGGTCGGCGGAAAAGCGCGCGCAAACGCTCCGCCGCATTACCACCCTGTTTCTCGATGGCGTGCCGAGCTTCAACGCCGATCACATCGCCCTGTTCGATGATGTTATTGGCTGCCTGATCGAAGAAATCGAAGCAAAGGCCCTCGCCGAACTCGCCCGTCGCATCGCGCCGGTTCCAAACGCGCCAACCGGTGTCTTGAGCGCGCTCGCCAAGAATGACGACATCGATGTCGCGGGTCCCGTCCTGAGGCAGGCTCGAATCGACGAGCGCGATTTAATGCGCATCGCCGAAACCAAGAGCCAGGCGCACTTGCTCGCAATGTCCACCCGTCTCGGTATCGGCGAGGCGCTATCCGACATCCTGGTGGAGCGTGGCAATCGTGATGTCGCACGTTCGATCGCCAACAATCCTCATGCCCAGCTTTCGACCAACGCGTTCACAGCGCTTGCGAAGCGCGCGGAGCAAGACGGCGTTCTTGCGGAAAAGGTCGGCATGCGCACCGACATCCCCCCGCGTCTTTTCCGTCAGTTGTTGATGCAGGCAAGCGACGTCGTGCAGAAGCGCCTGTTGTCCAAAGCAAAACCTGAAACGCAAGCGGAAATCCGGCGCATTCTCGCGCAGGTTACCGACGAGGTCGCCGCAAAAGCCGCGCCGCGAAACTATACGGCGGCCCTTGCCGCGGTCCGCGCGTTACACAAGGAGCGCAAGCTCGGCGAGAGCGACATTGCCGAATTCGCCAATGCGGGGAAATACGAAGAAACCATTGCAGCTCTGGCAACCACATGCGCGGTGCCGGTCGAGGTCGTGGATCGGCT
>DASSRJ010000065.1:0-24192 GCA_035701845.1 Pseudolabrys sp. | reverse complement strand
GATCGCCGCTCGCCTTGCGAACACCGACAACCCCGCCGCCCGCCGCAAAACCATCGGCGCCAGGCACGTCGTTGGTCAGCACGCCCAACGCGGCATTCACCGTCAGCAGCGCGCCCTCGTTCACATTGTTCGTGTCAAACGTCGCCGTCGGGGTGTCGTCGACGATGTCGACGAAGATGGTGGCGGTGCTGGTGTTGCCGTTGCTGTCGGTCACCTGGTAGGTGAAGCTGTCGCGGTTCTGCTCGGTGTTGGCGCCGTTGTCGGCGTCCGGGCTGGTGTCGAACGGCTTGGTCAGCGTGTAGACATAGCTGCCGTTGCTGTTGATCTGGATGGTGCCGTAGAGGCCGGTGGCAGAGCCCACCAGCGCGTAGGTCTTGGTGCCGAAGCCGCCCGTCACATTGTCGGTCAGCGTGTTGGAGGCGTCGGTCTCCAGCGGGCTGCCCGGCAGGCTGCCGGTCACCGTGCCGGCCGCAATATCGGAGCCGGTGATCGAGGTATCGAGCGCCTTCTCGTAGACGGTCACCTCGTCGTCGTCGCTGGCATGCAGCGCGCTGTCGGCCAGGTTGATGGTCAGCGTCGTCGTCGAGAGGTCGCCGTCGCCGTCCTTGATCGTGTAGACGAACACGTCCGTGGTGTTCGAGCTGATGTCGTTGGCCGTCGCCTGGTAGGTGTAGCTGCCGTCGGCATTGAGATGCAGCGTGCCGTGATCGCCCGCAATATCCGTGCCGGCGCCCGTCGTCACCGCCGAGGTCAGATCGCCGCTCGCCTTGCGAACACCGACAACCCCGCCGCCCGCGGCAAAACCATCGGCGCCAGGCACGTCGTTGGTCAGCACGCCCGACGCCGCATTCACCGTCAGCAGCGCGCCCTCGTTCACATTGTTCGTGTCAAACGTCGCCGTCGGACCGTCATCATGGAAGCTGATCACGGCTCCAACGTCGACAGTGTCGGTGGCTACGTCACCATCGCCATCCGTCACCGTCACAACGGCATCGATCTTGCCAGCCAAACCGATCGTCTCGTCGGGATTGCCGGAATCCGGATGGTGCAACGACAAATACTGCGCGACTGTCACTTGGCCGGCATCATCGACCAACACTGCAAACGCCACAGCGTCGGACCCCTCGACGCGGCCTTCGACGATTCCGCCGTTGAGGAAGAGGTGAATCGGCGTCCCGTTCGTGGTGGTCAGGCCGGAATCGGCCCCGTCGCCGCCAACTATCGAGAGCGTGATGTGGGTCGTTGCGCCGAAATTGTCCTGTCCGGACTCGCTGCCAGCTGTCGACACCAACGTTGCGGTGGCGGTGCCTAACGGCGTGCCATAAGCGGCAAAAGGATCAGGACCCTCATCCCCACTCGGCACCGTCTCGTCGACGCTGACGCCTGCTTCCGATACGAGCGCGATGTGTGCCGTCGGGCCGTCATCCCGGATCTCGAATACGCCAGTGCCCAGGTCGACGGAAGCCGAAGCGGCGTCGCCGGTTGAGTCGGTAACGGTCTGCACGACCTGCAGCAGGTCGGCGCTCGCCAGTGTCAGCGTTGCTGTGTCATTGCTATTGTTGGGAATAGGATGCCAGATGCTAGTGTCGGCCGCCGATGCGAAGGTTACTTCGCCCGTTGTCGGGTCGATGCTGATAGTGAAATAGGTCTTGCCATCTGCCGAACCGGTAATCGTGTTACCCGATTGGTTGAGCGCAATCTCCGTGCCTTTGCCCCCGCTCACACCGAGCGCGAATAGCCCGGACGGCACATCCGAGCCGGTCAACACCAGCGAGAAAACTGTGCCGCCTGGCCCGTCAGGGCCGAAATCCGGCGGAGAAAAATTGTTGGCAAGATTTGCGGTCGCTACATGAATGCCGTCGCCAGTCAGCGGGAGAGGGCTCTCGTCCAGAATAGATGCGCCCGGTGTCCCGTTGGGTTGCGCGGTCGGGTGACCGGGTGGCGGCGGCGGCGCGTTATCAAAAATCTGGGGCGGAATAAAACTATTCGGACCGTTCCCTCCCGGGCCGCCCCCACCGCCGGTCGGGCCGATCGGGCCGCCTGGGTTCGACGGCACAAAGATATTGATCGGCGTGACAAATGGAGGCGGCTCGGGTGGTGGAAGGCCGCCGGATCCGCTGGGACCGCCAACTGTCGGCCCCTGGCCCAAGGCCGCGATGCTCTGCACATTGTTCGATTCAACCTGGTGCTGCAGAAGTTGCGCCGGGGTGAGCGGCAACTGGGAGACGCTCGTCCCGCGCACCACGTATTCGGTAAAGGGATTGTCGATGAAGATAGTCCGGCCGCCGATCGTCAGCTCAATGATGCCGTACGGTGCATTCTGAATGTCAGAAGATTCTCTGAAATTGATTTGACCATCTTCTGTGCCGCCTACTTCTATGCCGGCTGGCGTAGGACCAGCTTGAGCGGACTCCAGCGCGGCGAAAAACAAGGATGCGAGCGACAGCATTCCAATGCCGCCGGACTGGGCGCGGCCCCGGAGACTTGCAAAGGGTGTTTCAATGCGCAGCCCGCCGAGCTTCGCCATTTCGCCGGCAATAAAAGCAAACGTGCCGCGACTGATATCGAACAGAGCGGACGGCCTGGCACTATCGCCGCCGAACTCTTTCACGACCACGCGTGCACTGTCGGACAAATTGAATGCGGTGCCGTCGATGAAACGAACACTGATCTTGCCGCCGGCCGCGGTCTCTATGATGTCGCCGCCGCAAATCGGGTCGCCGATTTTGATCTGAAAGGGATCACCGTCCGGACGTGTCAGCGTGCACGCCCCCACGACCGATTCGATTTGCCCGACAACCAATGCCGATCCTGCCGCCGGCTTTGTTGCAAAATTTGCTGCAAAGCCGGTCGCCTGGCCGTCGGGCATAAAACGACGATGGCCGGACACTGGCCCCGCCCCTCTTGGTTTGCGCCGGGCCTTGGCAGTGTTTTTTGATCTGACTGCGCTGCCAGCGCCTGTGCCTGTTAGGCCAAAACTATCGCCCTGAATAGAATTTAAATCAACGGTTAGACGATCCAGAGGGTTCAAATTAATGGTTTCTTTTGAAGCGCTTACGTCGTGTTGTGGAACATAGGGCATCAATTCGCAGGTTTTACCAAGGTGTTGCTTGGGGGAGACTTCAACCCCCGTGTTGTTGAAGTGGCCCGGTAACACTGTTAGTTTTGCTTGGGGACACTTGGGGACACCCGCCCAGAGGGGTCGATGATGCGCGCGCCTAAATCAGCGGTTTTAGTAACGGGTGTTGCTTTGTTTGCCGGAGCGTTTTTGTCCGGCCAGGCACTCTCACAGAATGCTCCGCCGCAGCCCGCCGTGCAGGGTGCGTCGATAACGCCGATCGGCAAGGTTGTTACGGCAGCGGGCTCGGTCTCGATCGAGCACGTCAGCGCCGTTGTCATCCAGGCGAGCCTCGGCGGTCAGTCCGGCGGCGCCAAGGTCGGTGATTCTGTTTATCTGGGCGATATCGTCTCGACCGGAAGCGATGGCCGCGTCGGCATTACGTTCACCGATGGAACGGCGTTCGATCTGTCCCCCAACGCGCGCATGGTCATGAATGAGTTTATTTATGACCCGAACAGCAAGTCGAATTCTTCGCTGCTGAGCCTCACCAAAGGCACGTTCACCTTCGTTGCCGGCAAGATTGCAAAAAGCGGCGACATGAAAGTCAACACCCCCGTCGCGACCATGGGCATCCGGGGCACGACCCCGCGCGTCGAAATTGCCGACGATGGATCCGTCAAATTTTCCACCCTGATCGAAGAAAGCAGAGACAGGGCCAATAGCAGAGCAACGCCGGGCGCAGCCCCTGCTGTAGAAGAGCGCGACAAGCCTAATCTTCAGATCTGTCGAGGCTGCTGACACGACGCCTCGGGGCAAAGCCCTTTTTGGTGTACGCGATGCCAATGCAGCGAATTTTGCCGCTCCGTCTTCCGGTTATGGCTGGGGCCGCGGGTTTGGTTTTGCTCATCCTTTCTGCAAGTGCGTGGGCGGCGCCGCAAAGTTCGCGGCTCCTCAGCAAGATGAAGAATATCGAGCTGTGCAACGGCTCCGATCGTAGTTCGCCCGAACCGCAGATCAGAGGTTGCACCGCCCTGATCGATTCCGAGAATGAGACCACTCTGGTTCGGGCGGTCGCCCACAACAACAGGGGCGACGCCTATGTCGCACAAGGGAATTTCGACGCGGCGATCAACGACTACGATCAGGCGATCGGTCTCAATCCGGATTTTGCGCGACCGTTCAACAATCGCGGCTTCGCTTACCTGAAAAAGGGGGACTACGACCGCGCGCTGAAGGATTTCGATCAGGCGATAAAGCTCAAGCCGGACTATGGAAGGGCTTTTGCCAATCGGGCCGAGGCCTATCAACTGCGGCACGACTATCAAAGCGCGACGCGCGACTACAATACCGCGGTTCGGCTTCATCCCGATATGGGCGCTGTGTGGAACGGGCGGTGCTGGACGCGCGCAATTCTCGGCGAATTGCAGCCCGCTCTCGCGGATTGCAACAAAGCGCTTTCGCTGAAACCAAATGATGCAGCGACGCTCGACTCCCGCGGCCTTGTCTATTTGAAGCTTGGTCAATTCGATTCCGCGATCAACGACTATACCTCGGCGCTGCGCATCGAGCCGACTCTTGCCAGCGCTCTTTACGGACGCGGTCTTGCACGCATCAAGAAGGGCGACTCAACGGGTGGAAACGCGGATCTCGCTGCCGCCGCAAAGCTCCAGAAAAAGATCGCCGAAAATTTCTCGCTCTACGGCGTTCAATAGTCTTGCCGGGCGAGCGCGTCGGTTAAATCAGAGATCTATGATCTGCCCCTCACGTGCCGTCACGGTTCCGGCGCGGACATCATTCGCTTCGGCGGCGAGCGTATCCATGAAGTCGTCGTCGTGGGACGGGTCGTGGTGAAAAAGGCAGAGATGCTTGACGTTGGCTTTTTCGGCCAGGCGAATTCCACGCAGCCATGTCGAATGTCCCCAGCCGTTCCGTGACACGATTTCATCCTCGGTATAGGTCGCGTCATAAACCGCGAGGTCGGCGTGATCGGCCAGCGACAACAATTCGTTATCACATTTACCGGGAAATCCTTCCGTGTCGCTGACCAGCGCGAAGGTGCGGCCGCCATATTCAAGACGATACCCGTTGCTGCCATCCGGATGGTCGAGCGGCGCGGTCCGCAAAACCACGTTTTCATGCGGGCGCAGGATGTCGCCGGACCGGAAGTCGTGAAACTCGATCGCGGCTTTGAAGATTTCGATCTGTATCGGAAACAGCGGCGAGCTCATCAGCATGCGCATCACGCGCTCGATACTGTTGGCCGGCAACAAATTGCCGGCCCAGACACGCACGCGATAACTCTTGCGAAACAACGGAGCGAAGAACGGCAGTCCGACCACATGATCGAGATGGCAGTGCGTAATGAAGATATCGACGTGGCGGATGCTCTTGTCCTTGACGAGCTCGTGCCCGAGCGGACGCAATCCGGTGCCGGCGTCGAAAACAAGGACGTGCTCACCGCAGCGAACTTCGACGCACGGCGTGTTGCCCCCATAGCGAATTGTCGATGGACCGGGGCAGGCGATGCTTCCTCGGACACCCCAAAACCGAACCCGCATCGGTGATTTCGACATTGCGCGCGCCCGAAAATCACATTGGACGTTTGTATTTGGAATGGATACCGATGTCGAGCAGGTGTGCCGGCGGCGATAGACAGATTCTATTTTGATTTGGATCTTATACGACGATGCGCGGAATTGCGCGCATGCAAGACCTGTTCGGCGGCAGTGACGCCTGTTTCCCATCCGCCATGCGCTGTCGAAAAATCGCCGCGGGAGCAGGCCTCGCCGGCGAAGAAGAGCCGGCCGTCGACCGGCGCCGCAAGCACCGCCCGGCAGTCAGCCATTCCGGGATTTGCATATGAATATGAGCCTCGCGCGAAGGAATCTGCGCGCCAGCGATGGATGCGAATTGGCTTTATTCTTTGCGCAAATTTGCTGCCAAGCAGGTCGACCAACTGCGACACAGCAAAATCAAAAAATGCATGCTCGCCATCTGCTTCGAGATCGTCCGCGCACTGTCCGCCAAAGTAGACCTCGATTTGCGGACGGCCGAATGGCCGCAAATGATAGGTTGCCGTGGCGGTCCGGTCGGTGGCGCCGAACAGCCGGCTGTCCTTCTCGAATTCTTCGGCGTGCTCAAGCGAGAGAAAAAGTTTGTCGGCAAGGCCAAGCGGCAGGTTCCGTGCAGCCGTCATCTTGTCGGGTAGTGAGGGCGTGAAGAAATCGTCGGACTCCGCAAGGATCGCCGTTGAAACCGTAACGATGACCTGGTCGGCCTCGATCGTGCCATCCGGCGTTTCAATTCTCACGCGTTTCCCGCCGTGGTCGATCCTCTGCACCGGGCAATTGAGCTTTACGGGCAATGCGTCTCCACAGGCTGCAATTGTCGCGCCGTAACCCTCGACAATTCGCCAGTTGACGCCGGTGTCGTCGAAATTGTCGAAATCGCGTATCGACAGACGCTCGAGTTCGGCGCCGCTGATGTAGGTCGCGATGGCGTTGATCAAATTGTTCCACCGGCCGCCGGGCGTGAGCAGTTCGCCCGCGGCGATGTCGGGATCTCGTTGCGCGCGCTCGCTGACGCGTGCGAAAAATTCTTCCTGGCTGTTCAGGAACTCCTTTTGGCCTCCAACCGGAAATCCGGTCGGAAGGGATAGCCGTCTCCAGGGTGGCGGCGTCTTGTCGATCGTCTTCCGCTGTTCTTCAGCGACGGTCACCCACGGATTCCGGTCAGCGGAATGAAGCCAGCCGCAACCGAGATCGATTGGAAATCCGGACGGGTCCGCGATCGTCCAGGCGCGTCCCCCAAGGCGCGGACGCGCCTCGACGATCAGGCATTTTACGCCGGCACTTTTCAGCCGCCGGCCGGCGGCGATTCCGGCCGCGCCGCCGCCAACGATCACGGTCTCGATGTCATTGTTCGCCATTTGCGAGAATCTTCACTCGGCCGTCAGGCAATAGCCGGATGTAGGTACGAAGTGAAGATTTTGATACCTCCGGAAACATCCCCAGCTCATGCACGCTGAATCGATGCGTCGCCGCAAATTTGACGCACATCGACGGAAGTTTTTGCCGTCAAAAAAGGGATGGAGGGATCGGATGCGCAAGATCGTGCTGCTTGCTGTGATGGCGCTGACACTCGCCGGATGCCAGACGGCGCGCGAGGACCGCATACTCGGTGGTTCGCTCTTAGGCGGCGGCACAGGTGCGCTGATCGGAGGCCTCGCCGGCGGAACGGCAGGTGCAGCGGTTGCGGGCGGATTAGTCGGTGCGGCCGCCGGCGCGATCATCGCCGATGCGACCCGTCCGGGACGCTGTTACTACTATACACGTCACGGGTACCGGCGTTACGTACGTTGCCCGTAAAGCGCAGTCCTATAGCTGAACTCCCAGAAATTGACGGCGCGCGTTTCGATCGCGCGCAAGGTCAGGCTTGCCTTTGTTCTATTTTGCGCGCCGGCCTGTGCGCTACGATAACGCGGCCAGCGGTCTTTCGGGGAGTTGTTCGATGCCGGATCTGATGTCACTCATTCGGGAAGCGCTGGTGGAGCGTTTCGGAGAGGAACTGCAGGTCAGCAGCGATTTGTCCGGCCTCGATGGCCTTGCCCGGATCGCCGCGCACCGCGTCCATCGCCGTTATTTGGTGCGGGACGTTGCGCCTGACCTGCTGCGGCTTCTCTGCGCCTGTGCGCTTTCGGCGCCGTCAAAGAGCGACCTGCAGCAGGGCGATATCCTTGTGATCCGCGACAGAACGCAGCGCGATGCCATCGCCGGCCTGCTTCCGGAAATGCCATGGCTCGCTGACGCTCCGGTATTTCTTGTGTTCCTGGCGAATGGCCGCAGGCTTCCCGAAATCTCGCGAATGCGAGGCAGGCCGTTCCCCAACGATCATCTCGACCTCTTCTTCAACGCGACGGTCGACGCCGCCATCGTCATGACAACGTTCCTGCATGCGGCCGAGGCTGTTGGCCTCGGCTGCTGCCCGATCAGCGTGATCCGCGATCACGCCATGGTCATAAGCGAAATGCTGGAGCTGCCCGAAAAGGTCGTGCCGGTGGCGGGAATGTGCGTCGGCTGGCCGGCGGAGAGGGGCGGCATCACGCCGCGGTTGTCTCTCGACGTGACGATCCACGAAGAGCGCTTCACAGAGGACGGTCTCGCCGGCAAGATCGATGCCTATGATCGCCGCCGCACGGCCACGCGTCCTTATCGCAACCAGCGCGACACCGGGCGTTTCGGCCGCAGCGAATCTTACGGCTGGTCCGAAGACAAGGCGCGGCAATATGCGGTGCCGTTGCGCGCCGACTTCGGCGCGTTTGTGCGCGCCAGGAATTTCAATCTGGATTGAGTCAGCTCTTCCGGATACGGAAGGTCAGCACGCCGTCCGCTTCCGACTTGCCTTCGAGCTTGTCGCCTGTCTGCCGCAACAGGTTTGGGATGTCGATGGTCGTAAGCGGGTCGGTGCATTCCGCGACGATCAAGTCGCCGCTCTTCAGTCCCGACAATTTCTTGCGCACTCGCAGCGCCGGCAACGGGCATTTCAGTCCACGCAAATTCATTACCGTTTCAGTCATCGCCGAACGGAACCATCGAGAGCTGTTTGTCCGTTGCAGGTATACGGGCTTCTTCGAGTCCCAACTCCCTGCGCACGATGTTGGTCCCGCGTGTCAATGCGACCATCTTGTAGAACGCATGCATGCGGCTCATCGACTGCCGTCCGAAGCCGCAGTCGCTCGTCAGGATCAACCGCTCCGGCTCGATATATTTGAGCGCCTTGCGGATCAGGTCGGCAACCTCCTCCGGCCGTTCCACCTGCAGCGTGCGATGACTGATGACGCCCACTGCAATCTTCTTGTCCTTCGAGATCATCTTGCCGATGTGCTCGAAATCCATGCCGCGATTGAAGGCGCCCTCGATTGTCAGCACGTCGACATCGAGTTGGTCGAGATACGGCAGCGCGTTTTCGTAGGATTGCTCCTTGCTCGCTACCCGTTGTGCCGCCGGGCTGCCCCAGCACGTGTGGCACCACACTTCACACTTGTTGCGGAGGCCTTTGACCTCCGTATTGAACGCCTCCACCCATTTCTCAGGTTTGATCGGCTGCTTGGGGTCGGCGATCACCTGATGAATGGCAGGCTCCTCGACCTGGAGGAGCGGTGCGCCTGCGTCGGCAAGCGCGTGATACTCCTTATTGAGGGCGGTCGACAGGTCCATCAGCAAGTCGAGACGGTTCTTGTAGTGTTCGTCCGTCAGCATCAGGGCCAGGATCTGCGCGGAGATGGAGCCGATCTTCACCGGCTTGTCGGTCATCGGTGCGATCGCCTTGTAGGCGCGATCGAGCTGCAATGTCGTTTCGCCGATCTTGCCGGTGACCGGCGGCGTCATGCGCGTTTCGATCACTTCCCACATCAGGTCGCCAGGCCCTTTGTCGGCCATGAAGTGGGCGGGCGGCACTTCGACGCGCGGCGCACCGATGCCGGCGATTCGTTCGGTGGCGTAGCTCACCCACGCGCGCCCGGCGACGTCGTCGTCAAGACGCGCGTCACCGTCGACGAAGATGTCAATGCCGGCGCGATGCTGGGCCGCCACGTGACAGGCAAGGCAATCGAAATGCTGCTCGCGATAGGCGAGGCGGGAAAAACCCTGCGACAGGGGAATGCCGCGCAGATTTTCGGTGTACCAGCTGGGACGCGGTAACGCCCCGGTGGTTGTCGTGAGAAGAGCCTTGCCTTTTGTTGCAGTAAACACGCTTACTTCCCTCGATTTCACCAACAGAAAGCCGCGCTGTGCGCACGGCGTTGTTCAGGTAAACTGAAGTCTCTGACTGCAACAAGGTCAAGCACTGCGAATGGCGGCGTCCGAAGCAATACAGACGATTTCACGGCTGACGCCGCTCGCCGATATGCTGCTGCTGATCGACGCGGAGGTGAAGCCGGTCACGCAGCGGACGATCGATGTCTCAGCGGCCGCTGGACGTGCGCTCGCAACCGACGCCATGGCGCCGGCGCGTCCGACCTCGTCAATGGCGTTGCAGGATGGCTGGGCGTTGAGTTCCGACGAGACACTCGGCGCGGGTGGTTACGCGCCCGCTCCGCTTGCGCGCATGCCTTCACGCATCGAAGCCGGGCAGGCGATGCCTGCAGGCACCGATAGCATTGCGCCGATCGATGCAGTGAAAGTCAGCGGCGCCGCCGCCGAAGTGCTGATGCCGATCAATCCCGGCGAGGGAGTCCTCGCCGCGGGCGGCGACAGCGATCCAGCAATCCCGCTGCGGCGCGCCGGAGAGCGATTGACTGCCACGGATCTTGCGGCGTTCGCCGCTGCCGGGATCGCGCGGGTGATGGTGCGGGAGCCCCGCTTTCGTGTCTTGCCATTGCGCGGAAGCGGCATCATTACAGCCGCCGCACGATTGGTCTGCACGGATATCGAGCGGCGCGGAGGCGCTGCGCGATTCGACGACAGCGGCCGTGGTCTCGGCGTGGCCATGGCTGCAGAGAGCGCGGATGCGATCATTGCGATCGGCGGCACCGGCAGCGGCCGCAACGACAATGCCGTGCAGATCCTCACACGCGAGGGCCGGCTTGCGGTGCATGGCGTCGCGCTTACGCCGGGTGAAACCGCGGCGATCGGCTTCGTGGGCGCAACGCCGGTCCTCCTCCTGCCGGGACGGCTCGATGCCGCGCTGGCGGTCTGGCTCGTTGTGGGTCGCCGGATTCTGGACCGGCTGGCTGCGGCCAAGGGCAATGATGGCGAGATGGCGGAAGCCTTGCCGCTCGCACGCAAGGTTACGTCGACCGTCGGATTGGCCGAGGTTGTCCCGGTCCGTCGTAATGCAGCGCAGGCGGAGCCGCTGGCGAGCAAGTATCTTCCGCTTTCATCATTGGCGCGATCCGATGGCTGGATATTGGTGCCTGCCGACAGCGAAGGATATCCTGCCGGTGCGCCAGTCCAGGTAAGATCATGGCCGTGAGCTATTCACCATGAGCGAGACTCGCAAGCCGCGGCTCGGCGGTGACAGTGGCTTGATCGCGCGCGTGCGCGCTGCGGCTCGTCAGGAACAGTTCCTCGAAGTCGTATCGGCGGAGGAAGCACGTTCGCGCTTCGAAAAGCATCTCGATCTCAAGCCGCTTGCGGCGGAGAACGTGACGCTCGCCGATTCGCGCGGCCGCGTGCTCGCGCAGGACATCATTGCCCCGGTTGATGCCCCGCCGTTCGACCGCTCGAATGTCGACGGCTTCGCCGTGCGCGCGGTCGACACCTCCGGCGCAAGCGACGGCAATCCCAAAGTGCTGACGCTTAATCCGGAAGTGATTGCATGCGGTCATATGCCCGTTGAAACAGTAACAGCAGGTACATGCACGGCGATTGCCACCGGTGGCGTCATCCCGCGCGGCGCCAACGCCGTGCTCATGATTGAGCAGACCGAACTGATCGAGGAAGGCAAGCCGCGTCTTGAGGTGCGCCGTGCCGTGCTGCCTGGACAATTCATTTCCTACGCCGGCTCGGATATCGCCCGCGGCGAAACATTGCTGAGGCGCGGCACGGAAATTGGCGCGCGGGAAATCGGCATGCTGGCGGCCTGCGGGCTTGACCGCATTGAAGTGGTCAGGCGGCCGAAGGTGGCCGTGCTTTCGACCGGTGATGAGCTGGTCGAGCCAGGCAAACCGCTCAGGCCTGCCGGCGTTTATGACAGTAACAGCGCCATCGTCGCAGCCGCGGTCGCCGAAGCGGGCGGCGAGCCGATCGCATCCGGCGCGTTTCGTGACGATGCGGTGGTGCTCGAAAAAGCGGTGCGCGAGGCCCTCGAGGCAAGCGACATGGTGGTGCTGTCAGGAGGCACGTCGAAAGGCGCGGGAGACCTGTCGCACCGCGTAGTCTCGCAGCTTGGCAGGCCGGGAATTCTGGTGCACGGGGTGGCGCTCAAGCCGGGAAAGCCCTTGTGCCTGGGTGTCGTCGGCAACAAGCCGATCGTTGTGCTTCCCGGCTTTCCAACCTCGGCGATTTTCACGTTCCATGCCTTTGTGGCGCCCGTCATCCGCGTCTGGGCCGGGTTGCCGCCCGAAGGCGAGCAAACGGTCGTTGCGCGCGTACCGATACGGATCGCCTCCGAGCTCGGGCGCAAGGAATTCGTGCTGGTTTCGCTCATTGAAGGCGGGAACGCGACATCCGCCTTTCCGATCGGCAAGGGGTCAGGCGCGGTGACCAGCTTTTCGCAGGCCGACGGCTTTATCGAAATCGATGCGCTCTCGGCGACGCTGGACGCCGACAGCGAGGCGCAGGTCACGCTGCTCGACCGCGGCAAGCAGGCGCTCGACCTTGTCATCATGGGCAGCCACGATATTGCGCTCGATGTCGTCGTCGGCGCGCTTGCCGACCGTGGTTTCACGGCGCGGACCCTGGCGGTCGGCAGCCAGGGCGGCGTTGCAGCCATCAATCGCGGTGAGTGCGATGTTGCGCCGGTTCACCTGATCGATTCCGCGACCGGACAATATAACAAGCATCTCGTCGGTCCCGGCCTTGCCCTGGTTCCGGGATGGCGGCGCATGCAGGGCGTCGTGTTCCGGCCCGGCGACAAACGCTTCGAAGGCCGCAGTGCCCGGGAAGCGCTGAAGATCGTCCTCGCCGATGATTCGGCATTGATGGTCAACCGGAACGTGGGAGCCGGCACGCGCGTGCTGATGGAGCGCCTGCTCGACGGCGTGCGCCCGGCCGGCTACGCCAACCAGCCCAAATCGCACAACGCGGTCGCCGCGGCGATCGCCCAGGGCCGCGCCGACTGGAGCCTCGCGATCGAGCCGGTCGCAAAACTTTATGGCCTGGGATTTCTGCCGGTGGCGCCGGAGCACTACGATTTTCTGGTCGCAGATGCGCGGCGAAGCCGTCCGGCCGTGCAGGCCTTTATAGATGCGTTGCACGACAAAGCGACACGCGAACGCATTCGAGCCCTCGGGATGGAACCGGCTGATTGAGCGGCACCCAACGCCGCGCCTCAAAATGTTCTAAACTCGGGTCAATACTGTATTGGATCGTTATGACCTTTTGGACAAAGCATCTCTGTTCTGGCCCGCTTTTGTGCCTGCTCGCCCTCGCCCCGGCGCATGCTCAATTGCGCGGTCACGGCGGTCCGGTGAAAGCGCTGGCAATTTCGCCCGACGGGACCCAGGCGATCTCGGGGAGCTTTGACACGTCTGCGATTCGCTGGTCGCTATCCCGCAATACTGCCGAGCAGGTTCTTCGCTTCCATGATGGTGCGGTGAATGCCGTTGCGTATCTCAAGGATGGACGCGTCGTAACGGCAGGTGCGGATGCGCATATCGCGGTCTGGTCTGCGGGACGGCCGCAGCCGGATCAGGTTTTTGACGGTCATTCCGGCCCTGTTTCCAATCTAGCGGTATCGCCGGACGGCAGCATCATTGCTTCGGCATCATGGGACCGCAGCGTCCGCTTATGGCCGGTGAATGGCGGTCGGGGGCGGGTGCTCGAAGGCCACGCGCAGAACGTCAACGGCGTTGCATTCGCACCGGATGGAAAAAGTCTGGTGAGTGCCGGCTACGACGCGACGCTGCGCATCTGGCCGCTCGCGGGCGGCAGTGCTGTCGTTCGCACGTTGCCGACGCCGCTCAATGCGGTTGCGGTTGCTCCCGATGGCGAAATCGCGACGGCAGGCGCGAACGGCAAGGTCTACTTCCTGTCATCCGCCGGCGAAACCCTCGGCGAGGTCAACGCATCGCCCAATCCCATCATCGCCCTTGCCGTTTCGCCCGACGGCAATCTTGTGGCGGCCGCCGGCATTCGCGGCTCCGTTGCGCTCATCGAAAGGAAATCGCGCAGCCTCGCGCACACACTAGTCGGCCCCGGCCTTCCGATCTGGTCGGTGGCCTTTTTCCCGGACAGCCGCACTCTGCTCACCGGCGGCGCCGACCGGATGATCCGCCGTTGGGACGCGTCGAGCGGCGAACCGATCGGGGTGGCGGTGGTCGGCACGCCGGAAGATCCGCTCGCAGCCTATGCCGGCGACCATGGCGCCGAAGTGTTCCGTGCCTGTGTCGCCTGCCACACATTGTCTTCCGACGAAGGCAACAAAGCCGGGCCCACGCTGTCGGGGATATTCGGTCGCCGCATCGCGACATTGCCCGGCTACAATTTCTCGCCGGCGCTGAAAAAGCTCAACATCGTCTGGACACCGGAAACCGTGTCCAGGTTGTTCGAGGTGGGGCCGGCGAGCTACACGCCGGGCACCAAGATGCCGGAACAGACGATCGGATCCGAGGAAGACCGCAAGGCGCTGGTGGATTTTCTGGCGAAGGCTACGACGAAAAAGTAACCAGGCTAGCTTTCGCCCTTTTCCTCGCGCTCGCGGAAATAGTCTTCGGTTGTGCGCACGGGCGCCCGCCGCGGTGCGCCGAACGGGTCGAATTGCTCTTCCGCCATCGCTTCCACGCGGCAATTGTCGCACATGCGGATGATGTCGAGCCGCTTCTTGGAGTCTTTGTACATCCAGTGCTTGCCTTCGAGCTTGGCAACGACCCGCTCGACCGAGCTCTTTACGCCGAAAGGTTTGCCGCAGCGAATGCACTCGGCGGGGTCTTCCTGCTTGATCACACGGCTCATGGCCGTGGCGGCGCGGAAATCGATCTGCGGTTTCAGGCTGATCACCTTTTCCGGACAGGTTGCCTTGCACAGCCCGCACTGGACACAGGCGTCCTCGGCGAAACGCAGCATCGGCCGCTCGGGATCGTCGGAAAGCGCACCGGTCGGGCAGGCCGACACGCAGGCGAGACACAACGTGCAGCCTTCGACTTTCACCTCGACGGTACCGAACGGGGCTCCCGCCGGCAGTGGCACCACATCGACCGGCGCCGGTGCGGCTGCATGCAGTTCGCGCAGCGCGAGCCGCATCACCTCGCGCTTGCGCCCGGTTGCCACAAATGACGCCGGCTTCGCTGTCGCAGGAAGGGAAGGTATAGCACGCAGCGCATCGCCCAGCGCGTCGGGGTCGTCGGTTTCGATTGTCGCGACGCGCACGCCATCGAAACCGAGGCCGGCAAGGATCGGTTCAGCCAAAGCGATCGTCTTTTGCAGGCCGACGATATCGTGGCGCGGCCTGGCGCGCACGAGCATTCGCACCGCCGTTGCCCCGTAGGCAATCGCTCCTGCGACCGACTCCAGTCCGACCTGCGTGACCTCATTGACCTCGATGGGCAGCACGTTCGCCGGCAGGCCGTCGCCGTGCCGGGCAAGCGCGTCGATCAAAGCGGTGCCGTGATCGGCATCATGAAACACGACAACGGGTTGCGTGCCCCCCGCCTCGCGATAGGCCGCGAGCAGAATTCGCAATTTCCCCAACAGCGCGTCCGATGGCGGCAGCGCATAGGCAGCGGCGCCGGTCGGGCAGGCAGCGCCGCATTGCCCGCATCCCGCGCAGATATGCGGGTTGATGGCGACGTGATCGCCGGCGGGCGCAATGGCGCCGGTCGGGCAGAGATCGAGACAGCGCCGGCAGCCGATAATCTTCGAGCGCGAATGTGCGCACAGGTCTTCCGTGAAATTGACGTAGCGCGGCTTGTCGAACGTGCCGGTGAGCTCGCGTGCCTTGAGCACCGCGCGCAGAACGGCGGCCGGATCGCCCGGGTCCGCGCGCAGATAGCCGTCGCGCAGGTCGGCGGCAGGGAACAATGACGGGCCGCCGGAAAGGTCGATCAGGATATCGCATCGCGACACTGCGCCGTTTTTCGCCGTGCCGAATGCAAAAGCGCCGCGTGAGGACGGTGCCGGTACTGCATAATCATCGACCGTGACTTCGAATGCGCCGAGATAGCCTTTCGCAGCGCAGATGATGCCCCTCACCACCGGAAATTCGGTCACCCGCCGCGGTGTCAGTTCTGAACCGGCCTTGATCAGCACGGTTACGTCGAGATGCTCCTTGAGCAGCTCGGCGGCCTCGATGACTCGTTCGTCCTTGCCATAAAGGAGCGTCACGCCGTCGCTCGACAGCGACACGAACGAAACATCCGGCGCAGGCGAGACGGCTGCTGCAATCAGGGCCGCCATTTTTGGCCCGGCCTTTTTGGCGTCTTTGGCCCATCCGCCAGTCTCGCGAACATTGACGAAGGTCGGAGCATCCACACCGCTCTCTTCCGCGACTTCGTTGAACAGCGGGGCTTCCTGGGTGCACGCAATCACGGTCGGCTGGCCGCCGGCTGCAGCTTTGCGGACCCGGTCGAGTTCCGCGCGGCAGAATTGCCGGCCTTCAATGACAATGGAATCGCGGCAGACGCGGCGCACCTTTTCGCCGTCGAGCGGCATGGTGTCTTCGCACGAGCAGATCAGAATATTTCGCGGCCCTTCGGCCATCGGATTCGTTAACCTTTTCGTTTGCCCCGCCAGTTCAAGGCTGAGTGCAGATTGACGCCGCCTTCACATTATACCCGGCGGCCGCGGGTCTGGCCTCGGGACCTTCCAGCGTTATAATTATAGGTATTCCAAAGTGAATGGTAGAGTGAGGAACAATGCCACTTGAGACGGCCCGTCCGCAAACGCGCCCCGCGCCGGAACTGGTATTGCCGCCGCCATTCACCGCCGTACGCCTGCGCGAAGTCGGCGACGCTTTCGCCCACGCGATGACGATTGCTCCGGAAAAAGGTGCCGGCACGCTGGTCTACGTCGGACGCTTCGATCTTGCCGAATTTGCCGTGGTGCTTGAGCCTGACGAGCCGCTGCTGAAGGCGCGCCGCACATTCTATGCCGGCATGGTGGCGCTTGCCGACGCGCTTGCCGCGCACGCGCAACCCGAAACCTCGATCGTGATCGATTGGCCGGATTCGATTTTTGTGAACGGCGGGCTCGTCGGTGGCGGCCGGCTCGCCTGGCCGGAAGACACGCGCGAAATCGACACCCCGGCATGGGTCGTCTTTGCCGGCATGATCCGGACTGTTTCGATGACCGGCGCCGAACCTGGATTGAATCCGCTCGCCACGGCCCTCGAGGAGGAAGGCTTCACCGACCTGATGTCGGGTCACGTGGTCGAAAGCTTCGCACGTCATCTCATGGTCGCGATCGACGCGTGGCAGGAAAGCGGATTTACCTTTGTCGCGAAGAGCTACATCGAGCGGTTGCCGCGCGAGCAGGGCATACGGCGCGATATTGACGACAACGGCGATCTCCTGATCCGTCGCATGGGCAAGGCCGATGTTGCGCGCAAGAAATTCCTGCCGCGGCTTGCCGAGCCGGGCTGGTACGATCCGCAGGCGAGAGGCCCGCGCACGTGAAGCTCCTGCGCACCATACGGCTCGATCCGTCCGATACTTTTGTGTTCGAACAGGCGGCCGGGCCGGGCGAGTGGGCGGTGTCCGGTGCATTCGTGTTCTGGAACAGCGACCCCGCAACACTCGAAGGCAAAGCGCGCACGGCGTTCCGTAGCGGCTTTCTCGGCGTGGCGACACTCGGATGGTCGACGCTCGTGCAGATCGTGGATGCAACCGAGAGCGACCGGGTGGAGGTGGTCGACAGCCTGGCCGCGCAGCTGATGTCTAAATTCGGCGCGCCGAGCAGAGACGACGCGTTCGCCGCCGCCGCAGAAGAAGTTGCCTTCGCTCAATCGCTCTGTAACCAGCCATCCGATACGTTGATTGCGGTGCATCGCATATTTGAAGACGGCGCCGTGCGGGAATCGTTTCGCACGCTGCGTCCGCGCGGCGGGGCAAAGCCCGCGCGGGCCTTCTCGTTCCTCGAGGTCGACGGGGAGGACGAGCAGTCCGCCGAAGACCTCAATCTGATTGCGATGGCGGATCGGGAGCGCAAATGAAAGACTTCTGGATCTCCAGCGGCCACCATTTGCTCGACCGCGGCCCGGATGGCGGCCTGCACGTCACCGACGAATTTCTCAAGCTTTATCTCGCGCGCCCGGAACTGCTTCCGCCGCCGGAAGCTTGCGCGACCGAGCGCACGCTGCATGCCGCGCTGCTTGCCGACCCGCGCATGCCGGTGTCGGCATCTGACATCGAGGCGATCGCCGATTCCGATGCGCGCGAAAACTGGAAGCTGATGATCGCGTTCCGCGATCGCCTGGTGCGTCGCCCGACCCTGGAGGCGGCGTTCCGCGAACTGGTGCGCGGCGGCTTCGGCAACGTTCCGCCTCTTTTTATCAATCAGCTCATCCACGTGATCCTGCGCAACGCGCTCGACGGGACGGAAGATCCGCAGGTGCTGCGCGCCGCCGAGCTTTTTTTCCGCACGCAGCGCGTCACGCTGCACGACGGATCGCTGATTGTGGCGGACGAAGAAACGATCGGCGGCGTCAACACCACGCCGGTTACGCCTTTGGTTTCCATGCTGGGAATTCCCACCGAAGCCGAAATCGATATCCTCAACAAAGAGAACGCGGACAGCTATTGGGAGCGGAGCGATCAGTTCGACATGGCGCTCGATCTGACCGCCAGCCGAGAGGGGCTCAACGCGCTGGCACAGGCGATGCAGCGCTGGATCGCGCATTTGCTCGGGGTCGATGTCACCATCGAAGCGTTGCCTGAGCTGCAGAATGTCAATCTTACCTGGTATGTCGGCCTCGATCCCGACGCGACCAGGATCGGTGATATGCTGTGGCACGGCGAAGAGATCGATGATGCGACTACGGCGCGTGTGGTCGGTCTGTTCCGTCTGATATTCGCCGACCCGGCGTTGATGGTCGAGAAGGTCAGGGGCGATCCGGTCTATCTGATCCTGGCAATGACAGACGACAAGACGATCCGCATGAAACCGCAGAATCTGCTGACGGGACTGCCCGTGCAGCATCTGGAGGCGGTCAGTTGAGCAGTATCGCACCACTCGCGCGCTATGAGGTCGGCGTCGTCGTCGAGCGCAGCAAGGGCGTAAGCCAATGGGTCGACTTTCACTGGCGCCCCGTCAGCGTCCTTGTCGGCGCGCCTGACACGCTGCCCTGGACGAAACTGACCGACGATGGCGAACGCGCAACCTTTTTCGCCGGCGCGGCAGCCGTGGAATTGTACCGGACGGAAACCGCGCACTATCGCGACAACCTGCAGATGGATCCGCCGCAATTATGGGTGGTCTTGCGTCCGGTCGAGCGCGATCCGCCTTATGAGCTTGCTATGGTCACTGCGGATCCGGCGGAAGGCGAAGGGATGACGGAAGCCGGCGCAAACGTCGTTGAGCCACTGCCGATGCCCGAACAGCTGCAGGAGGCCATTGCGGCATTTGTGACGGAGCACCATGTCGAGCGCGCATTCGTCAAGCGCAAGCGCGACCGTGCGAATCCCGATGCGTTGGCGCGGCGCGGGCCGTCAAGACCGGAGGATCGCAAATGAATGATCCCGACAACTTCCTCAGCCGCTGGTCGCGCCGCAAGCGCGAGGCCGACGAAAGTAAACACGGTGAAGAAGACAAAGCGGTTGCGAACCCCGTTCCTGAAAGCCAACAGCGCGGGCCGGTGACTGAACCGGACACGGCGGCTCCGGAGTTCGATATAGAGGACCTGCCGTCGATCGAAACGATCAGCGCGGACACCGACATCACGGATTTCATGCGGACCCGAGTACCAGAAGCGCTGAAGCATGCGGCGCTTCGTCGCGCTTGGTCGTCCGACCCGCGGATCCGCGACTTCGTGGAACTGAACGAGAATTATTGGGATGCTGCAGGGCCTGACGGGATTCCGGGCTTCGGAGACCTCGACCCCAATCTCGACGTACAGCGTCTTGTGTCCGAGCTTTTTGGCGAAACACCGCGTCAGGACACGTCATCTCAGTCTCAGTCTGATGACGTGGCGGATTCTTCTGGTTCACCAGCCCAAAAACCACCTGCAGCGATTAGCCCGACGGAGCCGACGGTGGTCTCTGATAACCTCCCGCAAAGCAATGAAAATGCTGCAGCGCAAACAGAACCGCCGCAGCCCGCGTCGGAGAAAAAATTTGCGCGGCGTCACGGCGGCGCAATGCCACGGTGAAATACCGTAAGATTGATGGCGGCCCATAGCATCAGGCTATTGACCCATCATTCGTTGGGCCGTTACGCTTTCATTATCATAATTCGAAACAAGAGCATTGGATGAGGGATCCGGGTCTTTCCGAAGCTATTCGCGCCGCAGGCGGCGTGAGCGAGCTCGCGCGTCAGATCGGTATTTCCCAGCCCTCGGTCTCGAACTGGATACGGGTGCCGGCCGAGCGAGTGATCTCAGTTGAATCTGCGACTGGCGTGGACCGTACGGTGCTGCGGCCGGATCTCTACAGCGGAAGAAAAATGGCCGGAGATATCGATGAAGTTGATGCAGCGCGTGCGCAGGAATACGCGTTGCTTGCGACGTTGCTGATGCGTGCTCCGGATGCGGAATTGCTGCCGCGAATTTCCCGGTTGCGCGCCGATGCCTCGCCGCTCGGTCTCGCGCATGCTGCGCTCGCCGAAGCCGCCGAACAGACCAGTGCGGAGCGTGTCGAACGGGAATTTTTCGATCTGTTCATCGGCTTGGGACGCGGCGAGTTGTTGCCGTATGGCTCGTATTATCTGACCGGATTCCTGCACGAGCGTCCGCTCGCGCGTTTGCGCGAGGATCTCGCGAAGATCGGCATCGCGCGCGCCGAGGGTGTCGTCGAGCCCGAAGACCACGCCGGGATCCTGTGCGAGATCATGTCCGGCCTTGCGAGCCGCAGGCTGCCGGCACCGCCGGATTCCGATCGCCTCATCTTCGACAGGCATATGGCGCCGTGGATCACGCGCTTCTTTATCGATCTGGAAAACGCCGAGGCCGCGAATTTTTACCGGCCGCTCGGAGCACTTGGTCGTCTGTTCATGGATATCGAAACAGAGGCCTTCGAATTGCCGGCCTAGAGCGGGCAGAGAGCAACAGGAACAATTGGAAGAACCGAATTCAAGGAGGGAACGGCGATGAAAGAACAGGATAAGGAAAAGCTAGGCCGTCGCGACTTCCTGCGCGCGATGGGCGCCGGCGCAGGTCTGGCAGTGACCGCGGCTGCGCCGCTCGCCACGGAGGCTGTAGCCGCCGAGTCGGACGCCGACAAGAAGAAGGCCCGCTACCAGGCGAATTCTACTGACGTGCAAGCCTACTACCGCACAAACCGTTATCCGAAGTGAGGGAGATGCAGCCGTGCTGATCAAGAGAACAGAACGTCAGACACGTCGCAGCAATCTCGCAGCGACGGTCGGCAACCAAGCCGCCGGCGGTCTCGATCGCCGCAGTTTCTTGCGCCGGTCGGGACTAATAGCGACCGGTCTCGCCACCATTGGCGCGTTGCCGCTTGCCACTGTGCAGAAGGCGGAAGCGGCTGGACCAAACGTGGCTGGCGCCACGATCCGCAAGAATATCTGCACGCATTGCTCGGTCGGGTGTACCGTCACCGCCGAAGTATCGAACGGGGTCTGGGTCGGCCAGGAGCCGAGCTGGGATTCGCCGATCAACCGCGGCTCACATTGCGCAAAGGGCGCATCGGTGCGCGAGCTCGTCTCAGGCGAGCGCCGCCTCAAATATCCGATGAAGCTTACCGGCGGGCAGTGGAAGCGCGTGTCTTGGGACGTCGCCATCAATGAAATCGGCGACAAGCTCCTGGCGATCCGTCAGAAGTCAGGTGCCGATGCGGTCTATTGGCTCGGCTCGGCCAAGATGACCGATGAAGGCTCCTATTGGTTCCGCAAGCTCGGCGCTTACTGGGGTACCAACAACACGGACCACCAGGCGCGCATCTGCCATTCGACTACGGTGACCGGCGTGGCCAATACGTGGGGCTACGGCGCGATGACGAATAGTTACACCGACATTCGCAATTCGAAGACGCAGATCATCATGGGCGGCAACCCTGCCGAAGCCCATCCAGTGTCGCTGCAGCACCTGATCGAAGGTGCCGAGATGAACAAGGCGAACGTCATCGTGGTTGATCCGCGACTGACGCGCACAGCGGCACATGCCACTGAATATGTACGCATCCGGCCCGGCACCGACATTCCGGTGCTGTACGGGATCATGTGGCACGTCATCAAAAATGGCTGGGAGGACAAAGAGTTCATCCGCCAGCGCGTCTATGGCTTTGAGGACGCGCGCAAGGAAATGGAGAAATGGAATCCGGAAGAGGTTGAACGTGTCACAGGCGTTCCGGGCGCGCAGCTTGCACGCGTGGCCAAGATGTTCGCGACGGAGAAGCCTTCGACGCTGATCTGGTGCATGGGTCAGACCCAGCACACTGTCGGCACCGCCAACGTCCGCGCGAGCTGCATGCTGCTGCTGCTCACGGGCAACGTCGGCGCTCCCGGCACGGGCGCGAATATCTTCCGCGGGCACGACAACGTTCAGGGCGCGACCGACGTCGGCCTCGATATCGTGACCTTGCCGTTCTACTACGGCCTCGCTGAAGGGGCGTGGCACCACTGGTCGCGGGTCTGGGAGACGGACTTCGAATGGTTCAAGTCGCGCTTCGACGATCCCAAGATGATGAACACGGCGGGCATCCCGCTGACGCGCTGGTTCGACGCAGCGCTTCTGCCGAAGGATCAGGTCGCGCAGAAGGACAATTTGCGGGCGATGTTTGTACAAGGGCACGCCAGCAACTCGATCACGCGTATTCCCGAATCGATGAAAGCCCTGAAGGCGCTCGAACTGCTGGTGGTCGCCGATCCGCATCCGACGACCTGGGCGTCGCTCGCGGTTCAGGCCGGGCGCAAGGAGGACGTGTACCTTCTGCCTGTCGCCACGCAGTTCGAGTGCAAAGGGTCCCGCGTTGCGTCCAACCGTGCGATGCAATGGGGCGAGCAGATCGTCAAACCGATTTTCGAATCGAAAGACGATCTCGAGGTCATGTACTTGGTTGCGAAGAAGCTCGGCTTTGCCGACCAGATGTTCAAGAACATCAAGGTCGAAAACAATCTGCCAGTGGCCGAGGATATTCTCCGCGAGATCAACCGCGGCAGCTGGTCCACCGGCTACTGCGGCCAGTCGCCGGAGCGCATCAAGTCACACATGGCGCATCAGGCCGACTTCGACATGCTCACCCAGCGGGCCACGAAGGGACCGAACAAAGGCGACTACTACGGTTTGCCCTGGCCGTGTTGGGGCTCGCCGGAGGTCAGGCATCCCGGTACGCCGTTGCTCTACAACACAAACCTCTCCGCGATGGACGGCGGTGGTGTGTTCCGCGCCCGCTTCGGTATCGAGCGTGAGGAGAAGCGGCCGGACGGCACCACAGTGAAAGTCAGCATGCTGGCGGATGGCTCCGCATCGAAAGACTCGGAGATCAAGGACGGCTATCCGGAGTTCACGGTCGGCGTCCTGAAGAAGCTCGGCTGGGACAAGGACCTGACCGCGGCCGAACTGGCCGTCATCAACAAGGTCAATCCCGCCAATCCGGACTCGGTGTCCTGGTCGACCGACCTCTCCGGCGGTGTGCAGCGCGTGGCGTTGAAACACGGCTGTATCCCCTACGGAAACGGCAAGGCGCGCATGAACGCGTTCGGTCTGCCGGACCCGATCCCGGTGCACCGCGAGCCGATCTACACGCCGCGCGTCGATCTGGTGCAGAAGTACCCAACTCTGCCCGACGCCAAGCAGTTCCGCCTGCCCAACATCGGCTTCACGGTGCAGAAGACGGCGGTGGATAAGGGAATCGCCAAGCAATTCCCGCTCATCCTTTCGACAGGCCGGCTGGTCGAATACGAAGGTGGCGGCGAGGAAACCCGATCCAACAGGTGGCTCGCCGAACTGCAGCAGGACATGTTCATCGAGATCAGTCCTGCCGATGCCGCCGAGCGCGGCATCAAGGACGGCGGCTGGGTCTGGGTCACGGGCGCCGAAAACAGCGCCAAAGCCAGGATGAAGGCGCTGGTCACCGAGCGCGTCGGCAAGGGCGTCGCCTGGATGCCATTCCACTTCGGTGGATGGTTTGGCGGCGAAGACCTGCGGGCCAATTACCCGGCAGGTGCCGATCCGGTCGTGCTCGGCGAGAGCGCGAACTCGATCACAACCTATGGCTACGACCCGGCGACCGGCATGCAAGAGCCGAAAGTCACCCTCTGTCAGATTCGGGCAGCGTAAGGAGCTACGACCATGGCGCGAATGAAATTCCTCTGCGACGCCGACCGCTGCATCGAGTGCAACGCCTGCGTCACGGCCTGCAAGAA
>DASSRJ010000064.1:0-101884 GCA_035701845.1 Pseudolabrys sp. | reverse complement strand
CTTATCCTGGAGGTCCGCATGACTAACAAACGGCGGCCGAATCGCAGGGCCAGGCCGGGCAGCCGCAGCACCGGCCGCTTTTTCCATATCGAAGTCCGGCCTTCCCGCGAATTTGTTCGCTTCCGCATTCAAGATGTCGGCAAACCTGGTGGCGTCCAGCGGCTCGCCGGCCAACGTGAGGGCGGCTCATGGGCCACACAGAAATGGCTGATCGAAAAGACCGACGCCCATATCGAAAATCGCCGGCTGGTCCCGGACAGTGCCCAGGCAAGAAAAGCGCTCGCGAGCCTCGGTTCAACGCCGGTTCACGCCACCGGTGACCGCTTCAAGGCAAGGCCGCGCCGCAACACTCCGGAGGCCGAAAAGCCCACGCCGGCCATGCGCCGGGCCCGGATGAAAAATATCAGGAAGGCCCAAGCTGCGGCCAGGCGACGCAAAAGTGTGCGTCCGGGAAAAGCGGAGACGGTCAGATAAGGACGCCGTTAATTTCGGCAGATACTGATCGGACGCTGCCGTCAGTGACGGCGCACTTATCAGACTTCGTTTCGTCGCTCGACACATTTCATCTCGAGTTCGTAAACACGGAGCGCCGCACGCCGTCTAAAAGCGCGGAATTCAGGAATGGCTTCTCGATGATCGGCACTCCGGCAGCGGCGGCCTGATCACGCACCGACGAATTGGGATGACTGGTGATGAGGATGGCCGGCGCCTCAACCTTCCGGGCACGCAACTCCGAGATCAGATCCAGGCCGTTCATTCCGGGCATGTTCTGGTCGACGATCAGGCAGTCGGGATGAGGAAGCCGCGGCTCGGCCAGGAGCTGCCGTGCATCCGAAAAGGTTCGAACCGCGAACCCCTCGACCACCAGTGTGAACTTCAGGGAATCACGAACCGCGCTGTCATCTTCGACGATGACGACCAGATGATATTCGGGAGGCCGTGCGGGGTCCGCAGCCATGATTGGGCGCCAGCGTCAAAGCAATTTTTGCAACAGTCGGTCGGTACATGGTGCCTGACCGAATCGGAAGCCGCTTTGATTTATCGCAAGTGGCCAGTCACGAGCCTTTTGAGCTGCTACCGGGAATGCCCGCCAGCAATGCCATTCGCACGAGACTGGAAAGGCTCGCCGCTTCCATCTTGGTCATGAGGTTTGCCCGATAGATCTCAACCGTTCTGGGGCTTATTCCAAGATCATAGGCGATGGTCTTGTTCGGGTGGCCGGCGACCAGGCCTTCGAGCACTTCACGCTCCCGATTGGAAAGCGACGCTATGCGACTGTTGATTTCCGATTTGAGCGCCTGGCGCTCGATGTCACTGGCGTGAGCGCCAAGCGCTGCGCGCACCGCACCAAGCAGGACCTCGTCATCGAATGGCTTTTCGATAAAGTCCATGGCCCCGGCTTTCATTGCCTCAACGGCAAGGGGCACATCGCCGTGACCGGTGATCACGATGACAGGCAGAGCGAACTTCAGGGTCCGCAGGCGCTGCAGCAGCTCGATTCCGCTCATGCCCGGCATTCGCACGTCTGTGACAATACAGCCGGGCCTGACTTGAGGTAGCGCCTCAAGGAACGCCGTGGCGGTCTCATAAGTCTGGACCTGAATGTTTGCTGCGCGCAGCAGAAATGCCGTTGATTGCCGCACGGCGTCGTCGTCATCAATGACGTGAACAACGGCGCCATCAGAGGACATTTTTCGTGTCCTCCTGGGTTACTGCTCCGACCGTAAACCGGAAAACAGTGCCGCCGCCGGGATTAGGCTCCACCCAGATTCGTCCCCCATGCGCCTCAACAATGGTTCGCGAAATCGACAGGCCCACGCCCATACCCTGCTGCTTTGTGGTGACGAATGGCTGAAAGAGCTGACCGGTTATTTCCGGGGCAATTCCCGTCCCCGTGTCAGAAACGCTGATCAGCAGCATCTTGTCCTCGGTAAGTACGCTCGATATCAGCAGCTCGCGCCGACTCGCATTCTGCATGGACTCGATTGCGTTGCGTATCAAATTCAGCAGCACTTGTTGAATCTGGACCTTGTCGACGAGGGCGAGATCGTTTGATTGGCTTAGCTGAAATCTCACATGAATGCCTTTATCCTTTACTCCGACAAGTGCCAGCGCGCTCGCTTCTTCCACGAGCTTGGAAATGCTTTCCACGCGCCGTTCGCTTTCGCCGCGCGCGATGAAGTCGCGCAGGCGCCGAATGATCTGGCCCGCCCGCATTGCCTGCTCGGCTGCATTATCCATGGCCTCGCGGACCACGCCTGAACGTTCATCCGTGCTTTGCTCGAGCAAACGCCGCGATCCTTTCATGTAGTTGGCGATCGCCGACAAAGGCTGGTTTAGCTCGTGGGCGAGCGCAGACGCCATTTCGCCCATCGCGGTGAGGCGCGAAATATGCACCAACTCGGATTGCAGCTCCTGGAGACGAGCTTCGGTCTTTTGGCGTTCCGTTAGATCGCGAATAAATCCGGTGAAATAACGCCGGTCGCCCGATTTCATTTCGCCGACGGCGAGCTCCATCGGAAATGTCGATCCGTCCTTGCGCTCGCCGACGACGACGCGGCCGATGCCGATGATGCGCCGCTCTCCCGTGCGCATATATCGTTCAAGGTAGCGATCGTGATTCTCCCGATAGGGCGACGGCATCATGATTTTTATGTTCTTGCCGATCACTTCGGCCGGCACGTAGCCGAACAGCCGCCGCGCGGCCGCGCTAAACGAGTGAATGATGCCCCCCTCGTCGATCACGATCATCGCGTCGGGGACGGTGTCGAGGATCGACGCAAGATGGGCCGCGCGGGCCGCACTGTCGCGGTCGCTCTCGACTGCATGCAGCCAGCTTTCCCGAAGGCGCTCGCCGAACCAGGCCATTGCAACGCCGAGCGCCGCGAACGTCGCCGCACGTACAAGATCGATCACAAAAGTTGCAGAGCGTGGATCGATGACGGTCGAATACTCGCCTGTAAAGTAGAGGTGGAGCGCGAGGGCGAAGCTTGTGGCCGTCAGGCCGGCTCCCCAGCCCCCTATGATTCCTGCGATCAGCATCGAGGGAATGAGAAACAGATAGGGCTCGGTAAAGTCCGGCCCGATCGCCAGCAAAGCGATGACGACGGCCGCGACCAGACACAGACCGAACGCGTAGGAACGCCAGGAATTGCCGAAGGCCTGCCAAAGCCGCGGCAGCCGCCTCAGGGCGTAGTCGGACGGCCGAACTGTGTCGTTCATTTGATCTCACCCGCCTGGGGACGCGGTCTGACAGTCCAAAATACCGAACTACCTCAACACCGGTCACCAGTTCGGACCTCCGGGATTCCCCTTATGGATGATATCTGAGTTTTTAATGCCGGGCGCACCGCTTACCAACGGGCTATCGGATCTTTTGAGAGGTCAGGCCATGTTGACACAGAATGCAATCCACACCGGGTCCGCCAACCGAGCCGTAAACGATGCGCCGGCCCGGGCACGGATATCCGGTTGCGCTCTCAGTGACTCGATCAACGTGATGGGCGTGACGCTGCCATACAGCCAAAACGCGGAAATCTACGGTGAGAATGAGCCGGCGGACTACGTGTACAAGGTCGTAGCCGGTGCGGTGAGGACTTATAAGATTCTCGCCGATGGCCGCCGGCAAATTGGAGCCTTTTACCTGCCCGGCGACGTCTTCGGTCTCGAGTCCGACGATACGCATGTGTTTTCGGCCGAAGCGATCGGCGACGCAAAAATTCTGGCCGTCAGGCGAAGCACTCTGATGTCGCTGGCCGCGCGCGAAAACGAGGTTGCTCGCGAACTATGGTTGATGATGGGACACGAATTGCGGCGTGTTCAGGACCACACGATGTTGCTGATCAAATCCGCCAAAGAGAGAGTGGTGGGTTTTCTGCTGGAAATGGCCAAACGTATTCCAAGCATCAGCGGCCATGTCGAACTCCCGATGTCCCGGCAGGACATCGCCGATTACCTCGGGCTGACGATCGAAACGGTTTCACGCTCGTTCTCGGATCTGGAAGATGATGCGTCTATCCAGCTGATGAGCGCGCGTAAGATCGCTTTGCGCAATCGCAGGGCCCTTGGCCAGCTCAACGCCTGATGTCCGTCAGGCGTTCAGCGGGGTCACCGATTTGACCAGGAAGGTATGCGTGGTGCCTCCGGCATCATCGATCGAAACGTATTCTCCCGGGACGAACATATGGTGCCCGAATAAAAAGCCAGCTTCGTCGTCATCCTCGCGCGCGGCATCGTAATCAAATATCCACCGGCCATGCTCGGCGCCACCCGCCTTGTGCACGAGCAGGCCGGTCTTGTCGTCCTGGCCGGGCGAGAAGTAACGCACGCTGCATGCAGTGCGGTGCTTCTTCCATGACGGCAGATCGATACGGCCCTGACTGTCAAGAGGGGCAACCAGATCGTAACCAATCTGGTTCGATCCGTTCGGATAATCCTTCGAGCGAGCCAATGTCAGTTTAATGTGTTTCAGCGCGGCAGCGTGCATGTCATGCTCCATAAACTGTTTGAGCATGCCGCGAACAAAGCGCGGTTGTATTGATTGAGATCAATCCTGGCTGCTGCGTCTTTTTTCTTTTGAATTTGCAGCGTCAGGCGGCGCCGAGCTTCCTCATCGCGCCTTGCGCGAAGAACTGACGGATCTCGCTGGCCGGGCGCGCTTTGCTGAAGAGATAGCCCTGCATCTCGGTGCAGCCGATCGCCTGCAGCGTCTCCATCTGCTCGCGCGTCTCGACGCCTTCGGCGGTCGACGTCATGTTCAGGCATTTCGCAAGGCCGGCCACCGCGTTCACGATCGCCAGCGGCTCGGCGCCGTTCGAGAGGTCCTGGATGAACGAACGGTCGATCTTGATCTTGTCGAACGGGAAGCTGCGCAGGTAGCTGAGCGAGGAATAGCCCGTGCCGAAATCGTCAAGCGCGATCTGCACACCCATCTTGCGCAACTCATGCAAGGTCGCGAGGGTCGTGAATGTGTTCTGCAGCAGCACGCTTTCGGTGATTTCAAGCTGCAGCTTGTGCGGCGACATGCCCGATTCATCGAGCGCCGTCTTGACCATGTTGACCAGGTTACGGTTGTTCAGCTGGGCCGGCGACAGGTTGACCGCGACTTTAATGTGATCGGGCCACTCGACGGCTTCGGCGCAGGCGGCCTTGAGCACCCATTCGCCTAGCGGGATGATCAGCCCGGTCTCCTCCGCGATCGGGATGAAGTCGCCCGGCGAGACCAGCCCGCGGGTCGGGTGATTCCAGCGCAGCAGGGCCTCGAACGCGTTGACATCATTGGTCTGCAGGACGACGAGCGGCTGGTAGTAGAGCTGGAACTGCTCGGTCGCGAGCGCCTTGCGCAGGTCCATTTCCAGCTCGCGGCGGACCTTCATGCGGGTGTTCATCTCGGGCTCGAAGAAGCGGAAGGTTCCGCGTCCGTCGGCCTTGGCGTCATAGAGCGCCATGTCGGCGTTGCGCAGCAATTCGTTTGTTTCGACCGCGTCCATTGGCGCGACCGAGATGCCGATGCTGATGTCGGTAACGATCTGATGGCCCTCGATCTGATAGGGCTTGATCACCGATTCGCGGACGCGCTTGGAGAGCGCCGCGGCGTCGGTGGCCTGCTCCATCTGCGTCATGATGATGGCGAACTCGTCGCCGCCCATGCGCGCGACGACATCGAGCTCGCGCGTGCAGCCGCGCAGGCGCTCGCCGACGAGCTTGAGCAACTCGTCGCCGATATGGTGGCCGAGCGCGTCGTTCACGCTCTTGAAGTGATCGAGGTCGAGGCAAAGCACCGCCAGGCACTCGCCGCGCTTGACGCGCTTGATCTCGTGGTTGAGCTGCTCGAGCAGCAGGGTCCGGTTGGGCAAATCGGTCAGCGCATCATGGCGTGCCATGTGCGCGATGCGGTCTTCGGAGCGCTGGCGCTCGGTGACGTCTTCATGGGTTGCCAGCCATCCGCCGCCGGCGAGAGGCTTATTCACGACCGAGAAGGCGCGTCCGTCCGGCAGATTGACGACCTGACTGAAGGTCTTGCCTTCGGAGATTCCGTCCTTGAGGCGCGCAATATATTCGTCGATGTCGCCCGAGAAATTTCCCAGCTCAAGCCGGTGGCTGAGAAGCTTGCGGAGATGGCATCCCGGCTTAACGACTTCCGCGGACAGTCCGTACAATTCGATATAACGTTGGTTGCAAAAAATTAGCCGCGTTTCCTGATCGAACATCAGCACGCCCTGGGACATGTTGTTCAGGACGGTCTGCAGCAGCTGTTCCTCTTTCCGCGACATGTGCGGAAAAGCCAGAATATCAGCGCGCGACGAGTGATGTTTCGACTGATCCATGTGAGCCCCTCGACAGGAACGGTATCCGGGTCGGTGCTCATCATTACGGTCGGCGGGTGTGGAAGCTGTTAGGGATTCAAAGTTGGTTTAATTAAAACCAGAACGATCGGAATCCGCCCGTTTCGCGGGCAGAATCGCGGCTTCGGGCGCGGGGACCACGGCGTCCAGCGACCGAATCCGAAATCGGTCTTTTTGTGATCCTGGACACAGAAGGCGCCGTCACAGATCCCTAGCTTCAGACTCACGAAATCAAAAGAACTCAGGGAGACATCACATGCGAATCGTCCTCATCGTCGCCTGTGCCGCCGCATTGGTTTTCTCGGCCTGGGCGAATCTTCCCGCGGACGCGGGCCAGTCCGCCGGCGCGCCGGCCGCGTCGGTCACCACGACAGAGTAGTTTGACGCCGTCCAAGACGGTTCAACCTCCGAATTGGCAAGAGGCCGGGATTTGCCCGGCCTTTTCCGTACCTGATGGAGGAACGGTCGTCCCGGTGCGGCCGGGGTTTATCGAGTCGCGACCATGAAACGTTAACCGCCTTCTCGGCGAAGGACGGCGGCCTGCCGACCCCGACGAACTTTTCCGTTGCGTCGACTGTTCGTGATTGCAGCGCGAAGGGGTCGAACAAATGGAAAATCTTTTTTTGACGACGCTGCTGGTCAGCGTCGTGATCGGCGTCCTGATCATCTATCACGTGACGCCCGAGGGCTGACGCGCGATGCAGCCGCCCCCCGCGCGGAAGGCCAGCCGGAAACGACCGGAGGGTCGCGAAACCGGACGTGAAAACTCGTTCCCAATGGATGAAACTCGTTCCATTGGAAGCGCCCAGGCAGGCGGTGTCCCGCCGATTTGGATGATGCGGGGCGGCGCCGGTCCCGCATCCCGCTCGGATGTGGCATCGATGGGGTGCATTTTTCGAGGCTAATGCCGGCAATTTCCGGCAGCGCAGCCACCGAACCCGGCATTGACAGATGTGACCCGCCTCACTCGATTACCGTGCGACCGCACTGTATTATCCGCCCGGAAAACGGATAGCCTATGCCACCAGTGGGGGACGCATGTTCGCCGCAATTCTCGAATCAGCCCTCGATCGCGCCTACGATTTCGTGGCGCAAGCTTCATGGTTCGACAGACTGATCGCCGATCTGGCTTTTGACACGTCGCACCTCACGGTCAATGGCGTATTTCACCGCCTGATGGAAATCGCGGTGGCCAATATCAACACCGCAAACATGCTCGCGCTCGGCGGCGCGATATTTTACGTGGCGACACTGATGATGCGCACGATCGTCCCGCTGCGCGTCATCGGCATCATCAGCATCGCGTTTTTCATCGCCTATGGGGTCGTTGCGGGCGCGGTCTCGACGCTGCTGCTTTATCTCCTGTCGCTGCCCGTCAACATCATCCGCCTGCGTCAAATGCTTACCCTTGTGCGAAAGGCTCGCAGTTCGGCACAGGGCGATCTCTCGATGGACTGGCTGCGGCCTTACATGACGCCGCGCAAATACAAAAAGGGCGATATCCTTTTCCGCAAAGGCGACGTGGCCAACGAGATGTTTCTGACGGTGACCGGGAAATTCCTGGTTAGCGAAATCGGCGTCGAGCTTCCACCCGGCCGGCTGATGGGCGAGCTCGGTTTCGCCGCCCCGAAGAACCGCCGGACGCAGACCATCGAATGCCTGGAAAGCGGCGACGTGCTGAGCATCACATACGAGACGCTGCTCGAATTGTATTTCCAGAACCCGGAGTTCGGCTACTATCTGCTCAGCCTGACCAGTGAGCGCCTTCTGCAGAATATTTCGCGCCTCGAAGGCGCGCTTGAAGACAGCAAGGCCAAGCTGCAACAGCTGGAAGGGCAGCGGAGTTTTCCCGCTGCGGCGCCGCGCTAGGCATCGTTGAATTTCCTCTGCCCTCGCGCCTGAAAATGTGCAGTATTATCGGACAAGGCTGAGACGGCTGCCAAAACGGTCGCAACGGCGGAAGCGTTTTAGGGGGGATACAATGAAGCGGGCAGGAATAGCGGCCGGCGTGCTGGCCGGGGCCGTGATCGCGGCTGTGATCACGCCGGCGGCGGCGCAAGTGCGTGATCAAGTGCGCGATGCGGTTTATCGGGGCACTCTTGTCTGCGACAAGCTGCCGTTTTCCGCCGGCAAAGGCCGCGAGGCAATCGAGGTAACCATCGCGGGCGGCACCGTGCGCTATAGCCACGTCGTGCGCCTGCGCGACGCCGCCGAGCCGGTCGCGGAGCAGGGGAAGGGCAGCCTCAACGGACAAGACATCGAACTGCAAGGTTCGTGGAAATCGGGCAACCGTCAGTACGAAGCGAAGTACAGCGGCGCTTTCGTGCGACGGCACGCCGACCTCAAGGGGACGCAAACCTGGACGGACGGCGGCAAGAGCTTCACGCGCGCGTGCACCGGCACGATCAAGCGGCCGTTCAAGGTCTTTCTGCCGGGTGAGAAGAAGTAGGACCGGGCGCCGCCCCGCCTCGTTCGCGACTCCCGAAAAGGTTCCCTGCCTGACGGCCGGCACAATGTCACAGTGACAGCCTTGCCTCCATAAGTAGTCTCACCGTAAGGAGTCCGGGCTGGAACGGATCGGATTCAGCGATCTACGCGTGCTTGGTGGGGCGACGCCGAGATAGCGGGCTGATCCATAGGATGGTGGACGAACTTATCCCGGCAGATGTCCGGGATTTCATCCTTCGCCACATCGACTCTGTCGCGCAGTGGGAAGCATTGCTGCTTCTGCGCGCAAATCCCGCCGAGGCCTGGGACGTCGGCAGGGTTGCCCGGCGGCTATACGCGAGCGACGGGGAGATCGCCGAATTGCTGGCACAGCTGTGCCAGGGCGGTTTGCTGGCCGCCAGCAACGGTCTTTTCCGGTATGAATGCGCCTCGGCAGAGCAGCGCAACGCAATCGATCGCCTGGCGGAGATTTACTCGCGGCACCTGATTCCCGTGACCAGATTAATTCATGACAAGCCGCGGCGGACCCGCTGCAGCTTTCAAAAGGATCCGTAGCAAGGCGCCGGCGCCCTCGCGCCGGGCGGTGCCAGGGAGGCCAAGGAGGCCAAGGAGAAGGCTAATGCCGCCAATTCCTTGGCGATTCTGACTGTCGGGCAGCGGGCACGGCCGTGTCACCGACGCGCCGTATTCGCGGCAGAATTGCCGCTAGACTTTCGATGGCGCAGGCAGGCATTCTTGCCTGGAACCGGAACCACCCGATTGATTTAAGGCCGGTGGCCTCATTTTTGGGGCTGGTCAACTCCAACCTTGAAAGGGAAGCGTCCCTTGCGAACCCGAATTTTCCGCGCAGTCGCGCGTACTGGTTTTTCCGCTTGCGCACTGGTTGCGGCGATCGCCGTGTCGCCTCTGCCGGCTTCTGCCGCAGACGGCCCCTTTGCCGAATTCCCGGGCAGCTGGAGCGGTGCCGGAACGCTGAAGCCCGAGAATGGCGCGGCCGAACGCATCCGCTGCAATGCCAACTACCGCCAGGGAAGCGCTCCCAACGAAATCAATCTTCAGTTGCGCTGCGCCAGCGACAGCTACAATTTCGACCTCAGCGGCGAGTTCTCGGTCGACGGGCAAAGACAGGTCGCCGGCCGCTGGACCGAGCGCACGCGCAGCGTGGGCGGCACGGCCATCGGCAATACGAGCGGTGACCGGTTGCAGCTGCACGTCGAAAGCGCGGGCTTTGCAGCCGAGCTTGTCATGATCACAAAAAACAAGCGTCAAAGCGTCACCATCGACTCGCACGGTGCCGGGCAGGTTGTGAAAGCCTCCATCAGCCTGAGCAGAAGCTGACCTGCGCCGGCACGATCCGTGTCTGCCTGCCTGTTCTCGGCGTGTGAGGCTGCTCACAGACGTTTTTTGCCAACCGAGCCATGGTCCTGCATGGGCGAAGCCCAGCAGGAGGTTCTTATGGATCGCGAATTCGGCGTTTCGGTTGTGATCGCTTTGGCTCTCGCCGTTGCCGTCAAGGTTATGATGCCAAGTGCAACTGCGGCAGGCATCGAGACGGCGCAAATCCAGGCCCGGAACAAGTTGCCGGCACAGCCCGACCTGTCGTGGCCGGTATCGCCGTAGCGGGTGGCCGCGCCGCATCTGCAAGTTGGCAACAAGTGTGAGGCCGCTCACAAATCCCATGCGCGCATTGGTGCAAGATGATCCGGGGACATCCTGGAAAGGAGCCTCTCATGCGCCGGACACTCACAATTGCAGCGGTCGCCGTCCTGGTCTTTGCCGGCATCGCCAGGCTGGTCGCAGCGCCACACAAGGTCGCCACCGGCACGGATGCAGCGAACCAACCCACGATATCGACGTACGATCTGCACACCGGATACCGCGGCATGCACCTGCTGCCGGTCGACGAAATACCGCAGCCGTAGCCCGCTACGAAACTAACGGAATGCCGGCCGTTCTCCACAGCGGCCGGCGTCCGGACAGCGCTTAACCAGCCGGAATCAGGCTTTTCGTGATCCGCGTCACAGCACGGGTCGTGACATCGGCGTAGGTACAATTTCAACAAGATCGCTTTTGCCGTGGAGGCAAAAATGCAACGCGTAACGGCAATGATGGCGTACGTTGTGAACGAGGGAAGGCTGTGTGCGCTCAAGCCCGCGGAGTGGTCGCTCCTTTTGATCGGCGTGGCACTTTGCGGGATTGCGACACTCCTTTTCCTGATGCTTCACGCCTAGCCCCGCACGAAACACCGCAACACCGGCGAAAGCCATCGATAACGACGGTCCGGAGCATCCCGGGCCGCATGAACGAATTGCGCGCCCCCGCAAAACCGTGTCCGGTCTGCGGTGTCGCGCTCGTGCGCGTACCGACGGACGGCAGCTCGATCATCTACCGATGCTTCCATTGCAAAACCGAGATCGTGAAACCGATCCGGCGCGACCGCGAGCGCCGGCCGGTGACAGGCCGGCGAGGGATTGCTCGTTTTTCGCGCATAGACCGCCGCGGTGGGGATCGGTTCAGTTGCCAAGCGGCGCAAGCGCGCTGCTCAGCGTTTGGGTGGATATCTGGAACATGCCTGCAAAGGGCTGGTTCATTTCCAGGATCAGGAAAAGTGCCCCGGCGACTGACAACGCGCCGACCACAAATGTAACGATCACGATCGGCCCCGGCCGCACGAACAGGCCGAAGCTCGTAAATATGATGGCAAGCCAGAAAATAAGGATTGTAAGAAACGGCGCCGGGACAGAATCGTGCGAGTGCGTGAAAAGCGCCAGCCGCGATTGCGTGAGCTGAATCGCGGCGTTGATGATGCGCAGTTGCAGCGCATGCTGGGCGTCGGAATTGGGCTTCAGCTCCTGAATCCGGTTCACGAAGCGGTGCGCTTCAGAAGTGGTCTCAAACGGCGTCGCCTTTCCGGTGCGGCCTTCGTTCGTGATGCGCTCGATCATGAGGGGGACGCCGATGCGCAAGATGGAGCGCAGGGGCTGCGCATCCGCTCCGTATTGCTCAAGCAGCAAATCCAGGAGGATCACATTGGCTGTGATCTGCTTGAACTGCGTCACGCGCGAGTCATAAGAAGTTTTGGCAGAAGCGATCAGAAGACCGAGCACAAGCGCGGCAATGGTGCCGATGAGGCCGCTGCTGAGCCTTACCACATCCTTAACGTCATCACGTAAGTGATCGGCCGAAAGCACCTTGCGGAAATACGTTCCCAGCAGCGCCCCGGCAAGGACCAATGCAAAGGCAATCGCCGAAATGACCAGCGGTCTCACCGCAGATTTTCCCTAGCCGATGATCCTGGCCATGGCGTCCATGGCCTTTTCGTCGGGATTGACCAGGCAGCGTTCGATGAAATCGTCGCTTTGCTTGTGCAGCACGTCGAGGTTGAACTTTGTGCTTCCTGATTTTCCGAGCATGAACCCGCGCAGGAAGGCGATGGCGACGTCGCGATTGGCGCCGCTCTCGCGCATGATGTCCTTGCAGGAAAATTGCTCGACGGTGCGATCCCTGCTGTCCTGCGCTGATACGGGGGCGGCCGCGCCGGCCAGAAGGACCGCGGCGCCAAGAACGGCCGCGATTTGCGTTGGGTTCATTTTTCCAGCTCCTTAGTTGCAGCTGCTCCGGCGCAGAATGCCGATGCATCGTGTCCCGCCGCCGAAAGTGATGGCACCGAAGGTGGCCGGATCATTGTCGCGGACGATTGAGAAGGCGTCGCGGCCAAGGCTTGGGTTCGATCTGGAGGCCGTCGCGGGACCGCTCGGCCTTTTGCCCATCTGCTCCGCACAGTAGGTGCCGTCGATGGCCGGATTGCAGGGTTGAGCAATTCCCTCCGCACGAAGTGTCGCGGTAATAATGACCGCCACCAGCAGAATTCTAGGCACTGCGCCCGTTCCACAAAGCATGGTCATCAACCGGAATCCTGTTGCAAAAACACTGTCGCAAAAACCCTATTGCAAAAACACTATTGCAAAGATCAGGCCGTTGAAAGCCTACGGTCTTCAAGCACGTGTACCGGGTCGGTCATCCGGCATTGATCTGAATCAACACTGCGGAAAAAAACAGGGTATGATCGGATCGACGTTCGCGATCCTGCGGTTTCAACATTCGGGGGTAAGTATGTTGCGAGTAGTAACCAGTGCAATCCTGGCGGTTTTCTTTACGGCGGCTGCTTCTGCCCAGACGCAGGTCCCGTCCGACAGCCGGCTGAAGACCATCGCAAGCACAAAGGTCGTCAAGGTCGCGTATCGGGCTGACGCCAGGCCGTTTTCGTTCGTGAATAACAACCAGCCGGTGGGCTACTCGATCGACCTGTGCAAGCTGGTGGTGACATCCCTCGAGCGGCAGCTCAATGCAGGCAGCCTCACGATCGAGTGGGTCCCTGTTACACTTCAGACGCGGTTCTCGGCGGTGGCGAGCGGGAAGGCCGACATGGAATGCGGCTCGAGCACCGTGACTTTGGGCCGGATGAAGGAAGTAGACTTTTCCAACTTTATCTTCGTGGAAAGCACCGGGGTCGTGGTCAGCAAGACGTCGAATATTCGAAGCTTTGCCGATATGGCGGGCAAGAAAATCGCGGTTGCCTCCGGAACGACGAACGAACAGGCAATCATTGCGCAACTCAAGCAGCAGAAAATCGAAGCGGTGGTCATTTCGGTCAAGAATGGGCCGGAAGCCATCGCAATGCTGGAAAGCGGCAGTGCCGATGGCTTTGCCAGCGACAAGCTCCTGCTCGTTGGTGCGAAGTTCAAGAATCCTGACGCGTTCATAATGCTGCCCGACGATTTGTCGGTAGAGCCTTATGGGATCGGGCTGCCGCGCGGCGATTGGGCGTTCCGTCTCGCCGTGAACACGGGTCTCGCGCAGATCTTTCGCAGCGGTACGATCCTGAACGTGTTCGCAGGGTGGTTCAACCAGATCGGGCTTCAGATGAGCCCGGTGATGCGAGTCGTCTATGGGCTCGGGGCCTTGCAGGACTGACCGGGTCCGGGCTTGCCGTTACTCCAGGCCGGCGCGCCGGAAGCCTTCCAGGTAATGCTTCCGGTCCTCGTCGTGCTTGAACGGCATTTCTTTCGCAATCCAGCTCAGTGAAATATTGGGCTGGACGCGGCGCAGTTCCTGCAGTGCCGCCGCGGCGGCGTCGCTGCGCCCGGCCATGCCGGCGGACGCCGTAAGCACCCGGTGACCGCCGACAAAATCGTTACGTTCGCGGATAGACTCGCGGGCAAACCGCATGGCTTCGTCGTAGTTGTGACCGTTGTACTGCGAGTAGGCGGCAATGCCGTAGTAAAGCGCCGAGAACGGGTCGCGCGGGCTCAGGCGCAACGCGCGGCGCGCCGCCAGATCGCCATCCTCCCATCGGCCGCAGTAGCAGAGCGTGAGGCCATAGTAGCACTGCGCCAGCGAAAAATTCGGGTTGAGACGCAACGCCAGCTCGAACTCCGCAAGCGAGTCGTCAAAACGGCGCGTGAACAGGTAAACATTGCCCAGCGCGTAGTGAGCCCATGGGTCCTCGCTGTCGGCGCGGAGCGCCGCAAGGGCCGCACGTTCGGCGATCGGCACCGCCTTTGACATTTCGGCCCAGCCCATATGGGCGGCGAAAGTATGGGCGGCCGCAAGCACGCCGAGGGCCTGCCCGTAATTGGGGTCGATGGCGGTTGCCTTTTCCAGCATCGCCTGCGCGACCATGTTGTCCTGCCGCGTCAGCCTCCAGTAATGCGACAATCCCCGCATCACAAGGTCCCACGCGTCCAGGCTGTCGGGCGGCTTGCGCTGCGCGCGGAAATTTTCCGCGGCATAGAGTTGCGGTTCGATCGCCGCGACAATTGCTTCGGTGATTTCGTCCTGCACCGCGAAAACGTCGGCAATGTCACGATCATACCGCTCGGCCCAGATGTGCGCTCCGGTTGCGACGTCGTTGAGTTGCGCCGTGATGCGCACGCGCTCGCCGCTCTTGCGCACGCTGCCTTCGACGACGTAGCCGACGCCGAGATCCTCGGCGACCTGCTTCATGTGGACGGCTTTGCCTTTGAACGTGAACGAGGAATTGCGTGCAATCACGAAGAACCAGCGCAGCTTCGACAAGGCCGCGATGATGTCTTCGCTGATTCCGTCCGAAAAATATTCCTGCTCGGGGTCGCCGCTGAGATTGACGAACGGCAGCACCGCGATGGCGGGCCGGTCGGGCAAGGGTAGGGCCGGGTGCGACGATCCCTGAGCGTCTTCGTGCGCGCGGGGCATCAAGTCGGGTGATTCCGTGCCCAAGGGTGTCACGCGCACGTCGCCTACGAATCGCAGGCCTTTGCGCGCAATGGTGCGGATCAGCTTCTGATCGCCGCCGCTGTCGCCCACAGCCTTGCGGGCGGCATTGATGCGGCTCGTCAGCGTCGAATCGGACACGACTCGGCCACCCCAAACCGATGCGATCAGGTCGTCCTTGCTGACCACCCGGTCACGGTTCTCGACCAGGTAAATCAACAGGTCGAAGACCTGCGGCTCGACGGCAATGGGCTCCGCGCCACGGCGCAGCTCGCGCCGGCCGGCGTCAAGTGTATGATCACCAAAGAGAAACTGCATTGGCGCCCCCCACCAGTGCAAGCCAGGTCTCGGGAAATAATCAAGCCCGTCTCAAGGACAAATCAAGGCCCGGGCAAAGCCTTCGGCGCGCGTTGGCGGTACTCACCTCCCAATCATGTTGGAAATTGGACAGGAGATTCCGATGAACGTCGCGACCCTTACAGGCGCCAGGCCAGCCGGCCCGGAAGCACCCACCACATCAGCCGATCTTGCCGCAATAAAGGCCCGGCAGCACGCCGCCTGGTCGTCGGGCGACTATGCCGTCGTGGGCACGACCCTGCAAATCGTCGGCGAGGAGCTTTGCGAAGCGCTCGACCTTCGCTCCGGCCGCAAGGTGCTCGATGTCGCTGCCGGCAACGGAATGGTGAGCCTCGCCGCGGCGCGCCGCTGGTGCGACGTGATTTCAACGGACTATGTGGCGAGCCTCCTTGAGCGCGGACGTGCACGCGCGCTGGCTGAGGGCCTGCCAATCGAATTCAGGGTGGCCGATGCCGAAGCACTGCCGTTCGACGACGGCGCGTTCGACACGGTCGTCTCGACGTTCGGCGTCATGTTCACGCCCAATCAGGATCGTGCCGCCGCGGAACTCCTGCGCGTCTGCAGGCCGGGCGGTCAGATCGGTCTGACCAACTGGACGCCGGACGGCTTTATCGGCCACCTGTTCAAGGCGCTCGGCAAATACATCGCGCCGCCCGCAGCGGCAAAATCGCCGTTGCTCTGGGGCACGCGCGCGCGCCTGACCGAAATGTTCGGCCCGGCCGCTGCATGGATCAAGACCGAGTCGCGCCATTTCAACTTCCGCTATCGGTCGCCTGAACATTTCGTCGACGTGTTCAGGACCTTCTACGGCCCGACCCTCAAAGCGTTCGCTGCTCTCGACACCCGGAAGCAGAACGCGCTCGAGAAGGACCTCTACGATCTCATCGCCCGCATGAACAAGGCGGACGACGGCACAATGGTCGTGCCGAGCGAGTATCTGGAAGTCGTCATCATGAAGCGGTGAGGCCGGCCATCCGGAAACTGTTCCTGAAAAGGAGAATCTCATGAATGCCGCAGTCGGCGTCCGCACTCCCGCCGCAGTCCTCACCCGGGCCGGGCGGCGGGAGGCACAAAGGACACCGTTCTCCCGCTTCATGAACGCGCTGAAAAAGTCGCGTCGCCGTGAAGCCCATCTCGTGATCGCACGGCATGCGCATCTCCTGCCACTGGACCATCCGTGGCGGAGCGGCCCGTATCGCTGGAAGCCATGACGGTGATGGAGGCCGTGGTGGGAAAGTCTTTGTGGGATGATCCCTGGTTCTTTACGGCGGTCGCGCCGAACGACGGCCAGGGACCGCCAGGACTGTGTCCGGTCACCGGCTACGCCTGCGAGGGCGACCTTTCCTACCTTTGCGAAGAGTACGGGTGCGCCCGCAAGGGCGGCCTGTCGCCACGTTCCGAGGAAAACTTCTGAACGGAGCCGGCCTACGACGCCACCCGCAGCTGCGCGAGGTAGCGTTCAACCTCGCGCCGGAGCAGGTGAGATTGATCGGCTAATTCGGCAGCCGCCGTAAGAACCGTCGAGGCGATCCGGCCGGTCTTTATGGCGCTGTTCGAGACTTCAGTGATGTTTTCGGACACGTCGCGCGTTCCTTTGGCGGCCGCGCCGGCATTGCGTGCGATTTCCTGCGTCACCGCATCCTGTTGTCGCATCCCGACCGCAACGTCATTGGCCACTTCACTGAGCTGCTCGATCGTGGTGGCGATCTTCTTGATCGCGTGGACGGACCGTTCCGTTGTCTGCTCGATCGAGACGATATGCCGGGTAATTTCCTCGGTCGCCTTGGCGGTCTGGCCGGCGAGACCCTTGACCTCCTGTGCGACCACGGCAAAGCCGCGCCCGGCTTCTCCGGCACGGGCGGCCTCGATTGTCGCATTGAGCGCAAGCAGGTTCGTCTGCGCGGCGATGCTGCTGATGAGGTCACTGACTTCGCCGATTTCATCCACTGAGGCCGACAGGCTCTCGACTGCCTCGGTGATCGCTCGCGCCTGGTCGGTCGCCTGCGTCGCGACGTTCGCCGAATTTGCGACGCGTGCGGCAATATGCTCGATCGACTGGGCGATTTCCTCGGCAGCCGTCGCAACGATGCCGACGTTTGTCGTTGCCTGCTCCGACGCTGCCGCTGTCGCGAGCGCCTGCTCCTGATTACGGCCGGCGCTGTTCGCCATTTCGCGGGCGGAGCTGTCCATCGCGCCGGCCGCCCGGTCGAGCGTCTGAACGATACTGGATACCGCCCGTTCGAATTCCTGCGTCGCGGTTTCGACGAGCTGCCGGCGCGATTCCAGCGCCCGCGTCTGCTCGCTTTCCTTGCGGCGCGCGGATGCCGCATCGGCCGTTGCCTGGCGGAAGAACGAAAGCGTCCGCCCCATTTCTCCGATCTCGTCGCTGCGGGTGTCCTGGATTTCGATGTTGAGATCGCCACCGGCGATACGCCGCATCGCCTCGCTGAGGAAGCCGAGGCGCCGCGCGACGCTACGCCCAACGTAGAGCCATGCCACCAAGGCTGCGCCGAGGACCGCCGCAATCGACAAGACGGTCAAAATGAGCTTGCCGGAGTTGATTTGGCTGCTCGCAAAACCGGATATGTGTTGCGCGGTGGTTCCCTGCTGTTCGACCAGGGCGTCAACCGCGCGCTTGAGCCTGGCGGCGTCCTTTTGTGCGGCCGCGAACGCGACTTGCGCTTCGTGCTGCTGATTGAGCTCGTAGGCCCGCGCGGCGATGATGCCGTCGTCGGCGCCAATGGCGCCAAGTTGCTTGTAAAGCGCGGTCAGTTTTTCCTGTTGCGGACGATCGGGGATCGCATTCAGGTTCTTGGTTATTTTTCGTTGAGCGGATGCGATAAGGTCGCGCAACGGCTCCAGCCGGCTTGGATCGCTGACGAGCGAGGCTTCCGTCAACAGGCCGGCCAGCAAATTCGATTCCGATTCAGTCTCCAAAAGCCGGCGCAGATATTCAAGCCTTGTCTCAATCGCGGCGGCGCCTTCCTGCCTGGCGTTCATCATCAGGTCGAAATTTGCGTCATCGATGGCCGGCGCGAGCCCGATCAGGAGGGCCTCATGCGCGGCACGAACCGAGGAAGCCAGATAAGACCGCTCGCTCGACATGGAAATACGATTTGAGACCGCCTGATTGAGCGTCTGAAGGCGTTCGGCCAGGGCCTTGCGACTCGTCTCGATGTCATCGGCATTGCCGATGCCGAGCGTCCTCAGCTGGCCGGTGCCGTTTTCCAGATTTTTTTCCTGCTTGTTGATGTCGGCCAGGATTTCCGCGCGGATCTTGTCGGTTCCGGCGTTCATCAGGCGCGGCCCCGAGGACACGAGACTGCTTGCCTGTTCTGCGAGACGAAGCGATACGGCCGTGGCCGGAAGGCTGCGCGAGACAATTTCGTTGGTTGTGGATCCGATGATGGTGAATTCATAGAACGCGATGGATGCGCCGATGATCGTCAGCGCGGCAGCAAAGCCGAAGGCGAGGTAGAGCCGGGCGCGAATGGTGGAAAGCCAGCCGGAAGCGCGAGAGGCTTGAGCCGGTTTTTCCGCTGAGTTGGTCGAGCGCATGAGCATTTCGGTTAAACGCTGGCCGTCATCTGGCGACGGTCCTCACGAGCTTCGTCACCGGCCGGAAAATGCCGTCCGGTTGCAGCACGGTGAAATAGACCTGGTTTGAGCCCTGGTTTTTCGTGGCGCTGAACGTGAATTTGATACCGCCGAGGTCGACCGGCTCGCGTTCGATGGCGTCCAGGAACGCTTCGCGTGTCGGCTCCCCCGAAATTCGCCTGATCGCTTCGACCACGAGGCCGCCGACGAGATAGCCTTCGAGCGACACGAACCCGGGCTTCGACTTTTCATTCACAGCTTTGAGCGCGGATTGGTACGACGCCACGACCGGCAATGATTTGTCACCCGGGAAAGGTACGACCTGACTCACGACGACGCCGGCGCCGTCGTTTCCGAGTTCCTGTGCGAGAGAATCCGATCCCACGAAAGAAATTGCGACGAATGTCGCATCGACCTTGAGCTGGCGCGCGAGCCTGATGAATGCCGCGATCGGCTTGTAGGGGCCGACCGTCACGACTGCCTGCGGCTGGCCTTTCATGATCTCGAGCAGCGCCGATTTGATGGCGGTGGTGTTGCGCTTGAAGGTGCCTTCGGCGACCAGCGACAGGTTTCGCTTCTCCATCGCCTTTTTCACGCCGGCGAGGCCGGAAAGACCGAATGCGTCGTCCTGATACAGGATGGCGATCCTGGTGACGCCAAGATCATTGGTCAGGTGCTCGATCCAGGCCTCGGTTTCCTGAAAGTACGAGGCGCGAATATTGACGACGTAGCGGTTGAATGGATTGCGGAGAAATTCCGCGCCGGTGAAAGGGCCGATGAACGGCACCTTGGCTGCTGTCGCTATCGGCTGGCCGGCCTTCGACGTGGGCGTTCCCACCGCTCCGACGAGGGCGAAAACCTTGTCTTCCCTGATTGCCTTGTTCGTGCCTTCGATCGTCTTCTCGGGCTCGTAGCTGTCGTCAATCGACTTGAGCTCGAGCTTGCGGCCGTTGACGCCGCCGGCGCGGTTGGCTTCCTCGAATGCCGCAAGGATACCCTCGCGCATTCCCTGACCGAGCGCCTGCGCCGGGCCATTGAGCGCAGCGACTTGTCCGAAAAGAATGCTGTCTTTGGATACGCCGTCTTCTGCGTGGCCGTACGCACTCAAAGAACAGACAAAAGCCGCCCCGAAAAAACAGAGCCAGCCACGATTGGTCCGCACGGAAAGGTCCCACCAGCGGTTGCGCCGGTAGGATGGTGCGCCGACATGGTTGATGAATGATTAAGGCGGGCGAGTCTGGTCAAAATACGCGTCGCGCGCTCCGGTTCACACGAAACCCGCCGTGCCTTCGTCGGGCCTATGCAGACGAAAGAATGACACCGCCGGATGGCGAGGGGCCCGGTCAATCTTCGGGTGGGTCTGCACGTCTGATTTCGTTCCTGTCGGCGAGCTGCCGGAGCGTTTCGGCCATATCCAGCAGTCGTGCCTTGTCGTCGGGATCGGCAACCTGCTGCGCCAACCTCACGCATTCCGCGGCATATCGACGGTAATCGACAGCGGAGAAAAGCGGCAACCAATCCTCCCCGACAGGCAGCGGTAAAAGTCGGGTTCGGGTCCATTGGTTCCGCGCTATTTCGCATCACAAAATTGTTGAAGAACAAAGTTCCAAAAACCGGCGTTCTCGTCGCGCGAAAGGCCAGGTTGCGCGAGTCGGAGAAGTCCAGGAAATACGCGGCGGATTGTATTCGCATCGCGCGCTGCTGGAAATTGCCGATGCGTGGGAAGCGCGTGCACAAGACCCGGAGAAAAAGGAAAAATGTCTCCGCAGTTGCACCTGACTGCTGCCGTTAACGGCAGCCAGGTTGTTTTGCGCCGCCGCCTCACATCGAAGCGCGTCCACGAGGTCTGGTGCGGACCTCCTTTGGCTCAGGCCGCTCGGTTCTCTGCATGCGGTCCACGAGTTGTTGCAGCGCATACGCCAGCCTTTCGGTCTGATTGGGCGGCCTGGTCGGCACAGGCGCGGCCGGTTTTGCGACTTGTTCCCGCGGCATTGCGCGAATGCGCGGTGCCGGCGCATTCAGGGCGACCACGCGCGCCGATGGTGGCGGCCGGAAGTTGATCGCCTCGCGCCGCCGCCGTCGCCCGACAATGTGCAGGGCCGGGCCAGCAATCGCGAGAGCCGCCAGCAGTGTCATCAACAGAGCGAACGTGTGGTCAACCCTGGCAATGGCCGGGGCCGGCGGTTCCGGTCGGGCTTGCGCCTGTTGACGACGCTGCTGCTCTCTCGCCCGACGGGTCGATGTTGTATTGCCGTCCGCGCTCGGGGCAGGACTGTTCGGGACGGCGATGGGAGGATCGACCATCCTCTCGCGTGCTGCATTGCCTGATGTTGTGACCGCTGCCGCGCCGTCCAATTGTGTCTGTGTCGACGGCCTTTGTTGTATTCCAGGCTGAACAGATGGAACGGGCTCGGGCAATTTCTGCACATTGAGCCAGGGGATTGGTGCCGTCACGGGAGCAGCACTTTCCACAGGCGGCGTTTTTGCCGCCGGCGCCGCCGGCGCCCGTATTGCCTGCGCCCTTGCGTCGGAAGATTCCTGGTCCGTTTGCCGCGACGTTTTCTGGACGCGGCCACCCTCCGCCCGCAGGTACCAACATTGGCGCCCGTCGTTCGCGTGGTCGATGCGGTAGTACCAGTGCTGCCCCTGCGGCGTTGGCCCGTTTGGCTTGGCCAAACATTCGTCGGCAGCCCTGGGCGCAGACGAACCGGTGATCGAAACGATCGCAAGAAAACCCGATGCCAGAACCGTCCTGGTTCCTCGCATGCGTCCTGCTCCTCACGTTGTACAAAGAAACACAAATGGGACTCAAAACGAGAGAGGCCGATTGGAAATTGCGATTGGGGCCGCAATGCGTTGCAAATTCGGCAGGCCGTTTTTTGTGTCCGTTAATCGGTGTGCGGCGGTAGTGTGGTGCGCTGACGAACGCGCCCGGTACCTTTTCACCGCGATATTGCCGGCACGCCGCCGCGGTTGACGTGCGTCTTATTGCGCGCGGCCGACATATTCCACTTTGACCTTGCTCAGGCCGTCGTCGTAGAAGCCGAGCGCCTTCGCAGTTTTTGCCGACACGTCGATCACGCGGCCACCGACGAAAGGCCCACGATCGTTGACGCGCACGACGACCGATCGTTGATTGCCGAGATTTGTTATCCGCACATTGCTCGGCAGCGGCAGTGACGGGTGCGCGGCGGAAAACGAATTCATGTCGAACGTCTCGCCGTTGGCGGTTCGCCGGCCTTGGAAGTCTTCGCCGTACCAGGAGGCAACGCCCACGGCAGTGTAGTTGGCCACTTTCTGCGGAGCGTGTTCGTGCGTGAGCTTCACAGTGCGTTTGCGGATCAGATGCTCCGTCTTCGGAGTGATCTCTCCTGTTGCGGCAATGCGTGACGAGCCGGCGGCGTGCCTGTGATTCGCCCGCGTTTCGATGTTGTCGGCCGTGCAGTTCGCAAGCACGAGGGAAGCGCTGCCCACTACGAGCAGGCGCGTGATCTGATTGACGTTGGGACTAACCTGGATTTTCACGGGACGTCCTCGATGCGAAACGGTCGCAGAGCCGCCCCCGATCCCCGGCGGTGAAGCTACCGCTCCTTATTGTAAGGCGGCGGTGCACTGGTAGAGATCAGCCTCGGTTCACAGATTTGTCGCATGATGATGCATTTGTGCATCACTCGCGCACGCGTTTGAATCAGTTCGCGCTAGCGGCCGAGAACCAGGCACCAGTACCGCCCGGAGGATGCCAGTCCGTATTTGCGGACATCAGACAACAGCATGTTCGAGCGGTGTCCTGAGGATCCCGCCCACAATGCAATGGCGCAGCTTTCGCTGGCGCATCCCGCCGCCACATTTTCGGCACTACGCCGGCTCTGCCGCGCTCGGTGTAAAATCCGGAATGATCCATTGTTCCGCGCATCGCCATGCTTTGAGCATGGCGGCGCGCCATCGCCTGCAAAGTTCCGCTGCGCTGTAACGCCGGCCGCCCGTGCGCGTGGCGGAATGAATTGAGCGTTTCTGAAAAAGCCGGCGAGCAGCAGCAAGCGAATGTGGCGAGCATGACCAGGATGCGCAACATGGCTTGCCGCCCGCCCGCAATAATTATTTTGCTGCGACGATCTTCTGGCGCTGTTCTCCGAGCTTCTCGATTCCAAGCGTAACGACGTCGCCCGGCTTCAGGAATACCGGAGTGGGCTTCATGCCGAGCGCCACACCCGGCGGCGTGCCGGTAATGATGATGTCGCCCGGCTCCATCACGAAGAACTGCGAGCAATACCAGACAAGATGCTCGCAGCCGAAGATCATCGTACGCGTGTTGCCGCGCTGGCGGCGCTCGCCGTTCACATCGAGCCACATGTCCAGGCTCTGCGGATCCCTGATTTCGTCCCTGGTGACAAACCAGGGTCCGATCGGACCGAACGTCTCACAGCCTTTACCCTTGTCCCATTGGCCGCCCGAGCGTTCGATCTGGAATACGCGTTCCGATACGTCGTTCGACAGGAAATAGCCGGCGATCGCATCTTTCGCCTTGTCCTTGGCGAGATAGCGTGCGCGCTTGCCGATGACGATGCCCAGCTCGACTTCGTAGTCGAGCTTGCCGGACTCGCGCGGCGTGATCGTGTCGTCGTTCGGGCCGCAGATGCAGCTCGAGACCTTGTTGAAGATGATCGGCTCCTTCGGGATCGGCATGCCGGCTTCCGCCGCGTGGTCGGAGTAATTGAGACCGATGGCGATAAAGTTTTTGACGTTGCCGATGCAGGGACCGAGCCGCGGCTTGCCGGAGACGGGCTTCATCCGCTTCAGGTTGGCCTTCTTGATCCTGGCAAGGCCGCCCGCGGCCAGCATCGCGCCGTCGATGTCCTTCACAATCCGCGACAGATCGCGAATTTTGCCGTCGTCACCGATAATGCCGGGTTTCTCGCGACCGGGCGCGCCATAGCGGACGAGCTTCATTTTAAGATGTCTCCTTCGGGGCGTTTGTTTTTGAGTTTTGACAGGCAGGTCGGCGCCATCATGCATGACAGCAGGTCGGGGGCAACCAGGCCGGGCGCCTGCCACGACGGGTAGACGCCGTCTCGAATGTCCGGCGCGCCGAAATTGACGGCCGACAAACAGGCCGGCGCATCGATTTCGCCATAGTCGCACCTGGCTGCAACTCGTTGATTGACAAATAATTCTCAACTTTTCGCAGCGCGGCAAACGCCTGTGTCATCGCCGCAACAGCCGCAGTCTTTTTAAACAAGTTCGTGCTGTTCCTGCTTTTTTTAAGGCAGTCGCTATTGTCGGTCGTACAACCTGGGACCACGATAGCATCACGAGGCGGAATCGGGCGGGGGACCAATCAATGTCACGTCTTGGGTGGATGGGGATGCTTCGGGCGGGGACTGCGCTCGGAATTCTGATCGTCGCCACGGCACAGGCAGATGCCGGCGCCTTCGCAATTCGCGAGCAAAGCACTTACGGACAAGGAACATCGTTTGCAGGCGTTGCCGCCGGCGGCTCGCCGTCTTCGATGTTCTGGAATCCGGCAACGATGACCCAGTTCAAGGGCATCGTCAGCGAGAACGGCTTTACCGTCATCGTTCCGAAAGCGAGCCAGACCCCACAAGCCGGCACTACCCCAGCACTGCTTTCTTTTGGCGGCGTGTCCAATAGCGCAGAATCGGGAGTGGTCCCGAACGGCTACACGACTTATCAGGTGAGCCCGAACCTCTGGCTCGGCCTGTCCATAAACGCACCATTTGCATTGTCCGTCAGCACTCCCGAAACGTGGGCAGGCCGGAATTATTCGGGCGACAGTTCGATCAGATCCTACAATGCGACACCCAGCATCGCTTACCGCATCAATGATTGGATTAGCATCGGTGCGGGTGTCCAAATCCAGTACATGAATGTCAATTTTACACAAGGCTTAACGTTGCCTGGTCAGGACCTTACCCTCAAAGGTCGAGGCTACGGTTTTGGCGCCACGGCCGGCGTCACCTTCACGCCGACGCCGACGACGTTGATTGGGATTGGTTATCGTTCGCAGATCGATCAAGACATCCATGGGACGATGCTGCTGCCTGCGGGAGCGGCTTTTAACGTTCCTTTCTCGACACCAGGTTCGGTCGAAACGACGCTCAAGCTTCCCGATGTCGTTTCGCTCGGCATCCGCCAGCAGTTGAACCCCCAGTGGACGCTCATGGGCACCGTGGAATGGTCCAACTGGAGTCGGATCGGCACGGTCACCGTTAATCAATTGAACGGCGCTCCCGCGCTGGTAGGTACCAACGCCTTTCGGGTTCCCTTCCAATATGATGATGGCTGGTTCTTCTCAGCCGGCGCCGAGTATCGCTGGAATGAAAGACTGACTTTGCGCGGTGGTGTCGGTTATGAAATCTCTCCCATCACCGACCAAGTGCGCACGCCACGTCTGCCGGACAACGACCGGTTCTGGGCATCCATGGGCCTTTCTTGGAAAGTCGCCCCATTCATGCGTTTCGATCTCGCCTATACGCATCTTTGGATAAAGGAACCAAACATCAACATTACTGCCGCGTCCGGGAATCCGTCATTTTCCGGGGCCAATTATGTTGGCACCGTCAATGCGCATAGCGACTTGTTTTCAGCTGCGGCCGTCATCCGCTTCGACGACCTCGAGCCGTCGTTCAAGAAGCCTTTCATGAAGTAATTCATTGCGATGGGGTGGGGTGCAGGGCCGGCATTGCTGCCGGCCTTCGCATTTAGAAGGCGCCGTTGAAGGTGCCGCCGTCGATCAGCAGGTTCTGACCTGTGATGTAGCCGGCCTGCGCGGAGCACAAAAACGCGCAGGCCGCGCCGAACTCGTCCGGATTACCGAAGCGTTTGGCGGGGATGGCGGCCATACGCGCGGTCGCGACCTCGGCCTCACTCTTGCCTTGCTGCTCGGCGGTCTTGCTCAACGTGCTGCGCAGGCGATCGGTATCGAAGGCGCCGGGCAGGATATTGTTGATGGTGACATTTCTCTCGGCAACTTTGCGCGCCACGCCGGCGAGAAAGGCCGTGAGTCCGGCGCGTGCGCCGGACGACAGATCAAGGCCAGCGAGCGGCATCTTCACCGAGCCCGAGGTGATGTTGACGATGCGGCCGAACTTCCGCTCGCACATCGGGTCGATCACTTTCTGGATGAGCTCGATCGCGACAACCATGTTGGCGATGACGCCGTCGAGCATCTGCTGACGGGTGAGCTCGCGGAAATCGCGCATCGGCGGGCCGGCATTGTTGTTGACCAGAATGTCCGGCCGGGGGCAGGCGGCGAGCAACGCTTTCTGCCCGTCGGCTGTTGCAACATCGGCGACGACCGGAATGACCCTGGCGCCGGCAGTGCCCGAGAGCTCGGCGGCGGCGGCTTCGAGTTTTCCGGCGTCGCGGCCATTGATCACCACCTCGCAACCGGCCTCGGCCAGTGCGCGCGCGCAGGCCTTTCCCAGGCCGCGGCTTGATGCGCAAACGATGGCCTTGCGGCCGGCGATTCCGAGATTCATGGGGACCTCACAGATGATGCCGAATTGATAGCGTCGGGAATGTTAGAAAGCGGACGGGAGTGGTGGTCAAGGCCGGGCGCGACACTGCCGGCAGCCATTCGACTGACGCGCGGGAGTTCGATTCATCTTATCGTTGTCTGCAACGAACCACGAAAGCGGCAACAAATGAGGGACCATTCCCCTCCCTCCTTGTGGGGAGGGGTCAGGGGTGGGGGTCGGTGTCGGTGTAGTTCAGTGAGCATTCGGAACGAGGACCGCACTTGGGCCTTAACGGATCGGACAATGGCCCCGCCGCAGCGTCTGTATTCACGGCGAATGCGCAAAGCACCGACGGAGGCCGAACGCAGGCTGTGGTGGCATTTGCGCCATCGGTTGCGTTTGAATGGCTCGCATTTTCGCAGGCAAGTGCAGATCGGGCCTTACATCGCCGATTTTGCGTGCCATCGTTTGAAACTGGTTATCGAAATCGACGGCGGCCAGCACGGATCGCAAGTAGCGAAAGACGAGGCACGCACATTACACATTCAATCGCAAGGTTACAGGGTGTTGCGCTTTTGGAATAACGATGCGCTGTCGCAAATCGAAAGTGTGCTGATTGAAATTCGGAACGCCATCGCAGACACCCCCACCCCCGACCCCTCCCCAGTCGAAGTCGGATGTTTCCGACTTCGACCAAACCATTTACTGGCCGAACTCGGGTAAACCCGAGTTCGGGTGGAGAGGAGAAGAGATAGGGTGGAAGCAGCGAGTGAAGCGCGCTAGCCTTTGTCATGGGCGCGATCGATAACACAATCTTACCCACCGCAGCGGACATAGAAGCGGCGGCAAAGCGGCTTTCCGGCGTTGCGGTCCGCACCCCGCTGATCAATGCGCCGGTGCTGGACGAAACGATCGGCGCACGGGTCTTCCTGAAAGCCGAGACTCTCCAGCGCACCGGATCGTTCAAGTTTCGCGGCGCCTACAACAAGATTTCATCGATTCCGCAAGAGCGGCGGGCCGCGGGCGTTGTGGCCTATTCGAGCGGAAACCACGCGCAGGGTGTGGCCGCTGCGGCGCGTCTGCTCGGCATGCGCGCGACCATTGTAATGCCGGCTGATGCGCCGAAGCCCAAGCATGAGCGCACGCTTGCGCTCGGCGCCGAGGTCGTGCTCTACGACCGCAACACCGAAGACCGCGCGGCGATCGCGAAGAAAATCGTTGCCGAACGCGGTGCGACACTGGTGCCGCCCTATGACGACCCGCTGATCATCGCGGGCCAGGGCACGATCGGCGCCGAAATCGTCGAGGATCTCGCCCGCCTTTCTCTCCAGCCCGAGATCGTGGTCGTCGGTGCCTCCGGCGGCGGCCTTGCCGCAGGCATTTCACTCGGCGTGAAGGCAAAAGTTCCGTCCGCAAAATTCTACGCGGTCGAGCCGGAAGGGTTCGATGACACTTTGCGGTCTTTTGCGAGCGGCAAGCGCGAGGCGAATGCCCGCATGAGCGGCTCGATCTGCGATGCGCTGTTGAGCAACACGCCCGGCGAACTGACATTTCCCATCACACGCGAACTGATCGGGCAGGGCACAACGGTGAACGATGACGAGGTCGGCAATGCCGTGCGCTACGCGTTCCACGAGCTCAAGCTTGTTGTCGAGCCCGGCGGCGTCATTGGCCTTGCGGCGCTGCTCGCCGGCAAGGTCGCGGTCAAAGGGAAAGTCGTTGTCGCGATCCTGTCGGGCGCGAATGTCGATCCCGAATTGTTTGGGCGGCTGATCGCCAAATAGCGCAGTTGCTCACGTGAACAATGCGAGCCGCTCGTATTCGCTGAGCGAGTTGATTGCGGCGAGCGGATCCGTCGGCGTAGGTGCCTGCGAAGGATCGCCGGCGACAGGCCCCGCCGCGGGCCGGGGCGGTTTCGTTTCTTTCGCCGCAGGCTGAGGCTCGGCGAAGGTAACTTCCGCCATGGTTGTTTCCGGACGAACCAGCGCGATCGGCGGCGGCTGCGCGACAGCCGGGGAGGGAATCGGCAGTTCCGGCTGATCAGGCGGCGGCACTACGGCCAGGTGGCGCGTCTCTTCTGTGTGCGCGTCCAGCGGCGGCTGCGGCAACGGTTCGACCGGCGCCGGGCTGCTCACGGCAGACGTTATGATTTCAACGAGCCTTTGCTCGACCATGGCGATCAGATCGGCGAGCTTCGCGGTCCTGATCGCCATGACGCTCGCTTCGATTTCATTCTGCGCCGTGGTGATGTCGTCGAGCAGTGCCCGCAATTTCTGCTTGGCCAGCACCTCGGCCGGTGCTGCCGGATCGGCCGCAAGGGAGATCTGCAGGCGCTCGATGGCGCTCAGCAGTGGCCGCGTGTCTGCATTGCGGTTGCGCCGGGCATATTCGGCGAGGAATGCGCGGCCGCGCGCGCTCTCCGATAACGCCGTGCAAAAGGCGCGATAGTCAGCCTCGTCCGGCGCACCCGGCTGCAGCTGTTGCGCCCGCGCGGTGGTCTCGGTCGGCATGTGCAATCCTTGCGTAGCCGTTTATCAATCATGCGGCATGATTCGGCCAGCGCTGCTGCGTTGCCGGCCGGCTGCCGCGTTGGAAAAGACCAGCTTGCGCAATATTTTAGTTGGATTGGGGCGACGCGATGCGGACGGAAGAGACTTCAGGTTTGATCCCGCGCCTGGCGCTTTTCTACGCAGCCTTGTTCGTCCTGATCGGCATTCAGATGCCGTTTTTTCCCGTCTGGCTCAAGGCCAAGGACGTCGATGCCGCAATGATTGGCATCGTGCTGGCGGTACCAATCGTTGCGCGGTTTCTCGCCGTTCCCATCTTCATGCGCGAAGCCGACCGGCGTGATGCCGTCCGTGCCGCTCTGATCGTTTGTGGTTTCGCGGCTGCCGTCGGCTACGCCCTGGTCGGGCTGTCGGCGGGTGCGTTCGTTATCCTCGCTGCCTATGCGCTCACATCGCTTGCAACCACGCCGCAGATGCCGCTCGCGGAAACCTATGCGCTCAAGGAACTCGGCGCGCGCAAGCGCGCCTACGGGCCGGTTCGGCTCTGGGGCTCGTTTGCGTTTATCGGCGGAAACTTCGTTGCCGGATTCACAGCGGACGTCATTCCGGCCCGCGAGCTCATCTGGCTCATCGTTGCAGCGAGTGTACTGATCGCGCTCGCCGCGCTCGCTTTGCCGCCGATGACACCGCGGGTGGTTGAAGCGACTGCGCCGGTCCCGCCACGGCAGAACCTGTTGCGCGATACTTCGTTCGTGGCCGTCATCGCGGCTGCGAGCCTCATCCAGGCAAGCCACGCGGAGTATTACGGCTTCTCGGCGGTGCAGTGGAGCGCCGCCGGTTTCGACGGCACCGTCATCGCCGCACTTTGGGCACTCGGCGTTGCCGCCGAGATCGTGCTGTTTGCGTTGCAGTCCAGATTGCCGCCGTTCTTCGAGCCGACGGTGCTGTTGCTGACCGGCGCATGCGGCGGCGTACTGCGCTGGATCGGGATGGCCTTCGATCCGCCGGCTTTGGTGCTGGCCGCGCTGCAGCTGCTGCATGCCTTGTCGTTCGGCGCGACCCATCTCGGCGCGCTGATGTTTCTTGTCCGCCACGCGCCGCCCGCGCAGGCAGCGACTGCGCAAGGCTATCTTGCGATGGCGACCGGAGTGGCCATGGCGGGCGCTATGGCGCTCTCAGGCGTGCTGTATCGTGATTTCGGCAGTACCGCCTACGCGGCGATGGCTTTAATGGCGATCGCCGGAGGCGCTTGCGGACTGGTAGCGCACCGGCTCCGGCGCGAAGCGGCGCGCTGAGCGTGTCTGCGAACGTGGATTGCGATCGCAACTGGCGACGATTCCATTCAAATCGCGACCCTGCAGATAGATCATCTTTCGGGACAAGCCGCCGTGCTGCTTAATCCACCGCCGGACCGACGCCGGATAAATGTTCCAGAGCGCCTGCGTGCCCAATGGACTGGTCACGGGGCGACCGTCGTGGTCGGGCATCCAGGCGGCGTGAAAGCCGAACCGCGCATTTTGCGTGGCGCAGATGCGCTCGCGCGGCACCACACCGAGCAGCAGCGTGCACGCCGAAAGGCAGTTTCCATCGACGACGACATTTTCACCGGAGGAGCGCAGCGCAGCATAAGCCTGCAGATAGCGGCCGATCTGACCGCCGCGATCTTCCGAAATCCGCATTGTTGCGGATGCCGACGATACAGTGAGCGCCATTACGGCGGCGCCGAGCACAAGACCCCGAATTCGCATTTCCCCGTCCTGTTATCATTGCCCGCCGTTCGAGCAGCGGTGCGATCATTTGAATCAAGTGTAAGCCAGGCGGGCGTCGGACGGGAAGTGTTGGTTTCAGGAATCTACAAAATGAGGTCAACGGTCGGGCACATTTCATGAACGGAATCAGGCTGCTGCGAGTGAAAAAGTTCCCGCCCGGTCAGCCCCAAAGTGCCGCCGAAGGCGGATAGACAAGGCTGCCCTCGTAGCGCAGGCCGCCGGGACGGTCCTTGCCGAGCAGCAGAGGACCATCGAGATCGACGAATCGCGCCCTTTGCGCCAGCAGCACAGCCGGCGCCATCGCCAGCGATGTCGCTACCATGCAACCGGCCATGATCGTGAACTTCTGCCGCTCCGCTTCAGCCCCCATCGCCAGCGCCTCGGTCAATCCACCGGTCTTGTCGAGCTTGATATTGACCGCATCGTATTTATCGGCGAGCGCCGGCAACGACGCGCGGTCATGGGCGCTCTCGTCCGCGCAGACCGGAATCGCCCGTTTGATGTGCGCCAGCGCCTGATCTTTTCCGGCCGGCAGCGGCTGTTCGATCAACGCCACATGCGCCTGTGCACACGCCGAAAGATTGGGCGCGAGGTTGTTTTCGTCCCAGCCTTCATTCGCATCGACAATCAGCGTTGCATTTGGGGCAGCGTTGCGAACGGCCGCGATCCGATCGCCGTCACCCTCAGCCCCGAGCTTGACCTTGAGCAAGGCACGATCCGCCGCTTTTGCCGCAGCCTTTGCCATGTCGGCCGGCGCCGCCAGGGAGATCGTGAATGCAGTCGTCAAAGGAGCGGGCGCCGCAATGCCGGCGAGCTCGTGTACGGGGCGGCCCTCCCGCTTGGCCTCCAGGTCCCAGAACGCGCAATCGAGTGCGTTACGCGCGGCGCCCGCTGGCATCGCCGCCTGCAAGGATTTCCGGGTCAGCCCGGCTTCGATCTGCGGCCGTAGCTTCGCAATCTGTGCGGTGACGCTCTCGACCGTCTCTCCATACCGGAGATAGGGCACGCATTCGCCGCGCCCGCGCGCTTTGCCGTCGGCCAATTCGGCCACCACGACGACAGCTTCGGTCTTGACACCACGGCTGATGCCGAACGATCCGGCAATCGGCCAATGCTCAACAGTGTACGAGAGGGTCAGCGATGCCCGGGTCAATCGAACCGGCCGGCGGCGTGCGCAAGCATCGTGTAGACCTTGCCCGTTTCCGATGTGAGGTAGGTGCGGGCCACGACCTGGCCGCGGTCGTCGCGCGAGACCTCCTCGAGCAACCGCTCAAATTCCGAAATGTAGCGGTCGACCGTCTGCTTGAATTCGCGGTCCGCGCGGTACTTCTTGCGGATGTCGTCGAATGCCTGCTGACCCTGCAGGGTATAGAGCCGGCGGGTGAATACGTTGCGTTCGCCGCGCTTGTAACGATCCCAAAGGTCGGCCGCAGCATCGTGATCGATCATGCGCGCAATATCGACCGACAGTGAATCGAGCGACTCGATAGAGTGGCGCGGTGGCCGGTCCTCGCCTGGACGGGACGGTTCACGCATGACCTCACGCGTCGTTTCGCGGGCGGGCTCGCGCGGAAGATCGCGTATTGGCTCATTTTCCTCGCGCGAGGCGCGGTTGAGGAGGTCCGACAGCCAGCCGCGGGCAGGACCGGCCGCCGGGACAGCGGTGACCACGGGCGGTTCCGCCGGTGCGCGGCGGGGAGGCGGGGCGAAGCCGCCGCTATCGCTTCGCTGCGGCGGGCGCGGCGGCGGCATTTCGCTTCGCGGATTATCGGCTGGAGCGCGCGGAAGCTCGCTGCGGCCTCCGACAACCGCCAGCGTAGGCTCTTCGCGCGGGCGGCGCAGCACCGGCTCCACCGCGTCGAGATTGCGTCCGTGGCGCGCAACGATGCGATTGAGCTCGGCGAGAGCCTCGATCTGGTCGACGATCACCCGGCGCATCTGGGCGGCGCTTTCGGCGGTTTCCTGCGGCAACTCGAAGACGCCCCGCCGGAGTTCGCTGCGTGTGCTTTCCAGCTCACGCTGCATTTCCGCGGCCATTTGCTTCATGCCCTGGACAGCTTCGCCAAAGCGCTCGCTCGCGCTCTGGAACAGGGCCTGGGTGTCGCCCACGGTCTGCTCGTAGATTGCGCGCATCGCTTCGGAAGCGCGCTGGCGTTCTTCCTCGGCGTTTTCGCGAACGCGTTCGTACTGTTCGCTGATGGCGCGGGTGCCTTCGGCGCTCGATTCCGATACGAGCCGGGCAACCTCGCGCGCGCGCGTCGAAGCGGCCTCGAGGGACTCGTCGAGGAGGCCGGAGAACCGGGTCAGGCGCTTCTCGAGATCCTCGGTCCGGATGTCGAGCGTGGCGACCAGGGAATCGAGCTGGACGCGGCGCTCGTTGAGGTTGTCCTCCGCGTGCTGATTGCTGCGATCGATGATCTCGATCGCCTTGACCAGGTCGCGACCGTGACTGTCGAATTGCCGCGCCAGCTGCCCGAGATCGCCGATGACCTGGCCCGTGATGTCGCGGAAGGCCGCGATGTTTGTCTCGACGCGCCCGGTCGCATCGCCGGTCGAAGCCGTGATCTCGTTCATTGCAGTGACGAATTCGGACACACGCACCATGAGCGTATTTTCCAGCGCGCCCATGTTTTCGTGAGCACCGCTGAGCACCTCCTGCAGCATAATGTTGGCTTCGCGCAGGCGCTCGAAGAGGGCGGTTGTGTCGGATCGCAGCATCGTATGTGTCTCGAGCATTTCCCTCACGGTCGACGTTGCGGTGTGCTGCGATTGCGCAATCGCCCTCTGCGCGGTCTCGTTGAGCTCGGTGATCGTGCGAGTGACCACGTTGGTCGCAGCTTCGCCCGCGGTGTTGATCATGCGCGAAATTTCGCTGCTGTTGTCCATCATCGAGCGCGTGAAGGCGAAGCCCTTTTCCTCGATCGCCTTGACGGCCTGATCGGTGGCTGTTGTGACGTCGCGCGTGAACTGCGCGCCCTTCTGGGTGATGGCCGCAATCACGCCGCCGCTCTTGTCGGACAGGACGGTGGTCATTTCGTTGGTGCGGCGGCTGACGGCGGTGGCGATCTCCTCGGCCTTGCCGACGAAGGTGCGCGCGACTTCCTCGCTGACACCGACCAAAGTACGCTCGGCATCTCCCGCGCTGGCGCGGATCGCCTCGGTGGTGGTCAGCGCGAGTTGCCCGAGCGAGCGCTCGGCTTCCGCAGAGTTGACCTTGATCACTTCGCTGAGTTGCTCCAGCCGCGCATTGAGGGCGTCGGCGGCCGCCTTGCTGCGGGTCTCGATCTGGCTGGTGACCGTTTCGGCGCGGCCGACGAGGAGCTCCTCGAAACGGCCGATGCGGCTTTCGAAATTGTTCGCGACTTCCAGCGCCCGGCTGCCCAGCGTCCTGTCGATCTCGCCGATCTTGGCGCTGATCGAATCCGCCACTTCGGCACCGCGTAAATTGATCGTGCCGGCCACCTCGCCGATGCGCTGGTCGAGTGCGCCGACAACGTCCTTGCCACCCTCTGTGAGGGTCCTGGCCAGATCCTGCACGCGCGCGCCGAGAAGCGTCTCGAACTGCGCCAGACGCTGGTCGAGCGTGGTCGAAATCTCGCCCGTGCGGCCGGACACGCGCTGATCAAAGGTGTCGACATAATTGCGCAGAGCCTCAGCCACCTCCTGCGTACGTTGGCCAAGCCGGCCAACCAGCTCACCGCCGTAGTTCTTCACCGTATGGTCGAACTCCGTGATGTGCCGGGTGATCAGGTTGCCGAGGTTGCTTGAGTCGCGGGATATCTTCTCGGTGAGCTCGGTCCCGCCGTGATTGAACACGGTCTCGAAGGCCTGCAGGCGGGCCGTGAGCATCTCCTTGATTGCTTCGCTCCGGTTGTTGAGCGCGGAAACCAGGGTCTCGGCGCTTTCGCGGAAGTTATCGGCAACAGCGTCACTGCGGCTCCCGATGGTGTCGGTTATGCGCGCGCCGGTCTGCTCGAGCTTCGAAACCACGTCGCCGCCGCGCAGCGATAGATCGAGGATGAGCGAGTCACCGGTCGAGCGCAGCGCCGTGTTGACCTCTTCGGCGCGCCCCGCAATCGATTCCGCAAGGCGGTTGCTGGTGTCCGTGATGGCGTCGGTCAGCTGCTGCGAGCGGGACGCCATTGACTCGATGGTGACCGACGATTTGTCGGCAAAGCCCTGCGCGACCTGGTCCAGTCGTGCGGTCATCATCTGTTGCAGGCGGGCGGCAAGGTCAGCGAACTCGTCGTGCACATGCTCGGTCTTGAAATTGAGGCTGGCGGACAGGCGGTCACTTGCCGACGAGATGGCGGTGGTCGTCTGGTCGCTTGTCGTCTCGAGCCGGTCGAGCAGGGTTGAGCCCCGCTCGCTCAAGGCGTCGATCATGGAATCGCCGGCGTGGCCGAGCGCCAATGTAATGTGCTCGCCTTTTTCGGTCAGCGAGCGCGTGACCCGTTGAGCGACTTCATTGACCTTGTCTGCGACCAGGTCGCCGACCGAGGTGATGTCGTGGGCGAGATCGAGGTGAACGCTGGCGATGGCGTTGCGAACCTGCTCGGCCTGATTGACAAGCGTCTCACGCTGGTTGGTCAGCTCCGTGAGCAGATCGCGGATGCGGACCTCGTTGTCGTTATAGGCCCGCTCAAGCGCCGATACCTCGTTGTGGACGAGCGCTTCGAGCTCGGCCGCGCGGGCGAGTGCACGCTCGACGCCATCGCCCATGGCCGCGACTTCGCGCCGGATGGCCTGACCGACGGTGACAATGGACTCGCGGGCGACCGTTTCGGGCTGCGCCAGGCGCATCGCCACTTCGGCCATCGATTCAGCGACCACGCGCATGTCCTGCGCGCGGTTGAACATGTGGGCGAGCACGAAGAAAAAGACGACGGGCACGACAATTGCGCCGCCAATCGCAAGCATGGCAGCAAAGCCGGGTTTCGCCGTTCCGAACACCGCCTGCGTGTCGATCGAATAGAGCGCGGCAATGCAGATGACGGCCCAGATGAAGCCGGCAACTCCGGCGGCAATATAAGGACCGCGCGACGGACGGTGGCGTAACGCCTGTAGGATCTGGCCGACGCCGATCCGGTCGTCATTGGCGGCGCGGCGTGGCGTGGCATCGCCCGCCTGCCATCCTGGCGGTCCGTCGTGAGGAAAGAGGTCGCCCGGTTCATGGGGCTGTTGCTGTTGCGTGTCCGTGAGGCCAGCTTCCGCGGGGCCAAAGGACGGACCGGGTCGAGTCTCTGCCGGGCGTACGCTGAGGGCTTCCTGGATGGCGGTCAGCGCCTCTTCGGTCGCGTCTTTATTTTTCTGCGGGGTATTCGCCATCTCGGTCGTCGCCTCGTGATTACGCCGGACTGTCGCCGCGGCCCGAACCGTCAAGAAATCAGGGGGTTATGCCGCAAGCACGGCAACGCAGCGGCAGCTGAACCGCCCATGTCCCCGATTTATTGCCCGGCGCCCATCCTATCGCCTTGGCAACACGAAAGAAACTACGCCGTTAAGGACTTTTTTATCATCGTTAACTGATTGCTAACCATAACAAACAACTCAGTCCCGGACTCATCCCGACGGATGATGGCGGGACGAATTGCGGCCACGGTGCGGCTGAACGGAATTTGCGAACAGCAGTTATCGCCCCGCTTACGGCGATTTAACCACCGCCGTCTTCGTCTGCCTTGCATTTACCGGGATTTGATCCCGATCGGACCAAACTCTTCGCCAATAAAGATGGCTGGGAGGCCGAAATGCCGCAAGCGGCGGTCAATATATATGAGCGCGAGCGGTCCGAGGCGCCGGAAGCGGCGGTGCTCGACCGCGATCATCTCACGCGCATGACTTTCGGCGATCGCAGTCTCGAACGGGAAGTCCTCGAGTTGTTCGACCGTCAGTCGGAACTGCTGCTCACCCGCATGCGATCGAGCGAGCCGGCCGCGATCGCCTCGCTGGCTCACACGTTGAAAGGTTCGGCAGCCGGGATCGGGGCCGGGCGGGTCGCGCGTGCTGCGGCCGAGGCAGAACAGGTCGCGCATGCCAATCCCGGTGAAAGCAGCCGCGCGATTGCCGAGCTTGCGCAGGCGATAGAAGAGGCCCGGGCGGAGATTTTCGCCCTGATCCGCGCCCATTGATTGGGGATGGCGTCCTCAACGGAATGACTATATAGGAGGCGCGCGTCGCTTGCTGACGCGATCACTCCTGCCACGCTTCCTCATGCCCAAGATCACCTTTACCGACTCCAGCGGCGCGGCCCGTACGGTCGAGGCCGAGAACGGCTCGACTGTGATGGAGACGGCCATCCGCAACAACATTCCCGGCATCGAGGCCGAATGCGGCGGGGCTTGCGCATGCGCGACGTGTCACGTTTACGTCGACGAAGCCTGGCGCGAGAAAGTCGGCGGGCCGTCGCCGATGGAAGAAGACATGCTCGACTTCGGCTACGACGTGCGTCCCAATTCGCGCCTCTCATGCCAGATAAAAGTGAGCGACGAGCTCGATGGGCTCGTGGTGTCGACGCCCGACAAGCAGGCCTAGTCCGGGGACAAACTGTTCCTGACGGCCTATTCTCCGTCCGAAGGGACGGTCGGCATTGGCGGCTTCAATCAAAACGACCTGCTGCATTGCGGGCGGAGGGCCTGCCGGCATGATGCTCGGCTTTTTGCTGGCGCGCGCCGGAATTGACGTGACGGTATTGGAAAAGCACGCTGATTTTCTGCGCGACTTCCGCGGTGACGTTGTGCATCCTTCGACTCTCGAGCTCATCTATGAGCTCGGTCTCATCGACGAATTTCTCAAGCTGCCGCATGAAAGAGTGAGCCGTCTTACGGGAAGGATCGGCGCCGACAGTGTGACGATCGCCGATTTTTCGCACTTGCCGACACACTGCAAGTTCATCGCCTTGATGCCGCAATGGGATTTCCTGAACTTTCTTGCCGATCACAGCCGGCGTTACCGTTCCTATGATCTGAAAATGCGCACGGAAGCAACGGGCCTGATCGAGGAAGACGGCCGCGTCGTCGGCGTGGCCGCAAAATCTCCCGAAGGCGATCTCGAAATTCGTGCCGACCTGGTCGTCGGCTGCGACGGGCGAAATTCGACGCTGCGCGAGCGGGCTCGTCTTGATGTCGAAGACATCGGCGCGCCAATCGATGTGCTCTGGTTTCGCATGTCGCGCAGCGCCGGCGACGCGACCGATATGTTCGGCCACATCGAAGCCGGGAAGATGATGGTGATGCTCGACCGCGGTACCTACTGGCAATGCGCCTACGTCATTCCCAAAGGCGGTATCGAGCGCGAAAAAACCAAGGGCCTGGATGCGTTCCGCAATGCAGTCGTCGAGATGACGCCTTTCTTCCGCGATCGCATCAACGAAATCAAAAGCTGGGACGACGTAAAGCTGCTGACCGTGTCGGTCAACCGTCTTCGCGAATGGCACAGGCCGGGTCTGCTCTGCATCGGCGATGCCGCGCATGCCATGTCGCCGGTCGGCGGCGTCGGCATCAATCTTGCTGTCCAGGATGCGGTTGCCGCCGCCAATGTTCTTGCTGGTCCGCTGAAAGAAAACGGTGTGATGCGGGATCTGCTTGCCGCCGTTCAGCGGCGCCGCGATTTTCCGATGCGCGTGATCCAGCGCATTCAGGTGGTCGTGCAGGACATGCTGCTCGCACCTGCACTGGCGAGCACCGAACGGCCCAAGCCGCCGTGGCCCGTGAAGTTAATGAACTGGTTCCCTGTACTGCAGCGAATTCCGGCGCGCGTGATCGGCATGGGCTTTCGCCCGGAGCACATCCGTTCGCCAGACGTGGCCTAGGACTTCATGCCGGCAGGCGCGACCTGGGAGGATTTGAGCCCCATCTCGTCGAAAGCCTTGCGCACGAGACCCGATGCTTTCGCCTCCTCGATGAATTCGCTCACATAGGCGAGTGCCGCCGGCTTTGCTTTCGGTACAGCGACCGACGTCGTCGAATTCATGAAACCGCCATCGAGGATGCGCGAGCCGGGCACTTTGGTCTGCAGGCCGGTGAGCGACTCGCGGGAAAAAGCGATCGCATCGAGCTTACCGTCGCGCAAGGCCGCCACCGCTTCATCTGCCTTTTCGAATCCGGTGTGGGTTGCGCTCGGCGCCGTCTTGTTCGACGTGCGAAAGGTCGCAGTATTGGCGACGCCGCCTATGCGCACGCCGGGACGATTGGCGTCGCTCACCGCGTTCAGATTTGCATCAGGCGCGACCAGATAGGTGCTTTGCAGGAGGTGGTAGGCATTGCCGAAATCGACGAATTTCCTGCGTTCATCGTCCACCGGCAGAAAAGCGACGTCCCATTTGTTGTCGGCGGCCGAATTCTGCACCTCGCCGGAGCCGTTGTGGACGACAAGCTCAGCCTCGACACCGAGCCGTTGTGCGAGCGCTTTCCCGAGAATGACGGCAACGCCACGGTAGGCGCCGGTCGCCTCGTCTTTGATGGCGAACTGCGCCGAGGGTGCCGGGGCTATGGCGATGGCAACACGAAGTTTTCCGGTGGGGGTGAGTTGCTGCGAAACAGCGGCGTCGACCATCGATACGAACTCCAAAAAACGGGGACTGAAGCGAAGCGCGGGTCTCCCGCATAGCATGCCGCATTCAGGGTTTCATCCCGGCGGGCGCCACCTGGGAGTTTTGCAGGTTCATTGCATCCAGCGCCTTGCGGACCAGGCCATTCGCTTTCGCCTCTTCGATGAAGGCGCTGACATAGGCGAGAGCGTCCGGCTTGTCTTTCGGCACGGCGACGGCGGTCGATGAATTGAGGAACCCGCCTTCGAGCATGCGCGAGCCGGGAATCTTCGTAACCAGCCCGGAAAGCGACTCGCGCGACAGTGCGATGCAGTCGATTTCGCCGGCATTCATTGCAGCGATCGCCGCGTCCACGCCGGCGACGGTGATGAAGGTCGCCTTCGGCGCGGTGCGCTGGGTGGCGCGGAACGTTGCGGTATTGGCGACGCCGCCAATACGAACGCCGGGAGCGTTTGCGTCCTCGACTTTCGTGAGCTTTGAACCGGGTGCCACCAGATATGTGCTCTGCAGGAGATGATAGGCGTTGCCGAAGTCGACGAACTTCTTGCGCTCGTCGTCGACCGGCATGAAAGTCACGTCCCATTTTCCGCTCGCGGCCGAATTCTGGATCTCGCCGGATGCAAGATGCGGGAGGAATTCGACCGGCACGCCCAGCTTCCGTGCCAACGCAGCGCCAAGGTCGACGGTGACGCCGCGGAACTTGCCGGTCGTGCCATCCTTGACCGCGTAAAGTGCGGACGGGGCAGGAGCGATCGCGATCGCCACGCGCAGCTTGCCGGTGGGTATGAGCTCTTTGACGAGGTCTGCCTTGGCTGGCATGGCAATTCCGCCGGAAAGAATGACAGTTGCGACAAGGGCGCCCGCGCGACTGGCGGTGGTCATTGTCTTTCCTTCCAAAAGAACGGAGCGCCCCGGTGGGGCGCTTCGCTATTGCAGCGATTGTCAGATGGCATGCATTGCCGCGAGGACCTTGGCCGGCGTGTAAGGGATCGATCGCAGCCGGACGCCGGTCGCGTCGAAAACCGCGTTCGAGATCGCGGCAGGAATCACCGCGGCGGCGGGCTCGCCCGCACCCCACGGTTTTTCGTTTGGCCGGTCGATGAGCTCGATCACGATGTCGGGCACTTGCGGGAACTTGAGGATCGGATAGCTCGCCCAATCGAGGCTGGTCACCTGCGATCGGTCGAACTTCAACTCCTCTATCAATGTCCGGCTCACGGTCTGGATCACGTTCCCCTCGATCTGGTTCTTCAGGCCGTCGGGATTGATGATCTGGCCGCAGTCGTGCACGAGCGTGAACTTCGGCACCCGGATGACGCCGGTGCGCCGGTCGACCTCCACCTCTGCAACCGCGCCGATATAGGTGCGCACAAGCTCATATTTGACGTAAGAGATTCCGCGTCCTTTTCCGACGGTGCCGCTTGCGTTCTTCAGCGGAGACGGCCGTTTCTCCCACTTGGCGAGTGCCGCCAGGCGCTCGAGCAGTTCGAGCCCCCGCTTGTCGTCGAGATACTTCCGGCGGAACTCAAGTGGATCCATGTTGGCCGCCGCGGCGAGCTCGTCCATGAAGCATTCGTTGGCATAAGTGTTCTGCATGCGCCCCGGCGTCCTGATCCAGGACGGGCGGAACGGCGTTGTCTCCAGCCGCTTGCACACCGATCTTGTATTGGGAAACTTGTATCCGATCGCCGAGTTCTGAAACACGTTGCCGGGCGCAATATGGTTGGCGGCCGGCATGCCGGACAATGTCGCAGCGACAAGCGGCACGAAGAATCCGCCCGGCGTCTGCTGCGGCATGTAGAAGTCGCCTTCCCAGGCCGTAACATTGCCTTGCGCATCCATGCTGGCGCGCATGTCCATCAGAGTCGGCGGACCTTTCGGATCCCAACCGTGCTCGTCGGCGCGCGACCACTGGACGCGCACCGGCGTGCCGACGATTTTCGACAGCAGCGCGGCGTCGGCCGCCGCATCTTCGTGACCATTGCGGCCATAGCAGCCGGAGCCCTCGATATAGATGCAGCGCACCTTCTCGAGCGGCAGCGAGAACATCTGCGCGAGCTGCTTGCGCAGCGCGTGCGTTGCCTGCGACGCGGACCACGATGTGAGGGCGCCGTCCTTGAATTCGGCAACTGCGCAGGACGGTCCGATCGAGCCGTGAGTATTGATGGCGAAGTCATAAGTCGCCTTGATGATCTTGACGCCATCTTTCGCCATGGCTTCGGCGGTGTTTCCGGTCTTGCCGTACTCTTCCTCCTTGGCCACTTTGCTCGCCCGGACGTATTCCCAGAGCTTCGCCTGGTCGGGCAGCGTTTCAGATTTCGACCAGGTGACCTTGAGCGCATCCGCGCCGCGGATCGCGTCCCACTCATTGGTTGCAACGACGCCGAGGAAATTGCCCTCGCGCACGACCCGGGCGACGCCGGGGATTTTCTTGGTCGCGGACTCGTCGACCTTTTCGAGCTTGGCGCCGATAGCCGGCGGCCGAACAACGCGGCCGTAGAGCATGCCGGGCACCCGGAAGTCCTGCATGTAGGTGAAGCGCCCGGTGACCTTGTCGGGAATGTCGACCCGCGGCGTCGATTTGCCGACGATCTTGTAGTCCTTCGGCGACTTCTCCTTCACCGGCTGCTTGGGGTCGAGCTTGATCGAGAAGCTCTTGCCGCCGATCAGTTCGCCGTAGCTGACCTTCTTGCGGCCACCGGCCATGATGACGCCGTCGGCAACGGTGAGGTTATCGGTGCCGAGCTTCTTGGCAGCTTCCGCGAGCAACGCCTGGCGTGCAACGGCGGCGGCCTGCCGTAATTGCATCCCGCCGACCTGAATGGTGACGCTGGCCCAGGTTGTGCCCTGGTCGGGCGTGAGCATGGTGTCGCCGGTGATCAGCTCGATACGGCTGAGCGGCACGTCGAGCTCGTCCGCCACGATCTGGCGCAACGCAGTCGTGACCCCGGTACCAAGATCGACCTTGCCGGAATAGACGGTGACCTTGCCAGTCTTGTCGATGGCAAGGAAGGAGTCGACTTCAGTCAGGGCAAGCGGCTTGGCCGTTGTTTGTGCCTGCACGCCGGTCAATGAATCGGCCAGCGCGAAGCTGACGACGAGGGCGCCGGAGCCGAGCAGGGCGTCGCGCCGCGATATCTGAATGTTCATGTGCGCCTCCTCTTTACGCCGACGCGCGCTTGACGGCGCGCACGATGCGGGCATGGGTGCCGCAACGGCACAGGTTGTTGGCAAGCGCATCCTTGATTGCGGCTTCGGTCGGCTTCCTGTTCCTGGCGAGGAACGCCACCGACTCCATGATCATGCCGTTGATGCAGTAGCCGCATTGCGCGGCCTGCTCGTCGATAAAGGCCTTCTGCACCCGGTGCGGCTTTTCCGGCGTGCCGAGACCTTCCAGCGTGACAATCTTCTTGTTCACATCGACCGCTGAAAGCGGCGTGATGCACGAGCGCACGGCCGCACCATCGATGTGCACCGTGCAGGCACCACATTGGCCCAGGCCGCAGCCGAAGCGCGGACCATGCAGACCGAGGTCGTTGCGCAGCACATAGAGCAACGGCATCTGCGGGTCATTGTAGGTAACGGGCACGCGTTTGCCGTTCACAGTGAGTGATTTAATTGCCATGGACGTCTCCCCCTCCGCTCGCGGCGGACGCTTGAGCGCGGACTTACGGTCCGCGTCTCGACGAACACACACCGGCCACACGGGCCGCAGTCCAGAAATTACCTGTAAGGGTTCAAGTCTAGGCCAAATCCGGCGAAGGCCCAAGGCGGTCGGGCGCCGCCCAGGCTTTGCTGCGATGCGGGACTACGGGGGAGACGGCGCAAGCGCGGCGGCGCGCAGCCGCCGGCGTTCCTCGTACAGGCGTACCGCAGCGATCGCCGTGACAGCCACCGCCAGCCAGATCAGGCGCGCGCCGTATCGGTCATGCGGGTTCGACAGGGTGCCGCAAATGAAGGCATTCGCCAGCAATGCAAACAGGCATACCGTGGCCAGCTCGCCGATTTCTCTCGTTTCCGGTCGTCTGAGCATGTAGCCGCCGATCAGCGGGAGCAGCAGCAGGCAGGCAAGCGCCACCGGGTAGTGCACGCGGTTGATCATCGTAAAGTCGATTTCGCCGCGCTGCTGGCGCGCCGCACGCATTTCGGCGACAAGGCCCGGACGATAGCGTTCGACGATCCCGTAGGTATGCCAGATCGAGTTCACAACGCCTTCTCCGGTGCGGACGTCGATCAATTGCCGGGCCGTTGCTATGGCGGCAGTCTTGATCTGCAGCAGCGGATATTCGGCGACGCTCGCCAATGCGATCTGCTCCATCTCGTGATCGAGCCCCGCGAAGCGGCCAAGTTTGTCGAACAGAGGGCTGCCCCAGAACCATTCGTCGGCATCGCGCGGCAGTTCGTCCTTGTAGGCGCAAAGCACAAGGCGTGCTTTCGGGCAGTGCTCGTCGAGATATTTCTTGACGATGCCGTCCTGCAGCATGCGCCCGAACGAAAGCGCAAACCCGCCGGGCGTCCAGGTCAACTGCCTGGTGACGGCGGCGTTGGCGCCAAACACGAGTAGCGCGCCGAGCGCAATCGCAAGGGCACCGTTGCCAAAGCGGCGCCGCGGCAGCCGGTCTGGCGCGATGAATGACACCAGGACGGCTCCGGCCAGCAACATCAGCAGCACGGCAAATGTTGCACTGTGCGTCGCGACGGAAACCGCGACCAGAACCACAAGGCCGATCTGTTCGCGTCGCGTAAGCTCATCGGCGCGAAACAGGAGGAGATAAAGTGCAAGCACCGCGAGCCCGGCGAAAATGTCCGTGAGCAAAATCGCGGTGAGCCAGGGCAAGGTGGAGAAAATCGACAGCGTGGCAACGATGCCGGCGAGCAATCCCGGCCGCCCGCCGAGGCCATGCACGCGCAAAATCAGCGCGATGACCCACGCCGTGAGGGCGCTTTGCCCGAGCACCACCGGCCAGAACGACAGGGCCGCACCCGCATTGAGGATCAATCCGTAGGCGACGGCGCGGCTCGGCACCAGATAGGGCTCGTACCAGCGCGCGAGGTAGCCGCCGGTGTCATATTGCAGCAGGGGAAAGCGGTTCCAGATTGCCGGCGCGCTGAGCAATGCCATCGAAAATACGACGGCAAACGCCCACCGGGCGCGATCGCGCATTGGCATCTGAATCCTCCCGGAACCTTCTTTATTATTGGTGGTTTGATACCGCCTTGACGATTTCCTGACTAGGGGACAAACCTCCGGGCCGTTAACGCCGATATGGCCCATAGAAAGCGGGCGTATGTTCGTCAGTTTCTTCCAGGAGCTCAAACAGGCCGGCGTGCCGGTGACCCTGCGCGAGTATTTGACGCTGCTCGAGGCCATGGACGCCGATCTGGCGTCGCGGCGCGTCGACGACTTTTACTATCTGTCGCGCGCCGCGCTGGTGAAGGACGAGCGCAATATCGACAAGTTCGATCGCGTGTTCGGTCACGTGTTCAAAGGGCTGGAGACGGTCGACGGGCTGATCGAAGCCGACATTCCGGCGGAATGGCTGAAAAAGCTCGCCGAAAAATACCTGACAGAGGAAGAAAAAAAGCAGATCGAGGCCATGGGCGGCCTCGACAAACTGCTTGAGACCCTGCGCAAGCGCCTCGCCGAGCAGAAGAAGCGCCACCAGGGCGGCTCGAAATGGATCGGTACCGCCGGCACGTCGCCTTACGGGGCCTATGGCTATAATCCGGAGGGCGTACGCATCGGTCAGGACGAGAACCGCAACTTCCGTGCGGTCAAGGTCTGGGACAGGCGCGAGTTCAAGGATCTCGACGACGAGGTCGAGATCGGCACGCGCAACATCAAGCTGGCGCTCCGCCGGTTGCGAAAATTTGCGCGCACCGGCGCACCGGAGGAGCTCGATCTCGACGGCACCATCAGGGGCACCGCCCACAAGGGCTATCTCGATATTCTGATGCGGCCGGAGCGGCACAACGCCGTGAAGGTGCTCTTGTTCTTCGACATCGGCGGCTCGATGGACTGGCACATCAAGGCAACCGAAGAGCTGTTTTCGGCGGCGCGCAGCGAGTTCAAGCACCTTCAGTATTTCTATTTCCACAATTGCCCGTACGAGCGCGTGTGGAAGGAAAACCGCCGCCGTTTCCAGGAAACCACGCCGACCTGGGACGTGCTCCACACCTATCCGCACGACTACAAGGTGATCTTTGTCGGTGACGCCTCGATGTCACCCTACGAGATCGTCGCGCCGGGCGGCTCGGTGGAGCACTTCAACGACGAACCCGGCGCGCTTTGGCTGGAACGCATGATGCGCACTTATCCCGCTTGCGTCTGGCTCAACCCGGTGCCTGAGAAGGAGTGGGACTTCACGCAGTCGATCAGCATGGTTCGTCAGCTCATGGGCGGGCGAATGTTTCCGCTGACACTCGAGGGACTCGACCGCGCGATGCGCGAGCTGGTGCGCTAATCAGGCCGCGTTGGCCGGGCGCAGCAGCGCAGAATCGTCGGGCCCTGCCTGCTCGCGCTGGAGCGCCATAGCCTCGCGCATCAGCCGCGCAAAATCCTTGCGGGCGGTTTCGAGGGCGCCCTCGACGACCGAGCATTGCATCTGCTCGCGCCGGAGCGAGGTGCTGAGCTCCTCGATCCGTTGATCGGCCGCCTGCTTTTCAGCTGCACGAGCGGCTTCCAGCGCGGTGATCTGCTCGTTGAGCGCAGCGATCGTGTCCTCGGCACGCGTCAGCGCCGCTTCCTTTGCCGTGAAAGCGCGGGCGAGGGCGGTGCTGCGTTCGACAAGCGTTGCGCGGGCCTGATCGACTTCCCTGAACTGGGACTCCCGCTGGATGCGCTCGGCCTCCAGGTCGGCGACGCGTGCCTGCAAGGCATCGCGCTCGAGCGCAAGTTCGCCGGCGCGCCGATCGTACGTTCGGATCTCGTCGGCGCGGGCCAGCAAGTGCTCGCGTGCCTCGCCGAGCAGCTTCTCGCTCGCGGAAGCGCGCGCCTGCAGGGCGTCGAACCGCATGCGCCGGGTTGTCAGCTCGTGCTCGTGGCGCTCGTTCGCTTCGTCCAGCGCGGCCGTAAGGCGGGTTCGTTCGGTATTGAGCTCGGCGACGGTGCCCTCCACGTGCCGCAAACGCCCTTGCGCCGCCGTCAGGGCGGCTTCGGTTTCGGCAAGTTTGCGCGACAGGCGGGCCGCCTCGGCACTGATCTTGTCGAGCGAAATCTGCTGGGCGCGCTTTTCGTCCTCGAGCATCAGCAGGCGCTGGCGCGCCCCGTTAAGTTCCGATTCAAGCGCCATCACGCGCTTGTCCGCGCCCGAGAACCGCTCATCGAGCCTGCGGTTTTCTTCGCGCAGCGCCTTGCCTTCGCCGGTCTCCTGCGCAAGCCGTGCTTCGAGATCAACGATCTGCGCGCGTCTCGCGGCGATATCGATGGCGATTTCCGCTTTCGTAGCCTCGAGCGTGCGAAGCAGGTTCTGTGTCGTCGTAAGCTCCTGACGCAGCGCCAGGCATTCCTTTTCCGAAAGGTTGGCCTTCTTCTCGAGTTCGGCAACCTCGTTGCGCAGCTTGCCGTAAGCGGTGCGTGTGTTGTTGAGCACCGTCTGCAGGCTGATCTTTTCGGCTTTTTCGGCTTCGAAGGCGCGCAGCGCCTTGCTCACGGGGTCGACAAGCTTGCCGACGGCATTTTTGATGGTGTCGAGTTCGCCGATCTTGGCATTGGCATCAAGCAGCAGGTTGCGCAGCGATTCATTCTCGCCGCCAAGCTGGGCGCCAAGCGCGGTGAAAAGCTCTTCGTCGAGTTCGAGCGGATTGTCGGGGACTGCGGTTGGCGTCGGGTCGGCCGGTTTGTCGTAGAGTCCGGCTCTGCGGGCGAAAAGGCCCCCGAATTTGCTCATTGGTGATCCCCTGACCGCCGATTCGCCCGGCCGAAGCGACGCCGAATCACACTGTTAATAGATCCTAACGGAATCTGAATATCTGTGGGTAAATGAAAGGTTAACGGCAAAATATTGCAGTATTACAAACACTTGGCACAAGGCAGATTTTCGGCCGCCGCGCGCTCGAAATGCAGAATTTCGGCTGCCGTTAACGGCCGCATTGACCACGGGCCGGAGCCTTGCCGTCAGATACGTTTGGCGATGAACAGCCCTTCGCAAAGCCGGAAGGTGAGCTCTGCGCCCGCGCCCTGCGGCTCGATGGCCGCCTTCACCGCCGGGGTGACCTCGGCCAGCATCGAGCGCAGCAGCGCCTGCATTGTCGCATCGTGGCGGCTCGCCCAGCTCCTGAAATCCATTGTCTTGTAAATCTGCTCTTCATGCTCGATCGCCAGGCGCGCCTTCTTTAATGCGTCTCGCCATTCTTGCATCGTCCAGGCGCGCAGGTGGCTCGGGTCGCGGAAGCGTTCAAAGGCATTGATGTAGTCTCCGACGCTTCCTTCGGGCACGACATTGTCGACCAGCGCGAACAATCCATTCGGCTTGAGCACGCGATGGACCTCGCCGAGGAAAGCGGGAATTGAATCGAAGTGGTGCGGCGCAATGCGACAGGTCACCAGGTCGAAGCTTGCATCTTCGAACGGCATCGCTTCAGCTTTGGCATAGGCGGTTCGTACGTTCGGCAGGCCGCGCTTCTGCGCCTCGGCCTTCACCATATCGAGCATTTCCTGCGTGATGTCGGTGGCCCATACGCGCGCGGCATGCGGCGCAAAAGCGTACGCGACATGGCCGCCGCCGGTCGCGACATCGAGGACATGCCAGTCCTTTTGCGGGGAGGCGAGGGTGACCAGCCGCTCGAGACTTTTGCCGAGCGCGTGCGGCTTGCTGGTCAGATAGCTTGCGGCGGTCTTGCCGAATTCTTCCTGGACAAGGCTCTTGTTCATGACTTTCCCGATCGCTCCGGCGGCATACATAGCCTGTCCCACGCGCGTGCGATACGCCGTCACGTATGAAAATTCAGAATGACGGCTCAGCGCCGGTCGCTGTTGCTCAGGTCGTCATAGCCATGGCGATTGCTGTAAAAGACCAACGCCATCAGGCCGCCACCGATCAGGAGCGAAAATACCACGCCGCCGGCGATGGCCACGTATCCGTATGCGGGAATTGCCTCGCCGCCGAGGCGCTCCCAAGCGACGACGGCGAACCAGACTGAAAATACCAACAGCGCCAGCAAAGGCACGGCGACGAGCAAGATGCGCATGAAGGTCATATAGGGGTGTCCGCCGTGTTTGTCAGTCGGCGTGGCCCCAAAACAAAGAAGCGCGGGACCTGGCCGCGCTTCAAATCCCGCGTTGGGCGTGTTTCAGCCTTTTCCGCCGGCCTCGGCCTGCGGTCCTTCGGCCCCCTTCACGCGCTTGCCTCTGGGCGGCGTTTCGTCGTTGGCGGCCTCGGCAGGCGGCGCCGGTGTGTCATCCAGCGGCGCGCCCCGGCGCAAGGTGGACCGCAGTGCGGCGACCTCGCTCTGCAGGCGGGAATTGTCCTTGCGAGCGGCTTCCAGCGCGCCCTCAACAACGGCTCGCTCCATGCGCTCGCGCTGCAATGCCGAATTGAGATCCTCGACACGCTTCTCGATGTTGGTGCGGCTTATCTGAATGTCCGCTTCCAGATGGCCGTTGCGCTCGGTGAGCGCGGCGATCTTTTCTTCGGCTCGCGCCATGCCTGTTTCGCGCACCTTGAGAGTCTTGGTCAGTGCGTTGTTGCGTTCGGCCAGGGCCGTGCGTGCCTGTTCATGGTCCCTGATCACGCGCTCGCGGGCCTCGTGTTGCGCTTCGATCTGCGCAAGACGTTTTTCAGCGTTGTTGCGGGCGATCGTCGCTTCGACCGATTTGCGGTCGAAGGCGCGCACTTCCTCGGTACGGACGATGAGATTCTGCCGCGCCTCGGACAGAAGCCGTTCGGCGGTCGCAGCACGCGATTGCAATGCGTCAAGGCGCATGTTCAGGCTGTTGCGCTCGGCGAGATGCTGTTCTTTCGCTTCGTCGAGAGCGGCGCCGAGCCGGCCGCGCTCCGCATAGGCTTCAGCAAAGCTTGCCTCGACTTTACCGAGCTGAGCGCGAGTCGCAGTCAGGGTGTTCTCGCTTTCGGTCAACCGGCGGGTCAGCCGCGCGGTCTCGTTGAGGGCCTGATCGATCGCGATCTGCAGCGAGCGCTTCTCGTCTTCGAGCAGCGTCAGCTTCTCGCGCGCAGCGGCGAGCTCCCCCTCAAGCTGTACAATGCGCTTTTCGGCGGCGTCGAACTGATCCTGCAACGTGCGCCGGGCTTCGACCACCGCGCGGCGCTGCGTGGTTTCGTGCGAAAGCTGCCGGTCAAGCTCGGAGGCATGCGCACGCAGGGCATTGAGCTCGTCGGTGAGCTCCAGCCGTGCACTTTCGAGTCCGCGATTTGTTTCACGCGAAAGCTCAACGTCCTCGCGCAGCTTTTCAACTTCGGCCTCAAGCGCGGTGGCCTTCCGCTCGACCTGGTAATACTCGGTGCGCAGGGTCTCGTAGGCCGTGCGGGCCTCGGCCAGCATGCCCGACAGGTTGAGGGTCTGCGATTTTTCCTGTTCAAGCGCGCGCAACGTACTGTTGAACGGCGCCACCAGCTTGTCGAAGGCCTCCTTGAGGTCATCAAGCTCGCTGATCTTGCGCCCGGTGTCGCTCAGGAGGTTGCGCAAAACCTCGTTTTCCTCGCCCATGCGCGAGCCGACGTCGGACAGGTTGTCGATGGAGATCGGGTCGCCGCCGTTGCCGTTACGGTCGCCGGTCAATTTGTCGGGCCCGGCCAAGCCTTTGCGGCCAAAAAGGTCCGACAACTTCGCCATAGCGACGCCTCCCCAACCCCGAAAACGCCTGCGAACAGCCCCAAACGCCGCAGTAGCAATGCCACGATATTATATACCTTCGACCTTGGGAACACTCGCCCACAGGGCCTGTGAGTTTCCCGAAACTGTTTTTCGGACGGTTCGTGGCCCGGAAGGCACACGTCGACAAACGACACGGGGAGGGCATGATGACCGGGCGGGTCGCGGACGCCACGAGCAAAACCGTCTCCTACAGCTACCGGCCGTCGGTGTTCGGGGCATTTCGTGAGTTCAGTCTGACCGAACGGAGCATCAACTGGGCCGCCGGTCTGCGATCCGGCAGCATTCCATTTGATCGTGTTCGGCGCTTGCGCGTGTCGTACCGGCCGAACAGCATGCAGTCGCACCGCTTCGTGACGGAGCTGTGGGCCGATGGCTCTCCGAAGCTGCTGATCAGCTCAAGCTCATGGAAAAGCATGGTGGAACAGGAGCGGCTTGACGGCGCCTATTCCTCGTTCGTGAGGGAATTGCATCGGCGCATCTCGCTGGCGAACGGCTCGACGCAGTTCGAGCGCGGCAGCAACCCGCTGATCTATTGGCTGGGCATTCTGGTCTTTGCGGGAGCCGCAATCGGGCTCGCCGCCCTTATCGTGCGCGCTTTGCAAGCGGGCGCGACGACCAGTGCGGCGATCGTCGGTGCTTTCCTCGTGCTCTACCTTTGGCAGGCCGGCAATTTCTTTCGCCGGAATCGACCGGGCACATACCGGCCGGATGCGCTGCCGGCCGACGTCATGCCGCGGGAATAGGGTTGCCGGCGCGCTTCTCTAGTTGCGCACCACCAGCACTGAGCATTTTGCGTAGCGCACAACGTGCCCGGCGTTCGACCCCAGAAAATAGGTGCGCATGGCGGGACGGTGCGAGCTCATTACGATCAGGTCGGCGTTGAAGTTTTTCGCCTCCTCGAGCACCTCGTGATAGATGCCGCCCTGGCGCACGGTCGCCGAAACGTGCGCTGCATCAAGACCACATTCCTGTGCGATGATGGTCAATGCTTCCTCGGCCGACTTGCGCTGTTGGACATCAAAATCGGGCGGTACGTATTCCGCCAGCATGACCGGCGTCATCGCCAGGACATTTACCAGGCGCACCGATCCGCCGGCGCCCCGAGCCATCTCGACTGCCGTGGTGATAGCGGGCTTCGCCAGGTCGGTGTCAGCAAGATCGACCGGTACCAAAATCTTGTTGTACATGACAGCGCCCCTCGTTTCGCTGCAAGGCTGCAATCATGACACGTTTTCGTGCGCACGTTGAGTGCCGGCTATTGCCTCAATTGGCGGCAGCAGACAGTAACTTGGGCGTGACGAAACGCTCGAGCCGCCCGGATTGAAGATGCAGTTTTGCCCAGTCGTCGAAGGCGAAATCGATGATCGCCAGTCCGCAAGTGGGCATTTTCTCCCGCAGGCGTTCGCGGCTTTCGATATCGCCCGAGGCGACGAGCATCAACGCGACTGCGTGCAGGCCGGGATTGTGACCCACGATGAGAAGGCTTTTCGCGGCGGCCGGCGCTCCCTTGATGACTCCAAGGACATCATGCGGCGCTGCGTTATAAAGCCGTTCTGCCGAAATGACGGCCGGCGCCGGCTTGAAGGCTGGGGCGGCGAATTTCCAGGTTTCCTGGGTGCGCGACGACGGGGATGTGATCACCCGGTCCGGTATCAGCGCGTGGGAGGCCATATAGGCGCCGACCGTCGCGGCATCCTTTTGTCCACGTTCCACCAGCCGTCGTGCACGGTCTTCCATGCCCGGTTCGGAACGTTCGGCCTTGGCGTGACGAAATAGCAGGAGACGTCGCATGGTCATGCTATGGAGGTCGACAGCGGCGGGGCTCAGTCTAGCATGTGTTCGCCGCCGCGCCGCGTGCTGCGGCAAATTCGCATCGATGGATCAATGGAAGAAAAGTAGTCATGGAAGCCGGCTGGTATGAGGCGACGAGCGTTGCACGGCCGGACCGTCCGCCGCTCAACCTCGATCTCGACGTCGACGTCTGCGTGATCGGGGCCGGGCTTGCCGGCCTCACCGTCGCACGCGAGGTGGCCCAGCGGGGCTGGTCGGTCGCGGTGCTGGAAGCGGCTCACGTGGCCTGGGCGGCTTCGGGCCGCAACCTGGGATTTGTGCTGCCCGGCTATTTCGAGGGCATCGACGACATCGTCGAGCGCACCGGCCTCGATCATGCAAAGCAGCTCTGGGCGCTTTCCGAGCAGGGTCTCGAATATGTCCGGCGCACAATTCTTGACACGAGCATGCCCGGTGTCGACCTCATCAACGGCTGGCTGCACGTATCGAAGACCGACAACCCAGCGGCGCTGCGCGCCGAAGCTGAACGCATGCGCTGGATCGGCGCCGACGTCGAATTCTGGCCTGCGGGAAGAGTCCGGGAGCAGCTGCGCAGCCCGCGATATTTCGCCGCGGTCCATTACCGGCAGGCTTTTCACATCGATCCGCACAACTATGCGCTCGGGCTTGCGGCACTCGCCGAAAACGCCGGTGCGCGCATTTTTGAGGCGACACCGGCGGTGTCGCTTGATCCCGCCGGCGTGCGCAAGCGCATCGTCACTCCCGATGGCCGTGTGCGCGCCGCGCATGTTGTGCTCGCCGGCAATGTTCACCTGGGTGCATTGATGCCGCAACTTGCGGCGACTTTGCTGCCGGTCACGACTTTCGTCATGGTGACGGAACCGATCGGCGAAATTCTGCACGAGGTTGTGCGCTATCGCGGCGCAGTCAGTGATTCCGATCGTGCCGACAATCACTATCGCATCGTCGGAGGCGACCGCCTGCAATGGTCGGGTCGCATGCGCGCCTGGGAAGCCAATCCGCGCTTTGTCGGCAACGCGCTGGCCAACGACGTCCGGCGGACTTTTCCGGACCTCGGGAAAATCGAGGTTGCCCATTTGTGGAACGGAACGTTCGGGCGGACGGTGCACCGCATGCCGCAGATCGGCGAGATCGAGCGCGGCCTGTGGCTGGCAAGCGGTTTCGGCGGCCACGGCCTCAACACCAGCGCGATGGCCGGCGAACTCGTCGCGCGCGGGATTGTCGACAGCGATCAGACCTGGCGGCTCTTCGCTCCCTATGAATTGGTCTGGGCCGGCGGTTTGCTCGGCCGTATTGTTGCTCAAGGGATTTACTGGGGCTCGAGGCCAGTCGACCGTCTGGAAGAAGAAATTTCCCGTTACCGCGCTCGCGCGCGTGCCCGCCGCCAGGCGCGCGCGGAGCGCAAAGATACCGTTGCCGCGCCCTAGGATCTCCATACCGATGCGTTCACTCACCCTGACAAGCTTCTGTTCGGCGGCCGCCGGTCTCCTGTTGGGCGGCTGCACTATTTACAACGGCGGCCTGCAGACCCGAGTGGCCGGCGCCGAACCGAAACCGAAGATCATCCTCGTCTCCGACTTCACATTTTCTTCCGACGTGGTCGCCATCGATCGCGGTTATACGGCGCGGCTTGAACGCAAGGTCGGCGCTTACCCCACGCACGAACGCCGGCAGCGCACGACCGAGCGAGTCAACGACGAGATCGTCGCCACCATCGTCGCCGGCCTGCGCGAGGCCGGCCTCGAAGCGCAGCCTGGCGCGGAAGATGCCGTCACGCTCGACCAAAGCGCCTTTGTTGTGTCGGGCAGCCTTCGGCCGGGCGAACCGGTCACGGCCAAGAACAAAAACAGCTTCGGCTTCGGTGCGGGGCGGGGCCACGTGGCTGCGGCCGTTAACGCGTCGCTGTTTTCCGCGGGAAGCAAGCGCCAGGTGCTCACGTTCGATGCCGAAGCGACCGCAGCCAGGCGTGAGCCCGCGGTGCCGCCCAAGGTCGCCGCTGCCCGCAACGCGGAGATCGCCGCGATCGTGGCATCGACAGGGAGTCCAAATGAGCGGCTGTCTCCCGACGTGGAGGTTGCGGCACGGCGTCTCGGGCGCGCTATTGCCGACCGGGTCCTGGTGTATGCCAAGGAGCAGGGCTGGCTGTCGCCTCCGGGGCCGGCGGTGGCCGAGGCACAGCCGCCGACGAGCAATGCGGAGAATCCGCCCGAAGACGCGCGCGGCGCCGGCACGGAAAAACCGGGGACCTGACGTCAGCGGCCTTCGCGCCGTGCCATGAAGGCAAGCCGCTCAAACAGGTGCACATCCTGTTCGTTCTTGATCAGGGCTCCGTGCAGCGGCGGAATAAGCTTCTTGGGATCGCGCTCGCGCAACGTTTCCGGGCCTATATCTTCGGCCATCAAAAGCTTGAGCCAGTCGAGGAGCTCGGACGTCGAAGGCTTCTTCTTCATGCCCGGAACGTCGCGGATTTCGTAAAATAATCGCAACGCTTCGGAGACCAGCCTCTGCTTGATGCCGGGGAAATGCACCTCGATGATCGCGCGCATGGTGTCGGCGTCGGGAAAGCGGATGTAATGGAAAAAGCATCGCCGCAAAAAAGCGTCGGGCAGTTCCTTTTCGTTGTTTGAGGTGATGACGACGATCGGCCGGCGCCGTGCCTTCACGGTCTCGCCGGTTTCGTAGACAAAGAATTCCATGCGGTCGAGCTCCTGCAGCAGGTCGTTGGGAAACTCGATGTCGGCCTTGTCGATCTCGTCGATCAGGAGAACAGGACGCTCGTCGGCAACGAACGCATCCCAGAGCTTGCCGCGCCTGATGTAATTGCGGATGTCCTTGACGCGCTCGTCGCCAAGCTGACTGTCGCGCAACCGCGACACCGCGTCATATTCGTAAAGACCCTGCAGCGCCTTGGTGGTGGATTTGATGTGCCATTCGATCAGCGGAGCTCCGAGCGCCTTGGCGACCTCGAGCGCCAGTACTGTCTTGCCCGTGCCGGGCTCGCCTTTGACCAGCAGCGGCCGCTCGAGCGTGATCGCCGCATTGACCGCGATCTTGAGATCGTCGGTCGCCACATAGGCCTTGGTACCCTCAAAACGCATAAAAACCCTTCCTCTGCCGATTGCCTACTATTCATATAGGGAAGCGGCAATACGACAAGGAAGATTTGGCAAAAACGGCCTAGCCGCGGACGGAGCGTTCGATAAAGTCTTCCAGCGCCACGACCGGCGCGCGATCGCGATAGACCTTGTCGCGGTTTTCGGCCATTCGCGCGGACATCGTTTGGCGGAATTGTTTGTCCCGGCCAAGCCGGGACGCGATTGCAACGTAGTCGTCGACCGTCGTGGCAATCGTCTCCGGAACGCCCAGCATCCGCAGAATTGCCGCGCAATGGCGGCCGCGCATCGTTTTTCCCTCGAATGTGACGATCGGCAGCGCCTGGCGGAGGCATTCCAACGCCGAGTTGCAGCCCGACCAACCGATACTGTCCAGGAAAACGTCGCAAAGGCCGGCGGCCGCCACAAATTTACTTTGACTCAGACGATTGAGGAAAATGCAATGATCGTCGACACGCATGCCGGCAGCCGCAAAGACGCGCTTCAACCGTTCGTGAAGGCTTTCCGTGTTTCTCGGTACGCCGAAATGGCGCAAGAACACGAACTGACAATCACCGACCTCGCGCGCGATCCGCGCCAATGCATCGTCGTATTGCGGCAGGTACTTGAAGAGCGATTGCCCGCTCCAAAAAAGAGTCGCGCCCGGACGAAGGCCGAGTTCCTCGCGTGTGACTTCGAGCGGCTCGGTGTCGACGGGCTCGTAGTAGATCGACAGGTTCGGCAGCCGCACAAGCTTTTCGGTATAGAAAGCGTCTGCGTCCGGCGGCTCCATCAGATCGCTCGACAGGAAGTAGTCCATTGTCGGCAGGCCGCTGGTTTCCGGGTGGCCCCAGGAATTGCATTGCACACGGGCAAGCCGCTGCGCCGCCAGCTGGATTGACGAGTTGTCCATGAGCAAGCCCGGATAAATCAGGATATGGGGCGCATCGGCAAGGATTTCGCGCCGCCAGCCGTCCGTGTCCAACGTGCGGTGGACAAAGCGATCGCAGAGACGGGACGCGGCTTCGGTCTGCTCGTCCCGGATGGCGCCAAGGTGATAGCCGGTGACGTGAAAGCGCTTGCGGTCGAGCTGGCTGATCCAACCCTTGATTGGAATTTTCCAGTTGGAATGGCGGTAGAAAAAGCTGCTGACGATGCCGACACGGATCACTTCATCCGGTGCCGGCGGCGGAGGCAACGGTGGCGGTGAAAAACGCCGCGCAACCATCCGGCTGACGATGCCGCCATAGATCTCCTGCAGCGCGCGGTCATTGTCGCCCTGATATGCGAGCAGGAACGGGTGGCGCGCACCGATCGCCTTGATCAGATCGCCTTTGAGCGCTCCTTTTTCGGCATCCTCGCCGATTATGCGCAGCTTTTGTTCATAGGCTGCACGGCACCGGGCGATTTCGGCTTCAGTTTTGTAGATGACCGGCAATTCGGCAAAACATGACGCCAGGCGGGCCTCCGCGTGGCCCGGCTCGATTGCCAGGGCCTGCGTGAGGTCGGCAGCGGCCTCTTCATAGCGGCTGATCTCGAGCAACATACGGCCGCGCTGGTACCAGGCTTCGGCATTGCGCGGATTGATCTTCAGCGCGGTTGTAAAATTGCTGACCGCATCGTCGGCGCGGTCGAGGCCGAACAGCACGCGGCCGCGATTGTTGCGGGCCTCGATGAAACCGGGATCGAGCGCGAGCGCGCGCTCGTAGTCAACGAGCGCTTCGGGCAGCCGATTGAGCCCTTCCATGACGGCGCCCCGGTTGTTGAGCGCCTTGACATAGTTCGGCCGCAACGCGAGGGCGCGATCGAGGCTGGCCAGGGCCTCGTCGTAGCGGCCCAGCACACGCAGCGAGGAGCCGAGGTTGTAATGGGCCTCGGCGTAGTCCGGTTTCAACGCAAGCGCCTTGTTGAAGCAGTCAATCGCCTCCGCGTCCCGGCCCATGGCTGAAAGGACCGCGCCACGATTATTGTGCGCTTCGGCAAATTTCGATTTCTGCTTCAGTGCGGCGTCGAAGCTCGCAAGCGCTTCCTCGCTGCGCTCGAGCGCATGCAGGATCATGCCGTAGTTCACGAGCACCTGCGGCGAAGGCTTGCGCATGCGCATCGCCTGCGAGATGAGTTTAAGGGCCTCGCCCGGCTGGCCTTTCGCAAGCTTGATGACGCTGAGCATCTGCAAAGCGTCGAAGTGGTCGGGCCGATGAGCGAGCACCTCGGAATAGATGCGCTCTGCCTCGTTCAGACGGCCTTGGGTATGGAACTCGAGTGCCTGCGCAAAAGCCTGCGGCACCTTGAACGTCTCGCGTTTCGACACCGGCGACGACGGCATGCGAATCCCCTTGCATGGATGGGTAAAAAAGCGCCGCTGAGTCGTCTAGGGCGAATCATCGCATTGAACGGTCAGGCGCATTGACGGGAACGTGATGGCCGCGCGATCGCGAGTTGATTGGTCCTTCGGGGCCGGCCGTGCCAGACAAAAGAGCAAGACCTCCTGGTGCAAGACCTTCTGGAGTTTGGTCTCCCGACCACCACTTGAACGGCTGTGGGGCATGAATGAAGGAGATGGCCGCATGATCAACCGGCGCGCTCTTTTGACCGCAGGCGTGGCGCTCGCCGCGCTTTTGACCGCCACAAGAAACGGCGAGGCAGGAGCCATGACAACGACTGAAACGATCGACTATCGCAGGCTGTCCGACGCCGAATGGCGAAAGCGGCTTACGGCTTACCAATACGACGTCCTGCGCAAGCACGGCACGGAACGGGCCGGCACCAGTCCGCTCAATCGCGAGAAGCGCAAGGGCATTTTCGCCTGCGCCGGCTGCGACCTGCCGCTGTTCTCGTCCGACACCAAATTTGAGAGCGGCACCGGCTGGCCAAGCTTCTATCAGCCGCTGCCCGATGCGGTGGAAACCAAGACCGATCGCTCGTTCTTCATGACGCGCACCGAGGTCCACTGTAAGCGCTGCCTCGGCCATCTTGGCCACGTGTTCGATGACGGTCCGCCGCCGACCGGCTTGCGGTACTGCATGAACGGCGTTGCGCTGAAATTCGAGCCGCAGACGCCATCGTCATCGTGACCAGGTCGGCAAAATCTGCCGGCTGACGGCAGAATGCACCGAAAGCGGCGGCCCATCGCGGCCGCCGTTTTCTTATAACCGTCTGACATATCGAAATAATTTAACTGGCACGGCCATTGCGACGGAACGGGCAGGAGTCAAAGCCCCGGCAGGGGCGAAGTGTGTCCCGTTTTCGGAGATGACCTCATGGGCTTGTTCGACGCTCTCACAACCGCGGTCAGTGGCTTGAACGCGCAGTCATTCGCGATGCAGAACATTTCGGGCAACATCGCGAACTCCCAGACCACGGCCTACAAAGGCATCGACACGAGTTTCGCGAACTTGATTCCGGGCGACTCGGTTCCGACGCGCCAGATTGCCGGCGGCGTCATCGCCAATTCGCGCGCCACGAACAACGTCCAGGGCACGATCCAGAGCACCAAGTCCACGACGGACATGGCGATCAACGGCAACGGCTATTTCATCGTGCAGGCCCCGACAGGCTTCAGCGGCAACCAGCCGCTGTTCGGCGGCATCGACAGTTACACGCGGCGCGGCGATTTCCAGCTCGACGCGAATGGATATCTGGTCAACGGCTCCGGATATTTTCTTGAGGGCATCCCGATCGACCCGACGACCGGCAACCCGGTTGGCAGCGTTGCGGCCCCGTTGCAGTTCCAGGGCAACTTCCTGCCCGCCAGTGCAACGAGCCAGGTCAATTACGGCATCAACCTGCCTTCGCTGCCGCAAACGAACGCGTATGTGTCAACGACCCCGAATTCCGAACTTCTCAATCCGGCGGACTTTACGGCGGGTAACGATCCGACCACCGCGGGAACCGGCGTCGTCATCGGCCAGGACGTCAGCACCTTCGTGAACGAATCGATCGACGGCGGCTCCGTCACGATTTACGACGCAATCGGCACGCCGGCCAATCTCCAGCTTCGATGGGCAAAGACTGACAGCGTTGCGGCAGGCGGCACCGACACGTGGGAATTGTTCTACCAGACCGACGCGACGGCAACCGGCACCAACCCTGCATGGATCAATGCGGGCATCAGTTTTACGTTCGATGCAAACGGCCAGCTGAACCCGCCGGTCACCAATATTCCCCTGACCGGCGTGACCATCAACACGACGACGATCGGCAATCTCAACATCGGCAGCCCGACCGGCGGCATCACGCAATTCGCCAATACCAGCGGCGTAGCCACCGTCAACAATCTGCAACAGAACGGCTATGCGGCGGGTCAGCTGAAATCGATTGCGGTAAGCGACGCCGGCAACATCATCGGGACTTTTTCCAACGGGCAAAACGTGGCGCTTGCCCAGGTGCCGCTGGTGCACTTCAACAGCCCCAACAATCTGAAGGCGCTCGACGGTGGCGCCTATCAGCTGACCAATGAATCGGGACCCGCGCTGGCGGGGTCATCCGGCAAGATCATTGGACAGTCGCTTGAGGCATCCAACACCGACATCGCGACCGAATTCACGAAACTGATTGTGACACAGCAGGCCTATTCCGCGAACACCAAGGTGATCACGACCGCGAACCAGATGTCGCAGGACCTGCTCAACGTCATTCGGTGATCGGGCCGCATGAGCGCTTACTGTCAGTAACCGGGGCCAGACCATGAGTCTCACGCAAGCGCTCTCGTCGGCCCTGTCCGGTCTGCAGGTCAATCAGGCCGGCATCGCGCTGGTGGCGGCGAACGTCGCGAACGCCGACACGCCCGGCTACACCCGCAAGGTGATGGACCAGGTTGCGACCGGCTCCTCGACCAGCATCGGCGTGCGGGTCAGCGACATCCAGCGCGAAATCGATCTCTACATCCAGCGGCAACTGCGTATTGAAAATTCGGGCGCGTCCTACGCCGACACGCGCGCACGAATGTACTCGCAGCTCCAGGAGATCTACGGGCAGCCGGGCTCGGATACGTCCCTCGAAGGGGTCTACAACAGTTTCACGACCGCGTTGCAGGTGCTTTCGACCAGCCCGGACGATCCGGGTGCGCGCACCGGCGTCGTCAATAGCGCGCAGCTTCTGGCGCAGCAACTCAATCAGCTGAGCAGCAGTATTCAATCGCAGCGCGCCAATGCCGAGCTCGCGATTTCCGACGCGGTGAACAAGGCCAACGAGGCGATGAGGCAGATCGCTTCGCTCAATCAGCAGATTGCGGCGTCAACTCCCGGCGATGCGGCAACCGCGGCCCTGCTCGACAATCGCGACGCCTATATCGATCAGCTGTCGCAACTGATGGACATCAACGTCATTTCCGGCGACCGAGGCCAGGTCACCATCTTCACGAATTCAGGAACACAGCTTGTCGGCTCGCAGGCGGCGCAACTGAGCTTCGACGCGGTCGGCACGATGACGCCGCAGTCGCAATGGAACGCCAATCCGGCGTTACGCGGCGTCGGCACGATTACGCTGATTCCGCCGGCGGGCACGCCCGTCGACCTGATCCAGAACCGCGCGATCCGCTCGGGGACGATTGCGGCCTATCTGCAGATGCGCGACCAGGATCTGGTCCAGGCGCAGAGCCAGCTCGATGCCCTCGCCGCGGCCATGGCCCAGGCACTCTCGAACAAGGCCGTGCCCAGCACGCCGGTCAACCCGGTCCCGCAGGCCGGTTTCGACATCGACACCGCCGACCTGCTGGCCGGCAACACGATCACCATCAACTACACCGACACCGCAACCACCACGCAGCACACCATAACGCTGGTGCGGGTCGACGACCCAGGCGCGCTGCCGTTGTCCGATACGGCGACGGCGACCGCGAACGACACCGTGTTCGGCATCAATTTCTCGGGCGGCATGGCGTCAGTGATCACGCAGATCAACGCCGCGCTCGCCGGCACCGGCATGACCGCGTCCAATCCCGGCGGGACGACGCTCGAAATTCTGGACGATGGTGCTGCAAATACCGTCAACGTCGATGGCGTGTCCGCGGTTGCGACGGAGACATCGCTCACCGGCGGTAGCGGCGAGTTTCCGCTGTTTACCGACGGATCCGCGCCTTACACCGGAGCCATTACGGGAACCGGGTCGCAGGTCACCGGGCTGGCCGCACGGATCGCCGTCAATCCGCTGGTCGCGGCCGACCCGTCCAATCTCATCGTCTATCAGCCCGGCACGCCCGCGGGCGACAGCACGCGGCCGGACTTCATCTATCAGCAGCTTACTGCGGCGGCGCAGACGTTCTCGCCGACGACCGGAATTGGCACGGTCACCGCGCCGTTCATCGGCTCGATCCCGACCTATCTGCGGCAATTCATCAGCCAGCAAGGCGAGGCTGCAAGTTCAGCCGACAACCTCAAGCAGGGCCAGGACGTCGTTCTGAATTCGCTGCAACAGCGCTTCAACGATGCTTCGGGCGTCAATGTCGATCAGGAAATGGCGAACCTGCTCACGTTGCAGAATTCCTATGCCGCCAATGCGCGCGTGGTGTCGGCGGTAAAGGAAATGTTAGATGCGCTGATCCAGATGTGAGGACGGCATGAGTATTTCCTCGATCGGAGCCCAATCCGCACTCATCATGAAGCAGCTGGTGCAGATGCGGGCGCAATTTGACGACCTGCAGCGCCAGCTCGGCACCGGGCACAAGTCGGCGACTTATGCCGGACTCGGTATCGATCGCGGCGTCACCGTCAGTCTGAATTCGCAGCTCTCGGCGATCTCTTCATACGACGACACGATTCAAAACGTGATGGCGCGCATCAACCTCATGAACACTGCGCTCGGCAACATGATCGATATTTCGAGCCAGGTTAAGGCTGCGATGGTGCAGGCGAACGGTGTCAGCAACGGCAGCGGCGCCGAGGTGGCCCAGCAGACCGGCGTGAATTCCCTCGACCAGTTGCTGGCGTTGCTCAACGCCCGTGCCGGCGACCGTTACCTGTTTTCCGGCCGTGCAACCGACAAACCGGCCGTTGAAACAATGGACCATATTCTGAATGGCAATGGAACGCAGGCCGGATTGAAGCAGCTCATCAACGAGCGCAACCAGGCCGATCTGGGCGCCGACGGACGCGGCCGGCTGACGATCGGTGCGGGTGGTCCGAACACCGTGCAAATCGACGAACAGGCGACGACATTCGGCTTCAAGCTGGGTTCGATCACCACCAGCGTGACGGGAGCCACGACGGCGGGTCCGGCCGGCTCGCCCGCCTCCATGAGCATCGACTTCTCCGCGGCGGTCCCAAATCCCGGGGATACGGTCACGGTTCGGCTCAACCTGCCCGACGGCACCAGCGAAAACCTCACCCTCACCGCGACAACCGACTCTCCGCCCGGAGCCAATGAGTTCACCATCGGCGCTACCGCCGGCCAGACGGCAACCAATTTTCAGGCAGCGCTCACGACGTCGATCGAAAAGCTCGGCGCCTCGGCCTTGACCGCCGCTTCCGCCGTCGCCGCATCGAGCGAGTTCTTCAATGCCGACGCCAGCAACCCGCCGCAGCGCGTTGGCGGTTCACCGCCGTTTTTTGCCGCGACCGGCATGGTGGCCGGCACGACGGCAAACACCGTGATCTGGTACACCGGCGAAACCGGCAGCGATCCGGCCCGGTCGACCGCCACGGCCCGCATCGACCAGTCCTTGTCGGTGTCCTACGGCGCGCGGGCCAACGAAGACGCAATCCGCAATCTGGTCCAGAACGTTGCCACGCTCGCTGCCGTGACGATATCGCCGAGCAATCCAAACGCCGTCGCGCTGAGCGGCGAACTGGACAATCGAATTGCGGTCAATATCGGCAACACCAGTATCCAGACCATTTCCGACATCGAAACCGACCTCGCCAGCGCCCAGACCTCCTTGCAGGCCGCGAAGGGCCGGCATCAGCAGGCCAACGCGACCTTGAGCGACTTCCTCCAGCAGATCGACGGCGTGTCCAATGAAGATGTCGGTGCGCAGCTTCTGACGCTGCAGACGCGGATGCAGGCCTCGCTGCAGGTCACCTCGATGCTCTATCAGACGAGCCTTGTGAACTACATCAAGTAGCCGAAGACATTCGCTCGACTCTCACCCTGAACGTAAGACCGCGGCTGAACCGCGATCTTTTCATTTTTAAACGCTGTCATGGCCGGGCTCTGTCCCGACCATCCCGCTTAGGGAAGCAATGTGCCCTCCTAAGCGGGATGCCCGGCACAAGCTTGCACTCGGGCCGGCCGAAGGCCGGACCCGGGTGGCCGGGCATGACAAGTGGGCGGGTTGACGCGCAAACCGACTGGAAATGCTTTACGGGCGGGTCAGCAATCCCGCTGCAAGCTCGCGGTTGATATTGATCAGCGAACCGAGACTCTCCGGCTTGGGGTCGGCCTGAATCGCGAGCGTATGATTGAAGACGAACAGGCCGAGATTGGCCACGTTCTGCCGGATCGGCGCCGGCAGCGGATTTTCCGGGCTTGTCGCCGACGTCACGAAGATGGACCAAAGCTTGCGATTGTAGACAAGCGCGGCATCGAGTTCCCGCCGTTTGGAGTCCCAGCCGTCGTGAATGGCCTGCAGCCGGGCTGCTGCAGTCAGAAGCAGATCTGCTTCCAGCTCACGCGGATTTGCGGTCTGCTTGGCGACCGCGCCGTAGGTTTGCGCCGCGCGTTGCATGGTCGATTAGCTCCTTTTCATAAGCAATAAGGGCTTTGGCGCATTTCAGCGCCTTGTACATTTCGCCCGCGAGGATGTGATTGCTCACCGCCACAACATGCGGCCAAGCGCTGGGTGCGGCCTGCACCAGGTCGCGCATCAGGATGAAATAGGTCTCGTGATGCAGCCGCGGATCGCGGGATGTGTACATCAGCTGGACGGCGAGATAGATGCGTTTCGCGGGCGTGTTGGCCTGTGCGGCCGTCATGATGTCTTTTTCACGCAAGATGGGCGCGTCGCCCTCGATCAAGAGCCGCGTGCGCTGATTGCCGTTGGTGACAAGACAATCGCCAAGGATGCAGCGTTCGCCTGCTTTGAGTTCGACCTTGAGGCCCATTTCGTGCCGCTCCCCGCGGCTGACTTTCGAGACCGATGTGGCGGAGACTGTGCCACCGCCGCATCAGAGTGAGCTTGTTATTGGAACAGCCGGAGCACGTTCTGGTCGGCCTGGGCGGCCAGCGACAGGGCCGTGGTCGACAGTTGCTGCCTGGTCTGCAAAGCGAGCAGGTTCGCGCCCTCCTCGTTGCTGTCGGCCAAGGTGAGCTGGTCGGCGCCGGTGGTCAGCGTGTTGATCATCGCCTTGGTGAATTCCTGGCGGATCTGCACGGTCGACAGGTTCGAGCTCAACGACTGGGCCTGTGACCGCAGCGTCGTGAGCGCGGCGCTCAGTTGGGTGCTGGCCGTCTGGATGGCCGCGGAGTCAGCCCAGTTATTGGCCGAGGCATTGACTCCGAGGTCCCCGTTGGCTGCGTCGCTGAACGACGAGACCACAACGGTCGAGCTGCCGTCCTCGTTCATGACGATGGTGAGGTCGTTGCCGCCGAGCAGGTTGATTCCGTTGAAACCCGAGTCGTTTGCAAGTTGCGTGATCTGCGGCAGCAGAGCGTCGAATTGGCTGGCAAGAGTCGCACGGACGTTGGTGTCTGCGGTCTGGTTGGCCTGGCTGACCAGCGCCTGGGCCGACTGCACCAGCTTGGTGATGGCGGTGATGCCGTTGTTTGCTGCCTGAATGGTATCAATGCCGGTCGACATCGCGTCCATCAGCGCATTGAGATCGTTGGCGCGCACGGACAGGCCCTGCGCGGTGAAGAAGTTGATCGGATTGTCGAGCGCCGAATTGACTTTCTTGCCCGTGGCAAGGCGGGTCTGGGTCCGCGTAATCAAATCCGAAGTCTGCTGCAATTGCAGAAGATTGGACCGGACACCAGCCGAAAGTACAATGTCACTCATGGCAAACTCCTTGCCTCCATAGGGCCAAATCGCTTGCCGTGATAATGAAACGTTAGGGTTGATATCCGGTTAAAACGCGGGTTAGGGAACCGTTAACCACGATTGCATTGCGCGCAAAAAAACGGCGGCCCGCAGGCCGCCGTTTCGTCGTCGATGGGGACGACTTATTGGAACAGGCGCAGCACGTTCTGGTCGGCCTGCGCAGAGAGCGACAGCGCTGTGGTCGACAGCTGCTGGCGTGTCTGCAAGGCGAGCAGGTTCGCGCCTTCTTCGTTTGAGTCTGCGAGCGTAAGGGCCGCCGAACCATTCTGCAGCGTGTTGATTGTCGCTTTCGTGAAGTCCTGACGGATCTGCACGGTCGACAGGTTCGCGCTGAGGGTCTGCGATTCCGAACGCAGCGTGGTGAGCGCCGCGGTGAGGTCGGAGCTTGCCGTATCGAGGGCTGCAGTGGTCTGCCAGTTGCCGGCATTGGCGATGCTCAAGGTGGCATTGGCGTTGGTGTAGTCCACGCCGGCAACGGTCGTCTTCGACGAGGCGTCTTCGTTGAAGTTCACCGTCAACGAGTCGCCGCCGAGCAGGTTGATGCCATTGAAGCCCGAGTCGCCTGCAAGCTGGCCGATCTGGGTCAGCAGGGCGTCAAATTGCGTTGCAAGGGTATTCTGCGTAGCGGTGTCGGAGGTCTGTCTGGCCTGGCTGACCAGCGACTGGGCCGACTGCACCAGCTTCGTGATCGCCGTGATGCCGTTGTCCGCCGCCTGGATGGTGTTGATGGCGTTCGACATCGAGTCGAGCAGGGAGCTCAGGTCGTTTGCACGGTTGTCGAGGCCCTGCGCCGTGAAGAAGTTGATCGCGTTGTCGAGGGCCGAATTCACCCGCTTGCCCGTCGCAAGCCGGGTCTGGGTCCGCGTCATGAGGTCGGACGTCTGCTGCAATTGCAGCAGGTTCGACCGCACGCCGGCGGAAAGGACGATGTCAGACATCTTACGTACCTTTCTGGTCTGTTTGCCGTACTGGCAGTTACACACGTGTGATCCAAGGGATCAGACGAATTCATCGCACAGGCCCGACAAACGGCCCGTAAAGGTACATGGTTAATGAGTTATCGCGAGTTGAAGGGATGGGGCGCTGTTGCCGCTGGGGAATTTCAAAGACCGAGTTCGGCGCAAGGCCCGGCCCGTTATGGTTAGCAAGTCGCTAACGGTGAAAGTTTGTTAACACCCTCCGCCTATCTTTAAGGGCTCGAGAGTTGTGTCGGCCGGTACCATGATCAACGCGACGAGTGTTTACGGACCACTTTTCCCCGCGAGCTCGGACTGGCTCGCCGACACCTACACCGCAATCCAGAATTCGAAAGCCAGCGGCGGCCTGCTGGGCATGCTCGACAATGCCCGGGGCAACGACGGAAGTCTGCAATCGTTTGCCCAGTCCAGCGCAAGCGCGGCGAACGCCTTTGCCATGATTTCGCAGAATACGGTCTCGAGCGCCGGCAGCCTCTACGCCCAGATGGCATCGCAAAGGGGCAAAGAAGCCGACGCAAAGAAGCTGCAGGATGCGCTCGATGCGCTGTCGGCCTCGAAAGCGATGGTGCAGCCCGAAAACACGCTCGATCCCTTCATCTATTTCGATGATGGCTCCTCGATCGACACCAATTCCAACATCCTGACGATGAAAGACGGTACACAGATCGACATCACGACCGGCCTGAAGGTCATCGATACGTCATCGATCATGCAGCTTGCCAACGGCGCCTATCTCGACACGAAGAACAACATCATGACGCTGCCGGATGGCACGCAAATTGACACCGTGACGGGCCTGAAGATCTCCGTTACCGCCTAGAGGATCGTTTGTGCGCATTGTGTGGGGCGATCAGTCCACGATGGTTAACGTTGCCTTAAGTGCCCCTGGGTCATTGTGTCGTGATGCAACTCTCAATTTTGCTTCCGACGAATCGTCATGGGACGGCGGTGATTTCCAGAATTGCCCAGGTGTGCAGCTGGGCAACACCAAGTATTGAGGTCATTGTCCGCGACAATTCGGGAAATGCAGAAAAACACGCGCTCTTGGCGCACTTTCGTAACGAGTATTGCAGGATCGTGAGCGTCGACCCGTGCGGGCCAAGCGAAAATTATTCCGAAACCCTGAAGCTGGCGAGTGGTGAATTCACTTTTTGCGTCGCCGACGATGATCGGTCTTTCGATCATGCTATTGGCGCGTTGCCGGGCCTCATCGATCAACACGCCAAAGATTTCAGCGTTGCGGGCTTTACTGGGGCATACGCTCTTGAAACGTCGCAAGGCACGGCTGTAGTTAATTACAAGGATATTGATTCGGACGACGCAGCTGCCCGTGTCGGTGGATATTTGAGTTACCCCGGCCCAAGTATGTTTTTCTACTCAATTATCCGTCGCAGCATTGTGGAACGGATGGCTCGCTTCCTGACGGGGTTGCCGGTCAGCTTTTCATTTCACGACCAAGTTCTATGCCTGCTGCATTTGCTCAATGGCAAGTTCATACGTATGCCACGTTTGTTTTATTGCTACGATTTGGGCGTGTGGGAAGGCACCGAGTCCGCTCAGAAACGCGACGCTGATTTTTACAGGGCCGCCGGGCTCGATTTGGCGATAAACAAGCTCCATTGGTTATTGTGTGGTTTCGAGGGTGCCGTACTCACAATGAATTCGGACCTGTTTCCTGACTTGCCTTCTGCAAAACGCCAGCGGATTGCGGATGCCTGGTTCTCCGTCATGTTCATGAGATTTAAGCGTGACGTACGGCTAAGCTTCGGCTCGGATATTGCTGACGAAGCCGAAAAAGTCTGCAAAAAACTACAAGGTGCAACGGGTCAACTCACATTTGAAAGAATTCTTTCTGAGACTTCCAGCTTTATTGCACTTTCGTCACGCGATCGAGCGCGCGCTTATTTTGATTTCTGGAGTGAGCTTATAAACCGCCAACAGCAATTGTTTCGAAAGACCGGATCGTAAGGTCAGGGTTCATTTGAAAGTCATCATTTATGCCTCGGCATACGCCCCGAGCCCGCACGCGTCTGCACTTTCGCGATTGGCACGGCACCGGTGGTTCCTATCGATGCAACGTTCCTGCGGGAGCGGCTAGGGGGCCTCAGGACTCCGATACGGCGGCGCAACCCTGCGAAAGCACGCTCGCTTATTTTGGAAGCGTTTTCGCGGGTGATGACTCTTTAAAGCAGGCGCTTGAACGAAGAAGGTCCGGCCGCTAGGCCGGACCCATCTCGTCGCGCGATCTGGTCAATAGCAGACACGCCTGCGTACGACCACCCGCTCGCCCCAACGATTGATGTGGGACCGAACGATGACCCTGCAGCCGGCGTAATGGTTCCACCAGCCGCGATGATGATAATGATGGCGGTGGCGCCAGTAATAGTAGTCACGTGCACTCAAGGTCAGCGATGTTCCGGCCTCGTTGGCGCCGGCGACTCCCGGCACTCCGGCAATTCCCGTTGCCGCCAGAAGCGCGATGGCCGCAGCCAAAACGATTCGTTTCATTGCGTTCCTCCTCTCGTCACCCTGCGAGAGGAAACGACGATCCGTTCAGCTCGGTTCCGCAAATTGCGAAAAGCCGCAGCGAAGAGAACTGAATGTCTGTTCAGGATTGCGGCGTGACGGCGTCACGTTGCCGACAGCACTTCCATGCACTTGTGAAAGAAATAGATCCCGAGCGCCAGGCCGCCAATCGACGACCAGCCTGAGATCGCATTGCCGGCCCACTGCATAAGCGCCCCGCAGGCAATGGCCGTTCCGAATGGCAAGGTCACGAGCAGGATGATGAGCAGGACGTACATGTCAGAGACTCATTTCACGATGGCCGCGATGACGCACACAGTACCAGGAACAAAAGCCGTAAGGTAGCCGCAATAATGGAGCTGGACCGTTGCCGCGCAGGTCGAAAAAGATGATAGGAAAAAACTCCTTGACAGCGTAACGCTGCTCAGGCACAGTCCGGGCACGCTCAACAATTGCGCTCTGAGGCGCACGCGGTGCAGGAACACGGTCGCGTGCTTCTGCGTTGATCCTCGACTTGCCGTTCAAGGGAGGGATCACATGCCGCAGGTGGAAGACAACCGCATCGTTGAAAATACGACCGAAGCGCGCGCCGCCGTCACGGGGCACAATGCGCGGTATGTGCTCGTGATCGGCACGCTTGCGGTGATTGTGCTTTTCGCCGTCGCCTATCTCGTCGCGCGCGCCTGAGCGAGAAGTTCTTATTGTGCAAATCACGGCGCCGGATTGTCCGGCGCTTTTTTCATGCCTGCGACAGAAACAATGTGGTCCCAAATCAGGAAAATGTTCGCGCCGCCCGAGTCGAAGGCTTCGATCGTCGCGCGGCTGATCGGACTCGAGTACGGCGGACGGCCGCGCTGGACACAGCGCGGCTACGCGCCGCTTGCACGGGAAGGTTACGCCCGCAACGCCATCGTATACCGGGCGGTGCGGATGATTGCCGAAAGCATTGGGTCGCTGTATTTCGTTCTTTACGACGGTGCCGCCGAGCGCGACACGCATCCGCTGCTTGACCTTCTCCGCCGCCCAAATCCGCGCCAGGACGGTGCCTCATTTCTCGAAGCCGTCGCCTCGCATCTCCTGCTTGCCGGAAACGCCTATGTCGAAGCGGTCGCCCTGGCCGGGGAGGGTGGCGGCAATCCGCAGGTCCGTGAGCTCTATGCGTTGCGGCCCGACCGCATGAAGCTCGTGGCCGGCACGGACGGATGGCCGCAGGCCTACGACTACACGGTTGGCGGCCGCACGGTGCGATTCGACCAGAGTGGCGCGCTGCCGCCGGTCCTGCATTTGACGTTTTTCAACCCGATCGATGACCACTACGGCATGAGTCCGATCGAAGCGGCCGCCGTTGCAATCGATACGCATAACGCGGCAGCCGGCTGGAACAAGGCGCTGCTCGACAATGCCGCGCGCCCCTCCGGGGCGCTGGTCTATGCCGGTGCAGGTGGCACGGTCCTGACCGACGCGCAGCACGAGCGGATCAAGCAGTCGTTCGCCGAGCAATATCAGGGCGCCGCCAATGCCGGACGGCCGCTGATGCTGGAAGGCGGCCTCGACTGGAAGCCAATGTCGCTCTCGCCGCGCGATATGGATTTTCTGGAAGCCAAGCATGCGGCCGCGCGAGAGATCGCGCTGGCCTTTGGCGTGCCGCCGATGCTGCTCTCTATTCCCGGCGACAACACCTATGCAAACTACCAGGAAGCCAATCGCGCTTTCTGGCGGCAGAGCGTGCTTCCGCTCGCCGCACGGATCGCCTGCGCGCTGACCAACTGGCTTGCGCCGGCTTTCGGCGAGGGTCTGGTTCTTGCAGCCGATGCCGATCGGGTGGAGGCGCTCTCCAGCGATCGCGCTGCGCTCTGGGAGCGCGTGAGCAATGCATCATTTCTGACCGTCAACGAGAAGCGCCTCGCGACCGGTTACGGCGCCGTTGAGGGTGGGGACGTGTTCGCCAGTTAGAACTGTCGGGTTGCGGCGAGCCCGCGGAACCATTGACGCCGGCCGGTGGCGCCCGCCGCGGTGGCGGCGTTTCCTCGCCGTTCTTCGCCTGCCGCATGGCTTCCCTGCGCAACGGCCTGCTCGCAAACTTGTGAGGTGAGGCCGATCGCCCTGTCAGTAGGATGGCCCGGCAATTGCGGGAAAAGGTTCCATGGGCGATTCGAATGTGTCCGTCGATAGCGTAGTCCGGGCAACCAATATCGATCATTATCTCGATCGCCTCGGGACAGCAGACGTCGATCCCTCGACGCGGCAAAACCTGCTGAAGCATCTGATCGAGGAAAGGAACAAGGTTGCGAAAACGCGGCGCGAGCTTGCCAACGCAAGGCACCGGGTCGAGCGGGGGAAAGCCCGTATCCTGGCCTTGGCGCAATCGATCATGCAATGCGAATGGGAGGCGCAGCAGTTGCTGCGCGCGCTGACTTCACTCGCCACCCTGTACGAAACGCAGATGTTGCTCGAGGAGCACTACCATTTGCTGTCGCAGGATCTCAGCGAAGAAGACCGCTGACATAAGGTTTCGACACAAATTGAGCATCATCGGCCCGTCTTTGGGGCGCCGGTCCATGACTGATCTTATTGAAATTTTCAGCCGGCGCGGTGATCTTGCGCACCTCGCCCTGTTGCTGTGGGCGGCGTCGGCGAGCGGCCTCGCCTGGTTTGCGCTTCGCGAGCTGGCCGCTGCCACCCGCCGTTTCGACGATTTCGTGCGCGAACTCGCGCGCTTTAATGAGCGCTGCGAGTACGAAAGGCAGGGTTTGCGGCGGCGGCGCAGAAAGGAAGGAGCCCCGGTTGCCCGGGGCCCCTTTGCGGTTCTCCCGCATCCTGAGACTTAATCGAACTTGAACGCAGGCGCATTCTTCAGCGATTCCTTGGTGGCTCCGCTCATGACCGCATGGTCGGGATACCATTTACTCTTGCTTGAGGACGCGCTGCCTGGACTCGTTGCCGGCCGCGACGTGCTGCCGCCACCCGCTGCCGAGCCGGTCGTGCCGCTGGATCTGGCCGACGAGGTCTTGACCGGTTCGTCGACGAATTTCAGCTTATCCATCTGAACCAGGATGTCGTGCTTCCCCATTCCGAGAAAGCCGCCGACCCCGATCACCACGCCATCAACCTTGCCCGACTTATCGAGCAGAATCTCGCTGATATCGCCGAGCTTCTCGTTCTGATCGTTGTAGACGTTCAGGCCGATCAGCTTGGAGGCCCGCCACATGTCGCCCTGCGCCTTGGGCGTAACAGTCGCGGATGACGACGTAGCCGGGGGAGTGGACGGCTTAGCGGACGGAGCCGAGGAAGCCGGCGGGGCCGAAGAAGCCGGCGGATTGTTTTGGGCAAACGCCGGAACGAGCATCGTCGACGCGAGCAGTCCGCCGTAAATGAGCTTGCGCATGATGTCACCTCTCAATTTGCAAATCTGAGTTACGAAACGCCGGCGCGGCGACATGGTTCCTGCACCGGCAGTTCCCTCCGCGAGATTCGGTTGTGCAACGCACGTGCGTGCCAATACGCGCGATGCGCTGCAAATGATTTCGTGTGGAACCTCTGCGAGCGGGCGGAGAACTGTTGTGTCAATTTTCTAGAGGACGAAAACACAATGGATACAGCGGCCACGGCGACGCGTCGCGAGCCTGATAAGCCCCGCGATCATCTCGACGTCTTTCGTGAGTTTATCGATCACCTCGAGCGCAACGCGCGCGGTACTGCCGCGGCTGCGCAAGACAGACGCCGGCGGGCGAACTCCCGCTAGCAGGAAGCCTCCTCCGCCGTCATGGCCGGACATAGCCGTTCGAAGAACGGCGTGCTTTCGCACGCCTATGCTCCGGCCATCCGTGAAGTTTGAGCTCCCTTCACGGGCCCGCGGACCGGTTCCGCGGGTGACGGCCCCATTTTGTTCATTTTTGTTCAGGGCGCCGACCCCAATGCTCTCATTACATTCCGAACCGACGGTCGCGTCCGTTTTCGCGCCGCGCACCACCATCGATGCCGACGGTACAGTGGAGGGCTATGCCAGCCTGTTCGGCGAGATCGACCAGGCACGCGACATGGTCATGCGCGGGGCTTTTGCCGATACGCTGGCCTCGCGAGGAGTCCGTCGGATCCCGATGCTGTTTCAGCACGACCCCTCCGAGCCGGTCGGTATCTGGCTGGAGCTGCGCGAAGATTTCCGGGGCCTTTACGCACGCGGACGGCTTATTCCTGAAGTGGCGCGCGGGCGCGAGCTCATCTCGCTGCTGCGGGCAGGGGCGATCGATGGCCTCTCTATCGGCTTCCGTGCGTCCAAAGCGCGCATCGATCCGAAGACGCGCATCCGCCGTCTGCACGCGGTCGACCTTTGGGAAATTTCCATTGTCACTTTCCCGCTGCTCGCGGGAGCGCGCGTGCGCGCGGTGAAGCATGCGACCTCAAAGGCGAAGCTGTCATACGCCCGCACGCGCGCCGAGCGGGAGTGGGTGAAGACAACGGCGGCTCCGCGCCAGGTTTGAATTGAGAAGGCGCCGATCCCCGGCTCTGCTAGACTGGACATTGCCGGCGTCGCCAGCCGGGCATTCGCAGCATGGGAGCGGCCGCCAGATGAGATCAAAGCTCGGCGCGCACACAAGGAGATTGGCGGCGGGCGGCGCAATCGCGCTGGTATTGAGCGCGTTGCCCCACGCCCCTGCCAATGCGGCAAAGCCGCCCTACGGTGGCTGCGTCGCCGTGACCAAGCAGGAATATGACAGCGCGAAGAAGCAGCACATGCTGCGCACCCGGTTCACGCAATATGTGCGCACAGGTTTTCCCGGACGGCGCCAGTATTGGTATTGCCGGTGATGATGCTCATCAGCTGGCGACGGCGACGTCGTCTTCACAGGATGAGTGTTGCGCCCGATACCAGCAGGAACAAAAGCACGATGCGACGGAATTTTCCGTCGTCGACGCGCTCGAACAGGCTCACGCCGAGCCAGGTGCCGGCGAGCACCACCGGTACGCACCATACGAAGGTCTTCAATGTCGACGGCGCGAAGATCCCGAGCCGCGAGAAATAGAAAATTGCTGCGATCTGCATCAGGAAGATGAATGGTTGCACAATGCCGCGCTGGTCGATCTTCGACAGGCCGCGGATGTTGCACCAGATCGTCGGCAACGCGCCCGGAAAAGCGGTGGCGCCGCCGGTGATGCCGCCCGCGAAGCCGACTGCGACTTCGGCGAAGCGTCCACCGCCCTTGAAGGCAACCGTGGGCCGCATCAGCGTGCAGAGGCTGTAGCAAACCAGGAACGTGCCGAACCAGAAAGCAAAGGTGGACGGATTTACATCTTTGAGCAGTTCAGTACCGACCGGGATGCCGGCAAAGCCGCCACCGAGATAGGGCAGGCACTGCCGCCATTGCATCGTGTGCCAAAGTCTCGCGATGCTGATGAGCTGGGTCGTGATGCTGCAGGCGAGCAGCAGCGGCACTGCTTCGAGCGGCGTAAGCCAGTGGAACAGAATTGCGCCGGAGATCGCGGAGAACGCGAAGCCGGCAAGACCAGCCGCCAGCGACCCGGCGAAGATGGACAGCAACGTCATTATGAGTGTGGAGTTGCCCGCCAGCAGTGGGACAATACTCTGCATTCCCAATGCTGCCATCCAGACCGCTATCGGCCCCCGCCGGAGCGAATCTGGTAGCGCGCGCCCGCCGTGACCGCGTCATCCAAACGGGTGAGGCAGTGAAAAAAGATACGGAACGAACCGTCTCGTCGCACTCATGGAGGCACGATCACCGCCGCAGCAAAGAACAGCAGCACCCCGCCCGTGGTGCCGCATACCGGCCAGAAATGACCCTGCAGGTATTTCGCACGCAGGGCCTCTGCGTGCCGGATGATCTTCTCGATGTGCGTCCGGTCCGGTTCGTAGCGCCGGTGACCACCGCCTGTTGTGTCGTGCATGGCTGCCGCTCCCTGTTATCGAGGCAACCCCGAATGCGGCAAGGCTAGGCCCGCGGGCAGGCGCGTGAAGGTGAGCTACCTCACACAGGGGAAAACTTAGTCCCGGATCCTGGGAGCGATGGCGCGGCACTGATCCGGCCCGGCCAAGGCAGGGCCCGGCCGCTAGCCGAGCAGGCCCTCGCACATCACAGCCATGCCGACGATGAACAGCGTCAGGATCACGATCGTGACCATGGAGCCGACACCCGTGTTGCTGACCAACGGGTGTTCTTTTCCGTTGCGCGGGAGCAGATACCAGAATCCTGCACTGGTGCCGGCAACCAGGGTGGCGCCGAGAACGGTCAGCATGTCGAAAGCCTCGCCCGATCTAAAGCGGGCTTTGTTATGCGCCGCCGGCGTGCCTGGCCGGTGCAAATTTTTCAGGGCAGGGCGTAAATTCCGGCTAAAGAAAAAGCGGCCGCGGCGGCCGCCTTTCCTGTCTCTCTGTCCGTTCGCAATCAGTCGCAGACCTTCTTGCGGACCGTCACGCGGTCCCCATGGCCGTTAATGCGATGCGTAATAACGACCCGGCAACGCGCGCGGGCGTAGTCATCGCGCCAGTGATGACGATGCCGCCAGTGATCATGATTGTCACCGGCGCGGATGGTGACGCCGAAATCTTCCGCCTTTGCAGTCCCCGCGATGTTGATAGCGGCGAGACCAAGCACGGCGGCAACGATTGCAATGTACTTCATGTGTATCCTCCCAATGCCTCATGATGGGAGACAGAACGGTTTCACGTGCGTTCGGTTCCTGCGATTTGATTTTTGCAAAGCGCGCACGCAACGCAGAGGGTCCGCCTGCGTTAATTTGCGGGCCGTGAAAATCTCCCCTCCGTCGCAGGAAGGGCGCGCGGTCCGGAGCCGGGTCCGGTCCCCTTGGCCCGGCTCTCTTTTTCCTTTGGCGTGGTGATCTGCGGTCCCGGCGCGGATGGTTTTGCCTCAGCCCGTCAGTGGATATTCATCAGGGCGGCAATTGGATTTTGCGCGACGTGCTTCCAGCCTGGAACGCGGATGGCCTCCGTTCCAGCGGTTTTTTGATCATGCAGTTCCGGCTCAATCTGGCGCGCGGTCTTCGGCACGCTGCGGGCGCGCGCGTATGCGGCCTCCGCAGGTCCGTATGGAGCCGCGAAGTTTGTCGCGGTGATTGCGTAGGGCGACCGTTCCGGTTCGGGCGTGAACTGCCTGGTCATGCCGCCGACCGGCGACGTCGGAATAGGCGAGCCGAGCGGCTCGATGTGATCGCTGATGTAGAGCAGGGCCAGCGTGAGCGTGAGGCCCATCGCGACAAAATACGAGAACAGTGGCATTCGCATCCGCATACAAACGCCAATCATGTGCATTGCGTTCCACGCCGGCAGCTGCCGCCGGCTGCGCCTAGAGCCACAGGACAAGAAAAACGACCAGCACGATCGACGTGCCGATCGAGATCACCTTCCAGGTGACGATATTGCTTGGCTCGGTATGTTCCGTTGCGGGAATATCGGGCATTGACGCCTCCCGTATATTTGCCTGCATCCCCGAAAAGTAACGGCCAGGCGGCTTACGCCTGTGTGAGCGAGCTCACCTGGCATGTGAAGTTCTTCAACCATCACATAAGCCTACCGGCGGGATCGAAAATCGTGGTGCGACAGAAGATCCGGCTCGGGTCTTCGCACTTTGCTTCGGTTAACCCGAAACACGAAAAAGAAGGAACGGAGGTAGAACGCTGCCGCCGCGCGCCGTGCAGGACGGGCCGGGAGCGGATACATTTACTATCTCGGCCGTTAGTTGGATGCGTCTCAGGAGTTTGTCATGGCCCCGCGTGCCTACTGGAAGGGTTTTCTTCGTCTTTCGCTGGTTTCGTGCCCGATCCAGCTGTTCCCTGCGACCAGCGAGCGCGAGAAAGTCAGCTTCAACCAGATCAACGCAGAAACCGGCAACCGCATCCGCTATCGCAAGGTCGACGAGCACAGCGGCGAGGACGTCGAGCAGCAGAACATCGTCAAGGCCTACCAGGTCGAGAAGGGCCACTACATCGAGATCAGTGATGAGGAGCTCGAGGCGATCGCGCTGGAGAGCAAGAAGACGATCGAGATCGACGAGTTCGTGCCGCGCTCCGAGATCGACGAACTCTATTATATGCGCCCGTATTACATCGTGCCGGACGGCGACGTGGGCCAGGAAGCCTTCGCCGTCATTCGCGAGAGCATCGCGAAGATGGACAAGGTCGCCATCGGCCGCGTCGTGCTGACCACGCGCGAGCACGTCATCGCGATGGAGCCGCGCGGCAAAGGTCTCATGGGAACGCTGCTGCGCTATCCCTACGAAGTGCGCGACGAGAAGGAATATTTCGACGAGATTCCGAATATCAAGATCAAGAAAGACATGCTGGACCTCGCCCAGCACATCGTCGAGACAAAGTCAGGTCATTTCGAGCCTGAGTCATTCGAGGATCATTATGAAACGGCGCTGCGCGAGCTGATCGAGAAGAAATCGAAAGGCATCAAGATCGAGGCGCCGAAGCGCGGCGAGCCGGCAAAGGTCATCAACCTCATGGATGCCTTGCGCAAGAGCATCCGTACCGAGCAGGCCGCCGGCAAAAAGCCGGCGAAGGCGAAGCGCGGCAAGAAGCGCGTCGAGGGCCAGCGCGAGATGCTGTTCACAATTCCGGGCAAGAAGCCGGCGAAAGAAGCGGCAAGGAAACCCGCGCGCGCAAGCGGCCGCCGCAAGGCGGGCTAGGTTATTGCCGGCTGTCCCTGGTGAATACCTGCAGCGCCTGACGGACGCGCGCGATCACGCTGTCCCATGTGTGGGACTCGTCCTGCCGGAAGAGGCGGGCGGTCGGATACCAGGGGCTGTCGTCGCGGCCGAGCAGCCATCGCCAGTCGGGGAAATAAGTCAGCAGGATCCACACCGGCTTTCCCAACGCGCCGGCAAGATGTGCGACGCTGGTATCCACCGAGATGACAAGATCCAGTTGCGATATCAGCGCAGCGGTATCGGAAAAATCTTCAAGCGCGTTGCCGTAATCAGGAATATCAGCGCGCTCCTTGAGCAAGGCGGCATCCCCGGCGCGAACGTCCTTCTGCAAGCTCACGAACGTGGCTTCGGCGGCCAAAGTATCCAGCACGGGCAGGAAAGCGCGTAGTCCGATCGACCGTTCGCGGTCCCTTTCATGACCGGGGTTGCCCGACCAGACCAGGCCAACCCGCGGGCGCCGTTGTCCTTGCAGGCGCGATTGCCACCTCGTCACGCGCTGCGCCGGCACGGACAAATATCCGCCGGCCGATGGAATTGTCTCGAGCCGCGTTCCGAATGCGAGTGGGAGACTGACCAGCGGACAATGCAGATCGAAAGCGGGAAGGGGGCTGCCTTTCGCCACTATTTCCACCATTTGGGCCGCGCCGCCCAGCGAATTCATCAGCGTCTGCAGTGTTTTCTGGACTTCGAAAATCACCCGCGCGCCGCGGGCGACGACCAGCGTTACATAACGACAGAACTGGATGGTATCACCCAGCCCCTGCTCGCTGTGGACCAGGATGGTCTTGCCGGCGATCAAATCCCCGCCGTGCCAGGCCGGCTGCGAAAAATTCCGCTTGAGCGGAATGACCGACTTCTTCATCCAGCGCCACTCGTAGTGGACCCAGCCGCGCTCGAAGTCGCCGGTCAACAGCCGCAGTGCGGCCGCGTTGCAATGGGCCATGACGTGCCGGGGCTGCAACGCCAGGGCGCGATCGTAGCTCGCGAGCGCTTCGTCATATCGCTCCAGCTCCCGCAGGGCCTGGCCGCGGTTGTTGTGCGCATCGGCATGGTCCGGCTGCAGGGCGATAGCGCGGTTGTAGCTCGCGAGCGCTTCCTCGTAGCGCTTCAACTGCTTCAGCGCATTGCCGCGGTTGTACAGCGCGTCGGGATAATCCGGCCGCAGCGCCAGGGCGCGATCGAGGCTCACCAGCGCTTCGTCATAGCGCTGCAGATGCGTCAGCGCGCTGCCGAGATTGCAGTGCGCGTCGGCAAAATCGGGCCTGATGGCAAGCGCCTTGCGGTAGCTTTCGATCGCATCGTCGTGGCGCCCGAGCGCCACAAGCATGGCGCCGCGATTGCCGTGCGCCTCGGAGAATTCCGGCTGCAATTGGATCGCGAGATCGAAGCTGTCGAGCGCCTTCTGATACTGCTTCAGCGCATTGAATGCGAGACCGAGGTCGAACAGCATCCGCGGTGTCGGCGCGCGTGAGGCCATGGCGGCTCCGATCAGCCGCAGTGCCTCCCCGGGCTCGCCACGCGCGAGCTTGAGCGTCCCCATAAAATGCAAAGCGTCGGCATCATCCGGCACGATCGCCAGGATGGCCCGGTAGAGACGTTCCGCTTCGACGATTTGCCCCTGCCGTTGCAGGGCCGAGGCCCGCGCGAGCATGCGAGGCACATCCGGCGTCTCGTTGCGTGTTGCGGGCGAGGAAGGCATGCAGGAAGAACCTTCCCGCATCAGTTAGATGATCGCTTCTGATTCGGCCAGAAGTGCCGGGCCTGATTGAACGAAAGCGATCGAAACGCATCAAAAGCGCGAGATAAAAAAGAACGTTCCAGGTTTTTCCAGGAACCTGGAACGTCCTCTGGAGCGAACTTCTACCAGTTCGAGTACACGATGCCGGGCGCAGGCTCCAGGATGGGCTGCGGCTCCGTTACGACCACCTCGCGCGCGATGGGCCTCCGGCGGATCAGCGGTTCGTCGTAGATTGCGGACGGCACGGCATAGACGCGCGGAGCCGGCGCGACCACGACCGGGGCGGCGTAGTAGGGCCCCGGCACGACTTCGTAAACCGGAGCGGCATAGGGACCCTCGACGACGATGGCTTGCGCGGACGCGCTGCCTGCTGCCGCCAGCGTCATCGCGCCTGCCGCAACGGCGATCATTGTGCGGTTCATTTTCAACTCCTCGATTTGAGCCCCGACGGGCAATCGCGAATACCGCAACGGCGTTCCCGCCGCATATTTGGTGTTTTTGCGAAATTCGAACTTTGGCGGATCGCAGGCTCTCTCGATTCCTGCTGCCATTGATAAAGGTCAATCCCGGGAAATTGATCTGCGGCATCATCGCTTCCTCCAGTGCACAGACGAGGAGATTTCGCGATGTATGCCCTCATTATAGTCGTTGCGATCCTGTCGCCGGCAACCGGCACGGTGACGCCCGTCGGCGTCACATCTCAAACGATCGGAAAATTCAGGAGTCTGGAGCAGTGCAAGGCAGCCGCAGGTAAACCTCTTGATGCAGGCACGATTTCGGATCTCAGCCTCTCGCGGGGAGTTTATTGGTATTGCGCATACTCAGGCGTGAAGTGATTTGTCAGGGAGTCAAATGTCAAACTGCCGGCATTGCGCGCCTGCGCTTTAATGGCGATCATCGGTCAAATCGCCGGTCATGCGATCGAAAATACGGGGGAGACAGACTATGAAACATTATTTCGCGCTCGCTCTGGCTGCGGTAGCCGGCGGACTCGCGACCATGGCGATCAGCGGGCTTTACGCTGCGACCGTGAAGCCGGTCTTCGTTGTGACGGAAATTGACGAGATAACCGACGCCGACGGATTCAAGCATACCTTTCAAAGGAAGGACGTACGTGCCGCAGTAGAAGCGATGGTGGAGGACGGGCGTTACATCGTGCGCAGCGAAAACGCGATTGCGCTCGACGGCGCCGCGCCGAAGTCTTTCATCGTCGTCTCGTTCCAGAACATGAAGAAGGCAAAATCCTACAACGACAGCATGAAGGAATTCACGGCGGCCCGGCTCAAGACAACGAAATCCCGCTCATTCATCGTTGAAGGCCTGTAGAAAATCAGGGCCGTCCGGGCCTGTCGCAAGTCCCCGTTGCGGCTGATCTTTTTGATTGCCCTTTCAATCGTCTGACCTCAGGCGATACGATGCTCTCCTCCGGGGGGTGGGCGACGGAGGGATAGCCATGTCAGACTGGTCGAAACGCATCAGCCACTACTGCCTCATGGCACTGGCGGCGCCAATAGTTCTGTCGATGCCTGCGCCCGCGCAGGGTCAGCAGCAACCTCCGCCCCAGGCGCAACCCCAGCCTGCGCAGCAGCCTCTGAGTCAGCAGCAGCTTCAGCAGCTGGTCGCGCCAATTGCACTTTATCCCGATTCGCTGTTGGCGCAGGTCCTGACCGCATCGACCTATCCGCTTGAAGTGACATTGGCGGCCCGCTGGTCGGAGAAGAATCCGAACGTCAAAGGCGAGGCACTCGAAGCGGCAATGCAGAAGGAGCCGTGGGATCCGGCCGTCAAGGGTTTGACGTCGGTGCCGCAAGTGCTCTCGATGATGAATGAGAAGCTGGATTGGACGGCCCAGCTCGGCGAGGCTTTCCTGGCCCAGCCCAATGATGTGCAGACGGCGATCCAGACGCTGCGCAAGCAGGCGGAGACGACCGGAAACCTGAAGTCGGGCAAGGAGCAGAAGGTCAGCCGGATTCCGGCGCCGCAAGGCACGGGCTATGCGGGACCGCCCGAATACATCGTCATCGAGCCGGTTCAGCCGGACTACGTCTATGTGCCGGTCTACGATCCTGTCGTCATCTACGGTCCCGGCTATTGGCCGCCGGCCTATACGCCGTTCTTCTGGCGCCCAAGCTGGTGGGTGGCCGGTCCCGTGATTGCGTTCGGCGCTGCCGCCTTCGTCGGACCCGCGCTGTGGTACCACTACAACTGGGGACATCCCGGTTACGCCGCGATCCAGACCAATACCGTCCTCTACAGCAGATTTAACAAGGTCGTCGTCGCCCCCGGCGCCGGGCAATTCCAGAACTGGCAGTTCAACGCGGCGCAACGCGGCGTGCCGTTCAAGAATCCGAACCTCCAGCAGCAGTTCGGCAACGTGGGCGCAAGAAATATCCAGGGCGTCCAGACCCCGCGCGGACCGCAAACCGGCACGATGCAGCTCGGTAAAGGTGCGCAGGGCGTGCAGGGAGTCCAAAGGGTCCAGGGAGTCCAGCCCAACAAGAACGTTCAGGGACTCAAGACGAGCAACACCAATATCCAGAACAACAAGACGATTCAGACCGACAGGACGGTCACGACCAGCAAGACCATTCAGACCAACAAAAACATACAGACCAACAAGAACATCCAGGGCAACCGCGCCCAGGGCATGAGGGCGAACAACCGTGTCCAGGCGGTCAATCCCGGCGGAGGCAACAAGGGCGCCGCGAACAGGAATGCGGGCAAGGTCAAGAAACATCCCTGACCGCGCGGCGCCGTCCTGAGCGAAATATCGAAGCACGGAAATTCATCGCTTTTGCGCCTGGGGGCGGCCATGAAACGGCGGGAATTCATCGGCCTGGTCGGCGGCGTTGCGGCAACCTGGCCGCTCGCTGCGCACGCGCAGCAGCGGGTGCCGGTGCCGGTCATCGGCTTTCTCAGGCCGACGACCGCCGCCGATGCAGGCCATCTTGTCGCGGCGCTTCGCCAGGGTTTGCGTGAATCGGGATATTCCGCTGACAAGTTTGTACTTGAGGCGCGATGGGCGGAAGGCCACTCCGACCGTTTGCCGAAGCTTGCGGCCGAGTTCGTCTCTCTTCCAGTGGCGGTCATCGTCGGCAACACGACTGCGGCAATGGCGGCGAAAGCAGCCACGACCAGCGTACCGATCGTTTTTGTAACCGGAACGGATCCGATCTCCGAAAAGCTTGTCACGAGCATCAGCCGGCCTGGCGGAAACATCACCGGCGTGAGCTTTTTTGATGTTCCCGTCACCGGCAAGCGGCTCACGCTTCTGCGCGAGCTCGTTCCTAAAGCCGAGATTATCGCCACCCTGCAAGATCCGAATTTTTCGGACGCTCAGATCGAGACTCGTGAAATCGAAACGGCGGCAAATGCGATCGGCGTGAAAATCGTTGCGGTCAAGACGAGCCGTGCAGAGGACATTGATGCGGCTTTTTCGACAGCGGTCCGATCTGGAGCCGCCGCGCTGCTCGTGGGCGCAGGTCCATTCTTCAATAGCCGGCGCAGCCAGTTGATCGGGCTTGCAGCTTTTCACGCAATCCCGACGAGTTATTTTGACAGCGCCTTCGTCGATTCCGGTGGCTTGATCAGTTACGGCTCCAGTATCACTGACGCCTATCGCCGCGCGGGGGTCTACGTCGCGCGGATTCTGAAAGGCGAAAAGCCTGGCGAACTTCCGGTCGAGTTGCCGACCAGGTTTGAACTGGCAATCAATCTCAAAACAGCCAAGGCGCTTGGCCTTGCTGTCCCGCCGGGCCTTTTGGCGCGTGCTGATCACGTCATTGAGTGATCGGGTGATGCGGATGCGACGGCGCGAGTTCATCACGTTGCTCGGCGGCATGGGCGCATTTCCGCTCGTTGCCCATGCGCAGCAAGATGAACGCATACGACGCGTCGTCGTATTCAGCAGCGCCGCCACCGACCCCAACGATCCGGAAGGGCAAGCCAACGTTGAAGCTTTGTTGCAGGCGTTGCAGCAATTCGGCTGGACCCGTGGCCAAAACCTCCAGATCAATCAGCGCGTGGGCGCCAACAATGCCGAGCGTATGCGCAAACAGGCAGCGGAACTGGCTGCGCTCGCGCCCGATGTCGTCATAAGTGCAGGCGCTTCGAGCATGGGGCCGTTGTTACAGGCGACCCGAAGCGTACCGATCGTGTTCGTGAACGTCGCCGACCCGGTCGGCGCCGGCTACGCCGAGAGCCTGGCGCGGCCGGGGGGCAACGCGACCGGGTTCATGGCGTTTGAATATAGTCTGAGCGGGAAATGGCTGGAACTGCTCAAGCAGGTCGCGCCTGGCGTGACGCGGGCGGGGGTGATTCGGGATGCCACGATAACCTCCGGCATCGGTCAGTTTGCTGTTATTCAATCTGTTGCCCCGTCAGTTGGCGTCGACGTGAGTCCAATCGGCCTGCGTGACGCCGCCGAGATTGAACGCGGCATTTCAGCCCTCGCGCGCTTTTCTAATGGTGGCCTGATCGCGACTGCGAGTGCCGCGACGGTGTTTCATCGTGACCTCATCATCAGGCTCGCGGCCCGTTACAAATTGCCCGCCGTGTACTCCCGCCGACTCTATGTTGCCGACGGCGGGCTCATTTCATACGGGTCCGATATCCGCGGCCAGTTCAGGCGCGCGGCGAGCTATGTTGACCGTATTCTCAAGGGTGAGAAGCCGGCCGATCTGCCCGTGCAAGCGCCAAACAAATACGAGCTTGTCGTCAATCTGAAGACGGCCAGAACGCTCGGCCTCACGGTGCCACCGACGGTGCTTGCGCGCGCCGACGCAACGATTGAATAAAGTGTCATAGGTTGCGGTGCGTGAGTCCAAAAAGTGAATTTCCGCCAAAACGCACTATGCGGACTATTGCCGGCGCGATTTTGGCTTTGCTGGCGCGACAACTGCCGGTTCAGGCTTGGCAGCGGTGGCGGATGTCCGGGCAATCTCAAGGACGGGATAGGCAACCGAACAAATGTGCGAGTTGATCCGTTTCAGATCACGCAGGATGTCGAGATGTAACGACGTTGTTTCCAGCGTTTCCGGGCGGCCTTCCCGCAGGCGCTCGAGATGACGTTCTGCTGCAACCAGTTCCTCGCCGCGCAATTGGGCCTTTTCGGAAACCAGTTTCCGCGCCGCTGCAATGTCGCCTGACATGAAGACCCCGAAGGCAAGCCGCAGGTTTTCCAGGATACGCTTGTGAAATTCCTCGATCTCCGCCGCACCCTCGTCGGAAAAATGGACGTCGCGCTTGATTTTTTTCGTGGCCAGCTCGCTCAGGTTCTTGTCGATAATATCGCCGACGTGCTCGAGGTTGATGGCGAAAGAGACGATTTCCATCGCGCGCCTGGCCTCGCTCTCGTCAAGGTTGCTCCTGGTCAATTTGGTCAGATAAAGCTTAATCGCTTCATTGAGCCCATCAACGACGTTGTCCATGCGCGAAACCTCGCCGGCCAATGCGCGATTGTTTGTCATCAAGGCTGTCATGACCTGCTTCAACATGGTCTCGACGGTATCGCCCATGTGCAGGGTTTCCCGCGCCGCATTCGCCAGCGCCAGCGAAGGCGTTTGAAGCGCAGCCTCGTCAAGGTAGCGCGGCGCGGCTGGATCGGCCGCCCGTTTGCTGTCGGGCAGCATCTTGACAAGCAGCATTGACAGAGGCCCGAGCAGCGGGAGGAAAATCACGGCTAGTGCGACGTTGAAGCCGATGTGGAATTCGGCCGTCAGCCTGGCCATGTTGGGTTCAAGCTGCTGCCAGACCTCGACAATCTGTTGAAGGAAGGGCAGTGCGATACAGACCCCCGCCAGTCGATTGATGAAATTTCCCAAAGGCAGTCGGTAGCTCGCGGGTTCGCCGTGGCGTCCGCCTTCGAGCAGCGGGTTAATGGCGCTGCCAAGGTTTGCTCCGAGCACCAAAGCCAGCCCGGCAACGGGCGTAACGAAGTGCGAGAACGCGAGCGACATGATCAGCAGGACCGTGGCGACGCTCGAATGCGCGGCCCATGTCAGCGAAGCGGCGATCAGCACACATAAAACCGGATCGCCGGTTATCACCTTGAGCAGGGCGCGTACGCTCGGCGCGTTTTCGGCGGGCGCCAGGGTGTCGAGCAGGATATGCAATGCAAGCAGCATCAGGCCAAGGCCGATTGCCACGCGGCCCGTATCCTTGAGGCGGCTGCGCCCGCCGCTGCGGAAGGCGACGAGGCCTAGAACGAAAAGCACAGGGGCGGCCGCGGACACGTTGAACGACAGCACCTGAACGATCAGCGTCGTTCCGACATTCGCTCCCAGCATGATCGCGAGTGCAGGGACCAGCGCGACGACGCCCTCCGAGACAAAGGAGGTCGCCATCAAGCCGGTTGCTGTGCTGCTCTGGAGCAGCGCGGTGAGCCCAAGTCCCGCAGCGAACGCCGCCAGCCGGTTCTGCAAGGCCTTCGACAAGAGACGTCGCAGGTCGGGACCGAATGCGCGCAAGATGCCACTCTGGACCATGTGCAGGCCCCACAGCAGCAGGGCCACGCCACCCATCAGATCGAGAAGTACGATGGTGCCCATTGCTCGCTCATCGATGCGCGCGGTTCCAAAACGCAGTCTAAGCTCTTGTTCCCGCCAAACCAAAGAATTCGCCGGCGATGAAGGGCCGCTATTGCCTGCAGTGCCTCGGCCTGCGCCAATCGTGGCCGCGAGAGACGGCAACACGACGGCGTGAATTTATTTGGGAGTTTTTCGGCGTAGCGCTACGGCCGCCTGGGGACGCGCCGGCCCTCAAACCGATTCAAAGACAACGCCAATTCTGTTGTCGTTCCGCCATTGCGAACGGCAGTGGCGGACAATGCCCTCGAACACCAGGTCGAAATGCTGCGGCAATCCGAAGGTGGTCGAGACTCGCAACGCCGCGCCGGCGTTTGAAAAGTTGCGGACCGTGCATTCGAGCCTGGGTGCTCTCTGGCCCAGGACAATAAAGCCGCTTTTAAGCGTGCGCCCGCGGAAGAGAACGCGTTTTTCGGTGACGGCGCGCATCGACAGACCGTCGGCCGGCGCCCGGAAATGATCTGCGAGGGTGGCCAGTCGACAAAACTTTGCTGAATACTGATGATGTATTGGACATTTAAAGTGATGCTTGACACGTTATAATAACCGTATATTTTGTTATAAAGTACGTTTCATGCCTCGCAAGGAACCCATGCCGCATGATCACTGCTGCGCAAATGCGCGCGGCCCGCGCGCTGCTCGGGATTGATCAACGCGAGCTGGCGGAGCGCTGCCGTCTTTCGTTGCCGACAATTCAACGCATGGAGGCCAGCGACGGCGTGGTTCGCGGCAATGTTGATTCACTCATGAAGCTGGTCGACGCGCTGGCCGCCAACGGAATCGAGCTGATCGGCGAGGGCGCAACCTCCAGCAAGGGTGGACGGGGGGTTCGGCTCAAATGAGCGTGCGCCTCGAAGCAATGGCGGTTCGCCAGACGCGGAGACGGTGATGGTAACTTCCGCGCTCTTCTGCGTCGTGGCGTTGCTGGCATTGTCTCCGGTCGCCGTCGCTCTCTCAAAGTCGCTGCGTGCAAGCGGCGTTGTCTACGCTTCCTGCCTGATCATCACGCTGACGTTGGCTGTCGCCGGAGGCGTGAGCCTGTTCGGCCAGCCACCGTCCGGCATAACCTTGCCACTCGGCCTGCCATGGCTTGGTGCTCATTTCCGGATCGATGCCCTCGCTGCGTTTTTTCTGATCGTGGTCAATCTCGGCGGCGCGGCCGCGAGCCTTTTCGCACTCGGTTATGGCCAAAACGAGCAAGCGCCCGGGCGGGTGCTTCCGTTCTTTCCCGTCTACCTGGCGGGAATGAACCTGGTTGTTCTCGCCGATGATGCCTTCAGCTTCCTGGTGGCCTGGGAATTCATGTCGCTCACATCATGGGCGCTGGTGGTTGCGCATCATCAGGAGCGCGAAAACCTGCGGGCAGGGTATGTCTACCTGCTGATGGCAAGCTTTGGCACGCTGGCGCTGCTATTGGCGTTTGGTCTGCTTGCCGGCAACAATGGCAACTACCTTTTCGAGTCAATTCGCGTCGCGCATCCAACCGCAGGGGTGGCGGCGATGGTCCTTGTCCTGGCCCTCATCGGCGCCGGATCCAAGGCAGGTGTCGTCCCCCTTCATGCCTGGTTGCCGCTCGCGCATCCGGCCGCGCCCAGTCATGTCTCCGCATTGATGAGCGGCGTCATGACCAAGGTCGCGGTCTATGGTTTTGTGCGCATTGCGTTCGATCTGCTCGGTCCGCCGGTCTGGTGGTGGAGCATGCTTGTGCTCGCCATTGGCGGAGTCACCGCAGTCATGGGAGTGCTCTATGCCCTGATGCAGCATGATTTAAAAAGGTTGCTCGCCTATCACACGGTTGAAAATATCGGCATCATTTTTATCGGCCTTGGTCTTGCGCTCGCATTCAAGGCGTACGCGATGGCAGATGCGGCGGCACTGGCGCTGACCGCGGGGCTGCTGCACGTATTCAATCACTCCGTATTCAAGAGCCTTCTTTTTTTCGGCGCCGGCGCGGTGCTCAATGCCACCGGTAAGCGCGACATGGAGCATCTCGGCGGTCTGATCCACCGGATGCCGCAGACCGCGTTCGCGTTCCTTGTCGGTTGTGTCGCCATTTCCGCGCTCCCGCCGCTGAACGGTTTCGTATCGGAATGGCTGACGTTCCAGGCCATCCTGCTCAGCCCCCAGTTGCCGTCCTGGGGCCTCAAATTTCTGGTGCCGGCGGTTGGAGCTTTGCTGGCGTTGTCTGCGGCATTGGCCGCCGCCTGTTTTGTGAAGGCGTTCGGCATAAGTTTTCTTGGCCGCCCGCGCACGCCGGCTGCAGCCGATGCAGAGGAGACCGACAGCAATTCGCTCGCTGCAATGTTTTTCCTGTCGGCTTTATGCCTCGTGGCCGGCGTGTTGCCGGGCATTTTTATCGACGCGCTCGCACCGGTGACGAATGCGCTCCTCGGTGTGAGCATGCCGCACCAGGCGGGTCTGGATTGGCTGACCATCGTGCCGATCGCGCAAAGCCGCAGTTCCTATAACGGGCTGCTGGTCTTTGTCTTCATTGCGATGTCCGGCTCGATCGCTGCCTTTGTCATTCATCGATTGGCTTCCGACAAGATACGGCGCGGACCCGCGTGGGATTGCGGCTATCCCGACTCCAGTCCTGTGACGCAATACACGGCCTCGAGCTTTGCGCAGCCGATCCGCCGGGTTTACGGCACGACCGTGTTTCGCGCACGCGAGTTGGGTGACATGCCGCCTCCGGGCGCGGCACGGCCGGCTCGTCTTACCGTCGAGGTGCACGATCTGATCTGGGAGGCCGCATACGCTCCGATTGCCGCGTTCATCGAGTACGCCACTGCACGGCTCAACGTTCTGCAATTCCTCACCATCCGCCGCTACCTAGCCTTGGTGTTTTCGGCGCTGGTGCTGCTCCTCCTGGTGCTGGCGATATGGTCGTGATCCGCGATTTTGCCTTCCAGGGCGCGCAAATGCTTCTGGTGCTGTTGTTGGCGCCATTGCTCACGGGCCTGGTGCGGCTCGTGAAGGGGCGCCTGCTGCGCCGGCAGGGGCCCCCGCTGCTGCAGCCCTATCGGGACCTCATCCGGCTCCTGCGCAAGGAGGTCGTGCTGGCACACAGTGCCTCCTGGTTGTTCCGGGTCATACCTTATCTTGTCTTCGCCGGCACGTGGGTTGCGGCATCCCTGGTGCCGACGTTTCGAGGCGGATTGTTATTTTCCTGGTCGGCCGATTTGATTGCGTTGATCGCGCTGCTGGGAAGTGCGCGCTTCTTCCTCGCGCTTGCCGGATTGGACGTAGGAACGAGCTTCGGTGGCATCGGGTCGAGCCGCGAGGTCATGATCGCCTCGCTCGCGGAACCCGCGATGCTGATGATCGTGTTCACGATTGCCCTGATTGCCGGATCGACGCAATTGTCGGTCATGGCCGCCCATATGACGTCGGGCGCGGTCGGCTTGCGGGTTTCGCTCGGCCTGGCGCTGCTTGCGCTGATCATTGTTTCGATAGCGGAAAATGCGCGCATTCCGATTGACAATCCGGCGACCCATCTCGAGCTCACCATGGTTCACGAGGCAATGGTGCTGGAATATTCCGGACGCCATCTCGCGCTGATCGATCTCGCCTCGGAGCTCAAGCTGCTGTTCTACGTCTCCGTGATCGCCTGCCTCTTTATACCTTGGGGCATCGCGCCGCCCGATGGAAATGCCGGTGCGATCGTCGTCGGGACGGCATCGTATGTCGGCAAGCTTGCCGCCGGCGCCGTGCTGCTCGCAGTGTTCGAGACGTCCATCGCCAAGATGCGCGTGTTTCGCGTGCCGGCATTCCTTGGCGCCGCCTTGATGCTCGGCCTGCTTGGTACCTTGCTGTTGTTTGTTTCCGGAAGCCTGTGATGTTGCGCGGTAATTTATCCTTCGACATCGCTCACCTGCTGGCCGGTTCGCTGGTGCTGGTGAGCTTCATGCAGCTTTATCAGGACCGGCTCTATGCGCTTCTTAACGTGTACGCTCTGCACGCCCTGGTGCTGGCGGCATCGGTCGGCTGGCAGGCCTTCGTGCAGGATGCGCCGCACCTTTACGTCACGGCCCTGATCGCCCTGATATTCAAGGCCATCATCATTCCGGCAGCCTTGCATCGCATTATTGTGCGTCTCGGCATTCATCGCGAGATCGAAACCGTGGTCGGGGTCGGACCGACCATGCTCCTGGGCATGGGGTTGGTCGCGCTGTCGATGGTTGTGATGCTGCGGGTTACAGCCGAGGCCGATCCGCTCGCGCGCGAGGATCTCGCCTTCGCGCTGTCGGTCGTGCTGCTCGGCCTTTTGATGATGGTCACACGCCGCAACGCGGTGAGCCAGGTCGTCGGCTTCATGTCGCTTGAGAACGGCCTGGTCCTCGCTGCAACCGGTGCAAAAGGCATGCCCCTGGTCGTGGAAATCAGCGTGGCATTCTCGGTGCTGATTGCTTTCATCGTCATCGGCATCTTCCTGTTCCGCATAAGGGAGCGTTTCGACAGCGTCGACATACAGGCGCTCGATCGTTTCCGCGGAGAACGGCAATGATCGACGCGCTCGCCGGCGTCCTCGTTATCCCGGCTGCGGCGGCCGTGGTGCTTGCGGTGCTGCCCGGCTATCGGCTGACCGCCCGGCTCAACGTCCTTGCGGCATTTCTCACGTTCGTGACGGCGTCCTCGCTATTTGTCGTCCACCCGGCCTCCGGCGCCTATCTGCTGGTCGACGACCTCAACAAAGTATTCATCGTGTTGACCACGTTCGTCGGATTCACCACGAGCGTGTTCAGCGCGAGCTATATCGGCCACGAAATAGAGATCGGCCGGCTGACGCCGAGGTTCGTGCGCTTCTATCATGCGATGTATCAGGCGTTGATGTTTGCGATGAATTTGGCGCTCGTCGCCAACAATATCGGTCTGATGTGGGTCGCGATCGAGATGGCGACCCTCACCACCGTGCTGATGGTCGGCATCTATCGCACCCACGAGGCGCTGGAAGCGGCCTGGAAGTATTTCATTCTCGGCAGTGTCGGCATTGCGCTCGCGCTTTTCGGCACCATCCTGGTCTACATGGCGGCACGCCCGGTGATCGGCGAGGGAGTTGACGCCATGGTCTGGAGCGCGCTGATGAGTCGCGCGGCACAATTTGACCCCGCATTGCTCAATGTTGCTTTCATTTTCCTGCTGCTGGGCTACGGCACCAAGGTGGGGCTTGCGCCGTTGCATGCCTGGCTGCCTGATGCGCATGCCGAAGGCCCAACCCCGATTTCCGCGGTGCTTTCCGGCCTGCTGCTCAATGTCGCGCTTTATGCGCTGCTGCGCTTCAAGATGCTGCTTGCGCTCAATCCGGAAGCGATCGCGCCCGGCCCGCTGATGGTGATCATGGGCCTGATCTCCTGCCTGTTCGCGGCTTTCATGCTTTACCGGCGCCGCGATATCAAACGCATGTTCGCCTACTCGTCGATCGAGCACATGGGCATCATTGTCTTTGCGTTCGGAATGGGCGGCGCGCTGGCGAATTTTGCCGGCCTCCTGCACATGACGATGCATTCGCTGACCAAGTCGGCGATCTTCTTTACGGTTGGTCATATCGCGCAGGTCAAGGGCACGCAGAAGATTGCCGACATGGGCGGTCTGACCGTGACCAATCCTGTTCTTGGATGGGGATTGGTCTTGGGCGTCGTGGCGATTGCGGGCCTGCCTCCGCTCGGCATCTTCATGAGCGAATTTCTGGTGGTGAGTTCGACCTTCGCACGAGAACCTTTTCTGGCAATCATCCTGGCGGTCGGTATCCTTGTCGCGCTCGGCGGCTTGTTCCTGCGACTCAACGCGATCGCCTTTGGCGCGCCTCGCGGCCCGACTGCCCGGGCCGAAGCATCCTACGTGCCGATGTTTGTTCACCTTGCACTGGTGTTCATGGCCGGAATCTATATGCCGGCGCCGCTGGTCAAGGGCTTTGAGAATGTTGCGAGGCTGCTGGGATAGCCATGGCCATTCTCGACGCCATAACGCACAGCGATGTGGCCGAGCGGCACCGGCCTTGGCCCCGCGCACTTGTCGATGAAGAAGGGTGGCGGCAGGCCGCCGACCAACTCGCCACAGGCCGCCTGGTGTTGCTTGGCTTATGGGGCGATGCCCCAATGGTTCACATGGCGCTGTGCGATGATGAATCGGCCGGCGACGCCGCAGTCGTGAGCTACAGCTGCAAATCCGGCAAATACCCGAGCGTGGCCGCCCGTCATGCCCCGGCCATCCGGCTCGAACGCGCAATCAACGACTTATGTGGCCTTGTCGCGGTGGATGCACCCGACACGCGGCCGTGGCTCGATCTCGGCTTCTGGGACGTTCGTCATCCACTGGGTAAAAAAACCGCTGCGCGCAAGCAAGCTGCCTACGGTTTTCTTCCGGCCGAAGGCGAGGGCTTGCATCAAATTCCGGTCGGGCCCGTGCATGCCGGCATCATTGAGCCGGGGCATTTTCGTTTTTCTGCCAACGGCGAGCACGTGGTGCGGCTCGAGCAGCGCCTTGGCTGGGTGCACAAGGGCATCGAGTCGCTGATGGAGGGGGCAACGCTTGAGCAGGCTGCGAAGCTCGCGGCACGCACCTCCGGCGACAGCACCGTTGCTTATGCATTCGCATTTGCGCAGGCGGCGGAAGCTGCAATGCAGATCAAGGCGCCGGCGCGCGCAAGCTATCTGCGCGCATTGATGGCCGAGCTTGAACGTCTGGCCAATCATTTTGGAGATATCGGCGCGATCTGCAACGACGCCTCCTTTTCGCTGATGCACGCACAATGTGCAGTCCTGCGCGAGCGCGCCTTGCGCGCGGCTGAAGCCGGCTTCGGTCACCGGTTGATGATGGACGTGATTGTTCCGGGCGGGCTCAGCCGCGATATCACGCCCAAAGGTCTTGCAGAGGCGGCTGCCCTGGTCGCTGCGGTGCGCGGCGTTTTTCCGGAGCTGGTTGAGCTCTACGACAATACGGCTTCACTGCAGGATCGGACGGTGACCACGGGGATTGTAAAACCTGAGCTGGCGGCTCAGTTCGGCGCCGGCGGCTATGTCGGCCGCGCATCGGGCAGGGGATTCGACGCGCGGCGCGCGTTTGCGTACGCGCCCTATGACAAATTGTCGTTTGAAATACCGGTGCTCGATGCCGGCGATGTCAACGCGCGCGTCTGGCTCCGCATTCGCGAGGTCGAACAGAGCCTCTCGCTCATCGAGCAAATTCTCGGAGCAATTCCGGAGGATCCGATCAACGCGCCGCCCGGCAAAGCAAAATCCTGCGAGGGCGTGGGAGTAGCCGAGGCTTTCCGCGGCGACGTCCTGGTCTGGCTACGGATTGACGGAAACGGCCGCGTCGCGCGTTGCCATCTACGCGACGCGTCGTGGTTCCAATGGCCGCTGCTGGAAGTCGCAATCGAAGGAAATATCGTCGCCGACTTTCCGCTCTGCAACAAGTCGTTCAACTGTTCTTACTCGGGACACGACCTCTAGAATGCGCAAAATCCTGTTCGAAGGTCTTGCCCGTGGCTTACTGACCGAGCCGCCGCCCGCGCCGGACGAGGCCGCGCTCGCTGAACTTGCAGAGAGCGTCAATAAGGAATCCCGAGTCAGGCTGGGGCGTTCCTTGTCAATTCGCCAGGTTGACGCCGGCTCCTGCAACGGATGTGAACTGGAAATTCACGCGTTGAACAACGCGTTCTATGATCTCGAACGTTTCGGGTTGCGGTTTGTCGCCTCGCCGCGGCATGCCGACGTGCTGCTGGTCACCGGGCCTGTAACCAGGAACATGCGGGAAGCGCTGGAGCGCACCTATAATGCCACTCCCGGGCCGAAATGGGTCGTTGCTGTCGGCTCCTGCGCGGCCGACGGCGGAATATTCGCGGGAAGCTATGCGGTCGAGGGTGGCGTTAAAGCGGTCATCCCCGTTGACCTGCACATTCGTGGATGCCCGCCATCGCCGTCGGATCTTTTGAAAGGATTACTGGCACTGCTCCAACATTCCGGGCGGTGAAGTTATTCAGACGCCGGAAGTGGGCTCCCGCAGGAAGCTGAGGTCCCCCGTCACATCGATTCAAAAACGACGCCGATCCTGTTGTCGGTTCGCCATTGCGACCGGCAGCGGCGTGCGATGCCGTCGATCACCAGGTCGAAATGCTGCGGCAATCCGAACGTGGTGGACACCCGCAGTGCGGCCCCGGCCTTTGTGAAGTTGCGCACCGTGCATTCCAGCTTTGGTGCTCGCTCGCCCAGGACAATGAAGCCGCCTTTGAGCGTCCGGCCGCGGAAGGAAGTGCGCCTTTCGCTCATCGCGAGTCCGCTCCTCGCACGAAATAATCGGCCGGTGATTGCCGCTTCGCGAGCTCCGCATAGCATTCGGCCAGACGCCGCAATTCGGCTCGTTGCGCCGGGGCGCGCTCGGTGACGGCGCGCACCGACAGCCCGTCGGCAAGCGCCCGGAAATGATCGGCGAGGGTGTATTCGTCAGCCCTTTTCATGCCAGGCGAATTATCAGATGGAAATTTGCACTCCGCTAACCGCCGCATGACTTTACGGGGTGCGAAAGTAAGCAGATTTTAATGTCGGGAACCGCCCGCCGTGCCGCGCGGCGGGCGCATTGGCCGGCGATCGCGGACAGGCTGCTTGCCTGCGTGGGCCATGCTAGGCTGTTCGAACGACAAGCGTTTTGAAAAGGTACCAGACCTGAAGCTTCGGCGCGCCTATTCCGCGATAGCATTTGTTTGCTGCCTGATGCCGCTGCTGGCGTGCCTTCCCGCCCAGGCGCGGGAGGCCAAGCAGGTCATGCTGCTTTATTCCTTTGGCAAGGACTTCAAGCCCTGGAGCGCCTATGCCACGTCGATCCGCGCGGAGCTCGCCCGGCAATCGCCGTGGCCTCTCGACATTACCGAACACTCGCTGGTGACCGCCCGCTCCGGGGACGAAAATCCGGAGGGTCCATTCGTCGAGTACCTCCGCGCCATTTTTACCAGGCAACCGCTCGACCTGATCGTGGCAATCGGAGCGCCCGCTGCGGCTTTCGTCCAGCGGCATCGCGAACAGCTGTTTGCGGGCACCCCGATGGTGCTGATGGCCGTCGATCAGCGCCGCGTGCAATATTCCAGCCTCACGGCAAAAGATGCCGTCGTTGCGGTCCGCATCAACTACCTGGCCGCGGTGGAGAACATCCTGCAGGTGCTGCCGCAGACCAAGGATGTGATGGTGGTGGTCGGAACCTCGCCGATCGAAAAATTCTGGAAGGAGGCGATCGGAAAGGAGCTGGAGCCGCTTGCAGGCCGGATCAACCTCTCCTGGACCAATCACCTGTCTTTCGATGCGCTGCTCAAGCGTGCCGCCGCGCTGCCGCCGAACTCCGCGATCTTCTGGGAGTTGATGATCGTCGATGCGGCGGGCATTGTGCACGAAGGCGGCGCGGCACTGGCGCAGCTCCATGCCGTCACCAATGCACCGATTTTTTCCTATGACGAGTCCTTCTTCGGCCGCGAGATCGTTGGTGGGCCACTCCTCCTGGTGGAAGACAGCAGCCGCCAGGCAGCCGCGGTTGCCGTTCGTATTCTGAACGGCGAAAAGCCAAACCAGATCGATTCGCCGCCCGTTCAGTTCGCGAGCCCAGTGTTCGACTGGCGGGAGATGCAGCGCTGGGGCATCGCCGAAAACCGGCTCCCGCCGGGAAGCCGGATCTATTTCCGTAGTCCGACCCTTTGGTCGCAATATCGCTGGCAGCTGATGCTGATTGCCGCGGTGATTCTGACCGAGGCTTTGCTCATCGCCGGCCTGCTCTACGAGCGCCGGCGCCGCCGTCTTGCGGAAGTCGTGTCATCCCGGCGCATGGCCGAACTGGCGCACCTCAATCGGGTGGCGACGGCCGGTGAATTGTCGGCCTCGATCGCGCACGAGGTCAGGCAACCTCTGGCGGCCATGGTTGCGCAGAGCAGCGCCGCGCAGCGCTGGCTTGGCCAGCGCTCGCCCAATCTCGATGAGGCCCAGGCCGCCCTGAAGAAAATCATCGTGGCCGGCGAGCGCGCCAGCCAGATCGTCGAAAATCTTCGGTCAATGTTCAGAAAGGAGAGCGGCGCGCGCGAGCCGCTCGATATCAACGCCATGGTGGAGAATGTGCTTGCCCTGACGAGCCGGGAAGCGCATCGGCATGGGATCCTCGTTCAGACGTCGTTTGCGGATGGGCCGAAGCCGCGGGCCTCGGGCGATCTGGCCCAACTGGAGCAGGTCTTCCTCAATCTGGTCATGAACGCCATCGAGGCGATGGGTGCTTCGACGAAGGCGCCCCGAATCCTGGAGCTGACAACCGCGGTGGGCGACGGCGGCGAAGTCTTGATCACGGTCGCGGATACCGGTCCCGGTGTGGAAGGGGATGGACTCGAAAAGATGTTCGATGCCTTTTACACCACCAAGCCGCAAGGAATGGGGATGGGCCTGCCGATTTGCCGCTCGATTGTCGAATCTCACGGCGGGCGCCTGTGGGCGTCGCGCCGCGATCGCGGCCTGGTTTTTTACGTCGTCCTTCCCGGTGCCGGCGCATGACCAGGCGCGGCGAGCAACCCGTCGTCGTCATAATCGACGATGACGACCTGGTCCGCGAGGCGGTTTCGGATCTGCTTCGTACCGTCGGCCTGCAGAGCAAGCTGTTCGCCTCGGTGCCGGATTTCCTGAAGTGGAGGCGGCCCGATGGCCCCTGCTGTCTGGTTCTGGACGTAAGATTGCCGGGCTTGAGCGGGCTCGACTTTCAGTCCGAGCTGAACAAAGGCAATGCGCAGATTCCGATTGTGTTCATGACGGCACATGGCGACATCCCGATGTCCGTGCGGGCCATGAAAGGTGGAGCGGTTGACTTTCTGTCCAAGCCGTTTCGTGACCAGGACATGATCGATGCGGTTCAGGCAGGTCTCGAGCGGGACCGGGCCAGGCGGGCAGGTACGGACGCCACGCAGCACATGAAATCGGCGTTCGACGCGCTGACGGCGCGCGAGAAGGAGATCATGAATTTCGTCGCGGCCGGTCTCATGAACAAGCAGATCGCGGGCAGACTGGGGGTCAGCGTGGTGACCGTGAAGTTTCACCGCGCCAATGTCATGCGCAAAATGGGTGCGAAATCCGTGGCTGACCTTGTCCGCATGGTCGATGCCCTCGGCGCGGGCCGACCCGGGAAATAGATCACCTATACCCAAGTCCAGTTTTTCCGGGGCAACGGCGTGCAAGGATTTGGCTGTCGTTCACGGTCGGGAGCCTCTGCGCTCCCGTACCGCCTGCAGGACACGAATTATTGGACAGACTGGTGATTTCCATCGTTGACGACGATGCGCTCGTGCGGGACGGCGTCAGGGACCTTGTGCGGTCCCTGGGCTATTCGGCAAATGCCTATGCGTCGGCCGAAGAGTGCCTGTGCTCCAATGATTTCTGGTGTTCGTCCTGTGTCATTGCCGATATCCAGATGCCGGGCATGAGCGGCGCCGATCTGCAGGCGCGTTTGGTCGCCAAAGGCAACCTTATGCCAATCATTTTCATGACGGCATTCGTCGACGACAAGGTGCGCCGGCGCGTGCTGGAGGCGGGAGCGGCCGGCTATCTGCAAAAGCCCTTCGATGACGGCGCGCTCGTTCAATGCCTGGAAAATGCGCTGGGCCTGCGCGGCTCCGTGTAACTTGTCCTTCCGACCTGTTCCTGGGGATAGGACGCCCTCTCATTTGGCCAGCCCATCTTTCCGAAAGTCGCATGGGCCGGCGCGCGTGGCTGGTGTCACCTTGGTGGCAAGCAGGAGGGCAGACATGCAGTCAGGCTTGAACGAACTCAGGTTTGAGCTCAAGGGCCGTCAGGCACTGCAGATTGTCCGGACAGATCCGTCCATCAACCCTCTGTCCGCCCGCATATACGGTGAAGACCCGACGGCGATGCGCAGGATCCTGGCCTTGTGTCAGGGGCCCTCCAAATATCGCCGCAACCGGGCGATTTTCTTCGAAGGGGAGCCGGCCGACTACATCTTTTTCGTCAGCCGCGGACTGGTTCGAAGCTGCCGGTCGTTCAAGGATGGCACGCGCAGCATTGTCGCCTTTCATGTTGCGGGAGAGTTCGTCGGAATCGACGGCGAACTGACCCACTCGCTCTGCGCGGAAGCGGCAGCCGACACGACCGTGTTGCCGTTGAAGCGCAGCGCGGTGCTCGCAACAGCCGTCCACGACCGGGCAATCTCGTATTTTCTTTTTGCCGGCATGGCGAAAGAGCTTCGCCGCCTGCGCGAGCATACCGTGTTGATCAGCCGCGACGCCCATTGCCGAATGGCGACATTCCTGACCGACCTGTCGGCCAGGCTGGGACAAGCGCACGAGCTCGATCTCCCGATGTCGCACCGCGATATTGCCGACTATCTCGGGCTTTCGATCGAGACCGTGAGCCGTGTGATCACCGAATTCGAGCGGTCGGAATTTGTCGCCCGCGCGTCGTCGCGGTCATTGATCCTGAGAAACCGCGCCGCTTTGGCGCGGTTGATGGAATAACACGCTCGTAGTTGCGCTTACCCGCGGCTGCGCTACCATCCCCGGCAAAGGGAATTTTGCCGGGAGGTTCCACATGAGTTCGCTGAGCGGCAAGGATGGCCCGCGCATCCGGCACGAGGCCGGCGCATCGCAGCCCTATGAGACGATCGGTGTCGACAAGCTGACCCCGATCATCGGCGCCGAGATCGGTGGCATCGATCTCGCCAGGCCGCTGTCGAACCGGACGGTGGACGAGATCCACCGCGCATTGGCCGAGAACATCGTCATCTTCTTCCGCGACCAGCACATTACGCCGCAGCAGCATCTCGCCTTCGGACGGCTGTTCGGCGAGCTGCACGTCCATCCGGCGGCACCGCACGAGCCGGGCGAGCCGGCGCTGATGAAAATCTATGCCGACAAGAACAGCCCGCGCGCCAACGGGGAGGGCTGGCACACCGACGTGTCGTGCGACCTCGAGCCGCCGATGGGCAGCATTCTTTATATCAAGCAATGCCCGCCGCACGGCGGCGACACATTGTTCGCCAGCATGTACGCCGCCTATGACGCTTTGTCCGACCGCATGAAGACCTATCTCAACGGGCTGACGGCGGTTCACGACGGCGAGATCGTCTATCGCGGCCTTTATGCGAATACCGGCGTCGCCGACAGGCCGAGTTATCCGCGCGCGGAGCATCCGGTCGTGCGCACGCATCCGATGACGCAGAAGAAGGCGCTCTTTGTCAACCGCGGCTTCACCTCGCACATCGTCGGCATCCCGCGCGACGAGAGCGACGCAATCCTGTCTTATCTCTATCAGCACGCGGAGAATCCGCTGTTCCAGTGCCGCTTCCGCTGGACCGAGAACGCGATCGCCTTCTGGGACAATCGCTGCGCGCAGCACCGCGCGATGTGGGACTACTGGCCGCACACGCGCTCGGGCAACCGCGTCACGGTCAAGGGCGAGCGTCCGGTCTGACGGCGGCGACCGCGTGAGCGACCTGGCGGACAGGATTCCCGGCCACTACGAAAAGCACGCCGTCGCCTGGGACGCCGATCGCCGTGACGGCGGCTGGAACGACAAACGCTGGCACGACCGGTTCATCGGCGCACTCCCGAAATCCGCCCGTGTTCTTGATCTGGGATGCGGCGGAGGAATTCCGGTTGCCCGCAACCTCGCCGGCCGTGCGTTACGCGTGACCGGCGTCGACAGTTCGGCGGCGATGATTTCCTTATGCCGCAGCCGTCTGCCGGAGCACGAGTGGATCGTTGCCGATATGCGGTCATTGTCGCTCGGGCGGTCGTTCGACGGCATCCTGGCATGGGACAGCTTTTTTCATCTGAAGCCGGATGATCAGCGCCGGATGTTTGCGGTCTTCGCCGCGCACGCAGAACGGGCGGCAATGTTGATGTTCAATACCGGCCCGGCGTATGGCGAGGCCATCGGGTCTTACCGCGGCGACCCGCTGTATCACGCCAGCCTCGATGCCGCCGAGTATGAACGCCTGCTTGCAGCGAACGGCTTCGAGGTCGTCGATCATGTCGTTGAAGACCCGAAGGCCGGCGGCCGGACCGTTTGGCTCGCTTGCCGTTCCGAACTACGATCGCAAGACATCTGATCCTGGAGGAGGGCCCAATGCCGATCGACAGCCGGATATTCGCGAAGACAATCTCACGCCGCAGCGTGCTCGGCACGGCTGCGGCATTGGCGGCGACGCCTGCTTTCGCCGATTGCGCGATCGGCCCCGCGGCGCACGACAAGGGTCCGCGCGTGTGGATGGATCTTGACCAGGCCGAGCTCGATGCCGCTTACGATCAAAGTGTCTACGCACCGCTGTTACGGCAGATTCTGAAGCGCTACGTCTCGAGCAGCAACGAGGCGCGCGCCCGTCTCGGCGCGCCGAAGCGGCTCGCCTACGGTCCGACTGCGATCGAGGCAATGGATCTCTATCCCGCCAGGACTGCGAACGCGCCGGTCTTCGTGTTTGTGCACGGCGGGGCGTGGCGGGCCGGCGCGGCCAAGGACTATGGCTATCCGGCCGAGCTGTTCGTCAATGCCGGCGTGAACTACATCGCGCTTGATTTCATCAATGTCGGCGGTGCGAACGGCGACATCGGCGTGATGGCCGACCAGGTGCGGCGCGGAATTGCCTGGGCTTACAGGAACGCCGCGAGTTACGGCGGCGATCCCAACCGCTTTTATATCGGGGGTCATTCATCGGGCGGCCATCTCTGCGGCATTGCTCTCACGACCGACTGGCAGAAGGATTTCGGGCTGCCGGCCGACATGGTGAAGGGCGGGCTTTGCATGAGCGGAATGTATGACCTGAAGCCCGTTCGCCTGTCGAAGCGCAGCTCTTACGTCCGGTTCACCGATTCGATGGAAGAGGCGATGAGCTCGCAGCGCCATCTCGAGCGGCTGCGGGCGCCGATCATCGTGACCTACGGGACCTACGAGACTCCGGAATTCCAGCGTCAGAACCGCGATTTCGCCGCCGCGGTGAAGGCGGCCGGCAAGCCGGTCGAGCTGGTCGAGGCGCCGAACTACGATCATTTCGAGATGTGCGAGTCGCTCGGTAACCCTTATGGCCCCAATGGCCGCGCCGCGCTCAGGCTGATGAAGCTTGCATAATGGCCGGCGGCGCGTGTCTTCCGCGCAACACCATTGCAAAAACCAATTGAAGACGCTGTGGAAGGGCCTTTTTTCATTACTTCTGCAGCTGTTTTGCCTAAATTCGGCGGCGAAACGGAAGCCGGACATCATTGGGGGCATCAGATGACGGTCATGAAAACCCTTCTTCTCGGCTCTGCAGCGGGTCTTGTTGCCGTAGCCGGTGCGCAGGCGGCCGACCTTCCGGTCAAGGCCAAGCCGGTGCAATACGTCAAGATCTGCAGCCTGTACGGCGTCGGGTTCTATTACATCCCCGGCACCGACATGTGCCTGAAGATCGGCGGCTGGGTGCGCGCCGAATACACTTATGGTGCGGCCGGCAATATCGGCACCGGTGCGTTCCAGGTTACCAACACCAACAGCCGGTTCACGAACGACAGCACCTGGCGGGCACGCGGCTACATCACGGCCGATGCACGCAGCCAGACCGAATACGGCACGGTGCGCGGCTACATTGCCGTCGGCGTCAGCGGCAGCGACACCAACGGTGCCGGCAACACGTTCGATGCCAACCGCGCCTTCATCCAGTGGGCCGGCTTCACCTTCGGTCAGGCGCAGTCGTTCTTCGACTTCTACAGCGTGCCCGCCACGTCATACTGGGGCACATTCCCGGCATCTGACACCGGCGATCCGGGCTGGAAAGTGCTCGGCTATACGGCTCAGTTCGGCAACGGCTTCTCGGCAACCATTGCCGCCGAAATGCGCCGCATACCGACCAGCGCCATAGGTGCCGACATCCTCGTTAGCGCCGGCACCGGCACTGCCGCGACGACGACCAGCACCCTCGTAGCCGGGCAAGTTGGTGGCTTCGACGTCCCCGACATCGTCGCCAACCTGCGCGTCGACCAGGCCTGGGGTTCTGCCCAGCTCATGGCTGCCGCGCATCAGGTCAAACCGTTGTACTACGGCACGCTTGAGAACACCGGCCATCCCGACAACAAGTGGGGCTTTGCGGTCGGCGCGGGCATCAAGCTGAATGCGCCGATGATCGGCCAGGGCGACTACTTCCAGGCCCAGGTCAACTACACGCAAGGCGCTATCAAGTACATGATGCAGGCAACGCAGAGCTCTTGGCTCTATCGTAAAGGCGACAGCGCTGCGGTCGGCACCGTCCTCGACGGTGTCTATGGCGGTGTGCTCGGCACAACAGCGACCGACGTCCAGCTGACCACAGGGTGGAACGTCAACGCGGCTTACGAGCACTTCTGGAATCCGCGCTGGAAAACGTCGGTCTATGGCGGCT
>DASSRJ010000063.1:0-2537 GCA_035701845.1 Pseudolabrys sp. | reverse complement strand
GACGGCACGCCGAAAGCAGCGCGGCTTGGGCCGCCGGGCCTTCGCACCGCATCTCCGATGCGAAGTCATACTCCCGGCCACCGCTCCCCGCCCCGCGTCTGGAGACGCTGATCAGACACCCCTTCGGCACCGGGGCGGGATGCCCATAGGAAAACATACCTTAGGAATATTGTCAACAAAAATGTGCTCGCGCTTGTCGATAATTCCGGCCCGGACATAATGCCTGTCGCTGAGGCACAGAGAGGGGGCGGAAAATGGCGAAGGGCTACTGGGTCATATTTGCGGATGTGAACGATCCCGAAGGCTACAAAGAATATATCGCCGCGAATGGAAAGGCTCTTGCCAAGTACGGGGCGCGCTTCCTTGCGCGCGGTGGAAAGACCGAGCCGCAGGAGGGCAAACCACGCTCACGTATCATCGTTGTGGAATTTCCCACCTACGCCGCGGCGATCGATTGCTACCGGTCGCCGGAATACACGGCGGCGATAAAGCTTCGGCTCGGCCGGTCCGTCTGGGATATGGCCATCACGGAAGGCTATGAGGGGGCTCAACCGCAATCAAACTGAGCCTGCCGTCTGGCGCGGCCGCGCGGCGATGACGTAAGGTGTTTGGCAAACAACCGCGCAAGGAAACGGGGAGGACCAACGTGAAAGCCTTTAAAGCGCTGCTGATCGGATTGACGCTACTGTGCCCGGCATCGGCCATGGCGCAGGATTTTCCCAACAAGCCGATCCGGCTGATCGTGCCCTTCCCTCCCGGCGGGCCCAACGACCTCATCGGGCGCGTGATCGGTCAGCGCATGTCAGACATTCTCAAGCAGTCGGTCATCGTCGAGAACCGCTCCGGGCAAGGCGGCGTCGCGGGCACCGACGCCGTCGCCAAGTCGCCGCCCGACGGTTACACCATCGCCATCACCAGCGCGGGCGCGCTGGCGATCAGCCCGAGCATGGAGAAGGTCGCCTACGAAACACTCAAGGACCTGCAGCCGATCACCCTCGTCGCCAAGGTGCCGGAGATGCTGGTTGTGGCGACCAGCGTTCCTGCCAGTAACATGAAGGAGCTGGTGGCGCTGGCGAACGCTCAGCCGGGCAAGCTGAACTTCGCGTCGTCCGGTCCCGGCAGCCTGCCCCATCTCGCCGGAGAACTGTTCAAGCTCACAGCGAAGATCAACATCGTGCACGTGCCCTATCGTGGGGCTGCGCCGGCGGTGAACGATTTGCTGGCCCAGCAGGTGCAGATGGTCTTCCTCGACCTGCCGGTGCTGCTGCCGCAGATAAAAGCCGGCAAGCTCAAGCCAATCGCCGTCGGCGCGCCGCAACGGGTGCCGAGCGCGCCTGATGTGCCGACCACGGCCGAAGCCGGCATGCCGGGCCTGCTCACCGAGAACTGGTACGGAATGGTCGCGCCGGCCAGGACGCCGCCGAAAATCGTCGCCGCGCTCAACAAGGCCGCGGTCGAGGCGATGAAGGATCCTGCCGTGATCGAGAAACTGTCGAGCCAGGGCGCCATTCTGGCCGGCGACAGCCCCGAGCATTTCGCGGCTTTTATCGACAGCGAAACGAGGAAGTGGGCGAAAGTCATCAAGGACGCCGGCGTTCAGACCTCGAAGTAGTCGATGTCCGGGACTGACAGTTTCGTACTGCGCTCGACGGTGACGTCGCCGTTCGGGCGCAAGGTCCGTATGGCGATCGACGTGCTCGGGCTTGCCGATCGCATCAGGCTCGAGCCCGCCGACCCACTCGACGAAAGCGATACGCTGCGCCGGCAAAATCCGCTCGGCAAAATGCCGTGCCTGGTGCTGGCCGACGGCAGCACCATCTACGACAGCGGCATCATCGTCGAATATCTGCAGGATGTCGCCGGTACCGACCGGTTGCTGCCGCTCAGGGGCCGCGACCGCTATCGGGCGCTCACGCTGTCGCGGCTCGCCGACGGCATCATGGATGCGTCGATTCTCGTCGTTTACGAAAGCCGCTTCCGGCCGGATGCGGCGACGCATTCGCCACGCTGGCTCGCGCATCAGCGCGGCAAGATCACGCGCGGCCTGGCGGTGTTCGAAAAAGCTCCGCCTGACCCGAAGAAAAGCGATGTCGTCGCGATCGGGCTGTCCTGCGCGCTCGGCTACCTCGACTGGCGCAAGCAGGTCGACTGGCGGCCGGCCTTTCCCACCCTCGTCGCCTGGCTGAACGAATTTTCGGCGCACGAGCCTGCCTTCGAACGCACGCGCGCTCCCGACGCATGACACAACACACCGCCGCTACGCCTGCCGATCCGCCCTACTGGCTCGCCACGCCGGGCAAGCCGAAACTCAAACTGCCGGCGGGCGCCTGCGATGCGCATGTGCACGTGTTCGGGCCGCGTGCGCGCTTTCCGTTCGCGGAAGGCCGTCGCTACACGCCGTCCGATGCGCCGAAAGAGCTGCTGTTCAAGTTGCATGAGCGCCTCGGCATCCAGCATTGCGTGATCGTGCAGCCGGCCTGTCACGGCGAAGACAATTCGGTGACGGCCGACGCCATTGCGGCGACGGGCGGCTCGTA
>DASSRJ010000062.1:0-8596 GCA_035701845.1 Pseudolabrys sp. | reverse complement strand
TTCGCCCACATCTCGCCGCTCGGATGCGCGGTCGGCAGCGGATCGACAGACATGTGCAGGATGCCCGGGATTTCCGCGGACCGGGTCTTACCCGCGATGCGGTATGTGATCGGGACCTTCTTCACTCCGAGATTCTTGCTGATCAGTGGCGCAAACGCTGCCATGGGTCCGCCGGCAGCGCCGGTGAAGATCGCACCCAGTGCCTCGGTCTGCTTGTCGTCGGCGCGCTGATCGATATAGGCAGCCACCGACCAGTTCCCGTCTGCCATCGGCCCAGGTGTATGGATCGCGAGCGCGACATTGAGGCCGTCGAGGGCAATATCACCGTACTTGCCATTTTCAATGTGGAACGCGATCGGCACGTTGCACACGCCCTCGGTTGGCCGCGAGGTCAAGGGTGCGGCCTTCGAGACAAGGCAAGGACATACAACGCTGCAACTGCAATTCTCGAAATAGTCACCCGAAAGCTGCCATTGAATCTGGTCTGCCATTAGTCCCTCCCTATCAGCTCGGAAGCCGGACCGGTTGGTTGCGGGCGAATGAGCTGCTCTTGCATGCCCTGGGCCCAGTCGAAGATTATCATAACTGCATCTGACCGAAAGGTTGGATGCACGGCTGCTGCCGTGCGAGAGGCTTTCTACGTTGCTGCCGGCGTCCGCTGCATGACGCCGCGTGTCAGAAACCTGTCAGCTTGAGACTGCGGCCCGTCCGGGGAGAGCGTAACCCGCAGACCACCAAGCTCCTCTGATGTGCCAAGCGTGAGGCTCCAGCCATAGGATTCGAGCACATCTTGCACGATGGCCAGCCCGAGACCCGCCCCTTCCGTGCGCTGGTCGAGCCTTATGCCCCGTTCTACGACGCGTGCCTGAGTTTCGCTGGCGATACCCTGCCCATCATCCTCAATCACGATCGTCGCGCCGCAAGCTTCGGGACTCGCGGTGATGCGCACGCCAGCAGCAGCATGACGCGCGGCATTGTCCAGGATATTGCCGAGCGCTTCCGCCAGATCGGTTCGATCCATTGCGATTGCCAAGGTGTCGGGTATTTTCTGTTCGAATGATACACGCGCGCCCGCCGGCGTACGCGCTATCGTCGCGATCAACATGCGCACCAGCGGGGCTAGCTCGGTCGAAAGGGAGCCTCTGCGCCGCATGGAGCCGCGGCTGCGTGCCCGCGCCAGCTCGCGATCGACCTGGCGGCTCATCGTCTCGGTCACCGTTTCGATGTCTTGCGCAATGTCGTTGTGTCCCGCTTCGCGCAAGCGTCTGGCATCGCCCGTGAGCGCCGCGAGCGGCGTCTTGAGCCCGTGCGCGAGATCGGCGGCCCGGCCACGTGAGCGCTGGATTTCGCGTTCTTGGGCATCGAGCAGAGCATTGAGCTCCTCGACCAGCGGCTGCACCTCAGCGGGCGCTGCGGCCGGCAGGTGCTCGGTGCGGCCGGCCCGCACATCAGCGATGCTCCGCTGCAGCTTCTTCAGTGGCTGCAGCCCGAGGCCGACCTGAACAACCGTGGCAAGTGCGAGTACCAGCCCCAACACGCCGAGTGCAGCGGCAAGATCTCTGGAGAAGCTGGACGCTGCCCTCGATACACGCGCAAGATCCACGGCCACCGCGACCCGGACCCCGATATGCCGATCGCTTCCTGTCAGACCGACCATCCGTTCCGCCACCAGAATGCGGGCATGTAACGGACCGTCGATGACATGATGATGAATCTGCCCGGGTACCGGTTCGTCAGGCACCAATGCTAGCGTCGTGTCCCACAGCGACCGCGAGCGCAGCATTTGACCGCGGTCGTCGGCGATCTGCCAGTACAGCCCCGATAACGGCTCAGAAAAGCGCGGGTCGGCTGGCGGCCGCGTAAGCACGAGCTGCCCTTGTACATCGACATCGATGCCGGCAATCAGTTGATTGAGATAGATATCGAGGTCATCGCCAATCGTTCGGGTAACGTGGCGCTCGAACAAGAAAACGAGACCGCCACCCGCGACGGCCAATGCAATGAGAATAGCGATCACGCCGCCGAGAACGAGCCGAAGCCGCAGCGAACCCGTTTTCATGACGGCTCGTCCGGCACCATGTACCCGAAGCCGCGGCGAGTTTCGATCAGGTTAACGCCGAGCTTGCGCCGCACGCGGCCGATCAAAACTTCAAGTGCGTTCGAGCCGTGGTCTTCGCCAGGCCCATAAACGTTCTCGTCGAGCTCGGCTTGCGCCACCACGCGCCCACGCCGCATCATCAGATACGCGACGACGCGATATTCCAACGGCGATAAAGCTATAGGCACGCCGCGCGCACTGACTTTCATCTGGCGCTCATCCAGCGTTACATCGCCGATGCTCACCACGGATGAGGCCTGACCGGACGAGCGACGCACGATCGCCCGCAGGCGCGAGGCCAGTTCCTCCATACGGAACGGCTTCGGCAGGTAGTCGTCGGCGCCGGCATCAATGCCATCGACGCGCTCTGCCCAGCTGCCGCGTGCCGTCAGGATCAGTACCGGCATGCGCCGTCCGTTGGCGCGCCAGCGCTTGAGCACGGAAAGTCCGTCCATCTTCGGTAGACCGAGATCGAGGATGACGGCACTATAGTCTTCCGTGTCGCCGCGGAACCAAGCCTCCTCGCCGTCGCTCACGGTTTCGACAACGTAGCCGCTTGCCGCGAGCGCCCGGCTCACGTCGGAAGCGATGCGCCGATCGTCTTCGACTAAGAGGACGCGCATCACTTCTCCTTCATGCGCTCGATGACCGCCGTTCTTGCGTCCACATAGACTTCGAACAGGCGGCCTTTGTTGTCGATCACCCGGAATTCGTAGAACCAGCGGCCGTTCTTGCGCTCGATTTCAACGCCAGCGACCTCGCCCGGCAACTTGCCGCGCAGCGCGGCAAGAATCTCGGCGAGTGAGTGAATTTCTCCTCGCTCAACGGCGTGGCGCATATCGTCCCGCTCGTTCGCGTAGAGCGCCTCAGGCAGCGTGACGGCCAGTGTCGCAGCGATTGCGAGACCGGCCGCGGTGATGCCCAAGCTCATGGTATTTCGGCGATTTTTCACCCAGGCATCATGCCGGAAGCGGCCTGACAGGACGCTGACATAGATCAACAGCTCCCGGTCAGCGGCATTCAGGCAGTTTCCCGCCATCGCGCCCCCACACTGCAGAGGGCCCACCCCACAGGAGACTGACCATGCGCAAAATCATCGTCCTTACTGCCGCCGCCGCCATTCTCGGAACTACTTCTCTCGCCCAGGCCGGCAGCCTCGACCGGCCCTGCACCAATGCTGGCCAAGACAAATGGCTCTCGCTTGAGGCCTTGCAGACGAAGGTCGAAGCGCTCGGCTACACGGTGCGCAAAGCCAAGCTGAAGAACGCCTGCGGCGAGTTCTATGCCACCGACAAGGCGGGTACGCGCATCGAGCTGTTCGTCGATCCGACCAACGGCACCGTCGTCGGCAAGCTGTAACAGGCCCGACGATGACTTCCGCCCACGATGCCATCATAACCCGAGCCGGCGGCGCACCGCCGCCGGCGACGGTCAAAGTCTGGGACCCGTTCGTCCGCTTTTTTCACTGGTCATTGGTGACGCTGTTCGTGATCGCTTACGCCACCGGCGATGAGATCGAGAAGGTGCACATCGCAGCTGGCTACGCCATCGCCGGGCTGCTGGCGTTGCGCATCGTGTGGGGCTTTATCGGGCCTCGCCATGCACGCTTTGCCGATTTCGTCAAATCGCCGCGAGAGGCGCTCAGCTATCTACGCGACACGCTACTATTCCGGGCGCGCCGCTACATTGGGCACAATCCGGCTGGCGGGCTCATGGTCATTGCCCTCATTGTCATGCTCGCAGCCACGAGTCTAAGCGGCTACCTGATGACCACCGACGCCTATTGGGGCTCGAAGGCCATGGAAGAAATCCACGAGGCCCTGGCCAACGCAACGGTCGCGCTGGTCGCGCTGCATGTACTTGGTGTGCTGCTTGCTAGCTTCACGCACCGTGAAAACCTGGTGAAAGCGATGGTGACTGGGCGCAAGCGCGCGCCTTGAGCCGTGGAGGATGCAAATACCCGCGCAACACAGTGAATTAATAATGGGCAGACTTTCGCTACGCTCCAAGACATCCCGGTCGAATATTGACCAATATCAATGCGCGCGAAGTTTCTCTGAAGAATTTTGCACTAAAGGCAGCAAGGATGGGCTTCCGCAGTGCGTCGACCGGCGGTGAAATTTGGAATAGTAGCTGCCGCAATTCTTGCGGTAACTGCAACTTTATTTCTGATCTATTCCAATCGCCCAATTTCCATACGCGCTGCCTCCATCGAGCATAACGTTCCCGTTCGCGTCTTTGGGCTTGGCACGGTTGAGGCTCGTGTCCTGTCAAAGATCGGGTTTGAAGTCGGCGCCACACTCGCTGAACTCAACGTCGATCATGGCGACCTGGTAAAGAAAGGCCAGGTGCTTGCACGCCTTGGCACCGGCGAGCAGGAAGCCAAGGTTGCCAAGGCACAAGCCGCGCAACTCATTGCCGAAGTCAACATCAAGAAGACCGAAGCCAATCTCGAAAAAGCGCAGGCCGTGTTTTTGCAAAAGCAGGACGCCAATCGGCGCAAACAGGCACTCGTCGGTCGCGACGTCGTCTCGCAGCAGGTCGCGGACGAAGCTTTGAGGGATGAGGTGGTGGCGAGGGCCGATGTCGCCGTAGCCATGAGCGAAGCGGAAAGCGCCAAGGCGCAATTGGCCGATGCCCGCGCGCAACTCCAGTTCGAGGAAACCATGTTACGTCACCGGACGCTCGTGGCACCATACGACGCGCTCGTCGTCGAGCGCCACAAGGAAGCTGGCACCGTCATCAAGGCTGGCGATTCGATTTTCACCCTCATCGCAGCGGACTCGTACTGGGGCCTTGCCTATGTCGACGAAGCGCGCGCAGGCTTCATTCAGGAAGGCCAGCGTGTCGATGCTCGCCTCCGCTCGCGGCCGCAGGAAGCCTTCACGGGACAAGTCGTCCGGATTGGTCTCGAAAGCGATCGTGTCACCGAGGAGCGGCGTGTTTTCATTAAGGGCGATAACCCACCGTCGCGGATTTACCTGGGCGAGCAGGCAGAATTCTGGATCACTGTGGCGCGCCTTGATACGGCTCTGCTCGTTCCTGAAGCGGCCGTGCACGGATACGACGGCCGACAGGGTACGGTGTGGACGGCCGAAGCCGGGCGTCTGCATCGCCGTCTTGTGAAATTCCGGCATCGCACCGAGGACGCAAGGCTCGAACTGGTCGATGGGCTGCCCGAAGGCGCACGTGTTGTCACACAAATAGAAGATGGCCTGCGCGAAGGGCGTTCCGCGCGCGTGATTGAAGACGGAACAAAATGAACCTTGCGTATCGCGATATTCGACACGGAGTCGGTCGGTTCTTGCTGACCTGCATAGGCCTCGGGCTGTTACTTGGCGTCGTCTTGTCAATGATTGGTATCTACCGCGGCCTCGTTGTTGAGGCGCTTACAATTGCCCGCGCGCCCGCCGTCGACCTATGGGTTGTAGAGGCCAACACACGCGGCCCCTTCGCTGAGGCCTCACGTATTCCCGGTGAGACACGCGAATCGATTGCCCGCATCGCCGGCGTCGAAGCTGCTGGAAGCATCACCTACCAGACCGTCGAAGTGCAGCATAAAGACAAGAAAATGCGGCTCTATGTTATTGGATATGAGTTGACGCGCCCGGGCGGTCCGCCGGATATCGTGCAGGGGCGCCATATTGGGCGCAGGCATTATGAGCTGGTCGCCGACCGTACGGCCGGTCTCGAACTCGGCGATCGTATCCAGCTTGGTCGCAGTGTTTACGCCGTCGTCGGTCTCACGCAGCGCCAAGTCAGTTCAGCCGGTGATCCTGCCGTCTATATCAGTTTGTCCGACGCCCAGAAGCTCCAATTCGACCTGGCACCACCCGCTGCACGTATTCAACTTGCGCGCGGCGGCAGTGGAGAGGGTCGTGATACGGTCAATACGGTCGTGGCGCGCCTGCAGCCGAATGCATCGCCCGATGCGGTCGCGGAAACGGTATCGCGCTGGAAGCATCTCGCGGCCATCACGCAGGAGGCCCAGGAGAATATTCTGACGCGTTCGCTCGTTGATCGCGCGCGACGCCAGATTGGCCTCTTCACATCTTTGCTGCTCGCCGTCTCCGCGGTGATCATCGCGCTTATCATTTACACGATGACGATGGAAAAACTAAAACAAATCGCAACTCTGAAGCTGATTGGTGCGCCTGACCGAACCATTATTGGCATGATCGTGCAGCAGGCCTTGGCGCTCGGCTTCATTGGTTTTGCAATCGGCGCCACACTCATCTTCAGTATTAAGGATTACTTCCCCCGGCGCGTCGTGTTGGAGCCAGACAACGTGATGGTCCTCGCGTTGGTTGTCTTTGCCGTGTGCGTTCTCTCGAGCGGCCTTGGGGTTCGCGCCGCCCTCAAGATCGATCCGGCTACGGCACTCGGGGGGTAATATGGCAACCCCAATTGACCCTACTCCGCTCGTGCGGCTTGACCGCATTTCCAAACATTTTGGCGAGGGAGAGACCAGGGTTGATGCTTTAAGGGAGGTTTCGCTCCAGGTTTATCCTCGACAGGTTGTAGCACTGCTTGGCCCGTCGGGCTCCGGCAAGACGACATTGCTCAACATCATTGGCTGCATCCTCGACCCGTCGTCAGGTTCCATGTGGCTTGACGATGAGTTGGTTGTACGAGACGGCCGCTGGCAGCGCGGTGACCTGCGCCGGCTGAGGCTCGACAAGATCGGCTTCATTTTCCAGTTCCACAACCTGCTGCCATTCCTTGATGCAACAGACAACGTGGCGCTCGTGTTGCAGTTGGCAGGCGCCGACATCACCGGCGCACGTAAGAGAGCGGTTGAGCTACTCGACTACCTGGAGGTAGGCAACCGCAAGGCCGCAATGCCGGCCAAGCTGTCGGGCGGCGAGGCGCAGCGAGTGGCCATCGCGCGGGCGCTTGCAAACCGGCCGCGTATCATTCTCGCGGACGAACCAACGGCCGCCCTCGACTCAAAACGTGCAGAGATCGTCATGGACCTGCTGCGCAAGCTTGCTGTCGACCAGAACGCTGCAATTATTGCTGTCACGCACGATGAAAAGATTTTCGACCGATTTGACGACATGTTCTTGTTGCGAGACGGCAGGCTGGAGGGCGAGAGGGCCGTAAGCTAAATCCAACAGCTAATATCTTTGCAGTGTTCATGTGTAGACGGCGCCTTGGCGTTGCTACAGAAGCGGCACCTAAAATGAAGCAGGTCGCGCGGATGTGCTCTTATGGAACAAAATTGGAGGACATGATGAGCAGCAACAGGATGCTAATGTCTGCAATCATCGTCGTCGCTGCGCTTCTGCTCGGAGAGCAAAGCGCACAAGCTCATTGCAATTCAGTCGACGGGCCGGTGGCGAAGGCTGTTTACAAGGCGCTCGACGACGGCAACGTCAGTCCGGTGTTGGCTTATGCGCCAGCGGCTGCGGAAACGAAAATTCGCGGCGCCTTGGCAAGAACTTTCTGACAAATGCAAGTTCCACCGCGTGGTGGAATGACGTCCCTCGCCCAAGCGCCTGCACAACTCCGTGGCTATTTTGCAACGGGTTGGTGGAGACAAATTGCCTGCTTTCCACGATTAAGGTTTGCCGCTAGCATCCTGCCAGGATCGCGGTACATCCGGGAACTCCCGGCCCCAAGCCGATCTTCCACGCACTTGGATCGAAGGATGATTCCCGGCTGTTCGCAGCAACAGGGAGTTATTGATCATGTGCGACTACAGCCTCCACTTTGTCGCATCGCGTCCAGCACGCGTGGGCGACGAGCTGCTTTCGACCCGATTTCGTACTACGCCGACACGTGGCTTTGCCGCAATTGGCCAGGCCGACATTGCCGTTTGTCTGCTTCCTGGAACCGAAGTTGCGTTTGAGCGAGACGTGGAATGCGATGGAGCACCGCACCGCAGTCTCAAACAAAGGGTCGCGCGCTTTCGACGGATCAATCCAGGCCACCCGACCATGCATCACGACGCACTTGAGTTTCCCGATGGGGAAATTGTGCTGGTCACGCAGCTGCGCGAGGGTCAACACGCCACCGTGCTGCAGCTGCCGGCGGTGGAACGGGTACCAAACGAGGCCGTGACGACTGAGCGAGCGCCTGTTGGCACGATGGCTTGATTTGGTTCGGTTGCTGATCGCTGCCGAAGCGCCATCAGCCAAGGCCGCTCTAAACGAAAGGCTTTCTTTCGACCACGCCGATGCTGTGACAAGGCAGACCAACAACCTTCTTAGCAATCAGAACGATGGAGATGACTATGACAAATACTGATTTAACTGACCAATGGGCCGCCATGCAGAAGATGTTTCTGCCCACGTCTGCAATTTCGGCTCCACTCCGAGAAAATGCGAGCCGTTTCTGGGAAAACCAGGAAAAGGTTTTGGACAGTATGCAGGCGCTCACGAATGCCTGGTTTGAGCGGCGCCATATCGGAACTCACAAAGCGCGCGAAGCCGCTGAGCGCATGTGCAGGACCGAGACGTTCGCCGATCTGATCCAGGCGTATCAGGATTGGGT
>DASSRJ010000061.1:0-3517 GCA_035701845.1 Pseudolabrys sp. | reverse complement strand
TCCGATTCAATGCACCAGCGGCCGAGACGCGATAAACATTCGCTTCGTCTGCTCGGTTATCTCAACTGGAAGTGCTTGCGCCGGCACCTCGCTGAACGTCACCGGCTCCGGCAGCTGTGAGGCTTCAGGTTGTTCGAAACCCGTGACCCGAAGCACACCGCTTGCCGGACACATTTCCACGGCTACGCGCGTTTGCGAGTTGAGCACGGGCGGCGTTACCCAATCGAATTCCGTTCCGAACACTCCGGGCCATACCGCAAGCTGATTACGACGCGTGCGGCTGTTCTCGGCTGCTTCTTTGCCTGTGCGTGTGAAAAATGCTTCGGCAGCCACCCGCGGCTCCCAGCGCGGCAGGCTGCATAACCAGTCGTTTGCAGCGCAGGTGTCGTAAGTTCGACTTGAAAAGTCATCTTGCGTTCGCTCGATCACGCATCGCTCACCGGGATGACAGCCGGCCAATGTGTAGATGACAGGACGGGCTACAGCCGTCGTCTCCAGCCGACGTTTCGCCTCTGCGAAGGTCGCGCATGTCTCGAACACATCGCGCAGCAAGTGATCGGGTGGAACGTGAGTGATCCCCCATGTGTGCCGCGCGTTCAGGGCGATGTCATAAGGCCGCAACCAGGGGTGCGACGATCGCCGCCACATTGGCGCCTGGTTGATGCAGGCGGCAAACCGTCCGGGTGCTGACGCCGTCAGAACGCCGACATAGCCGGGCCACGTCACGTTGTAGAACTCGCCTGCGGAGCCTTGCATCCGCGCTATTTCCACATGACGGCCGAGCCCCGGAAATGGCCAATCAAGTGTCCGGGCAAGCCAGGATACCCCGTCCTGTTCGCGGGAGAGCGCGGTACAACCCCACTGATAGCAGCCGTTGAGAAACCAGATGCCTGAAAAGTCGAGCTCGCCCGCTATCGCCTTGACCTCTTCCGCATAAGACGAGCGCGATTGCAGGAGCCAGCGCCGGGTCACGAAGTCTATTGCCGGGAGCAGCCCGGCCGCAACGCGGGGCAACCAGCGAATGCACTCGTCACGCAGCGCCCGTGCGCGCACGCGGCTTTCGGCGGCGTGACGGATGGGGCCACCGTTCCGCACATCGACGACATGAATAGCGGCAAGTCTCCCGCCCAATAGCGTGGTCATCGTCCGATTTCACGCCTATTCGCAGAACTTGCAAGGCGGGAAATCGCGGCTATAGACCGGCTGCGTTTTGAACTTCGCCGGGTCGTATTTCCAATATGTGCTGACGCCGGTGTAAGTCTTGACCACCGTGTTCCAGAGCTCGTCCTTGTCGTAGCCGAACATCTTCTTCTTCTCGACTTTCTTGACATAGATGTTCTGGATCGGGCTCTTGGTCGCGAGATCGAGCTTGACCGGACCGCGCGGCGGATTGATCTCGATGCTCGCCATCGCTTTGATGAATTCGGCCGGCCCCGGATACTTGCCTTTGAACTTTGCCAACGTCTGGTCGATCCACATGGCGGTGGCGTAATTGGCTTCCGAATAATACGACGGCACCTTGCCGTATTTGGCGCGGTACTTCTTGACGAAGGCCTCGTTCGCCGGTGTCTGGAGTGCTGCGCTATAGATGTGCGCCGAAACGTCGGCGATGACCTCGTCGCCCATGAAGGGCAGGGCGAACTCGTCATAATTGGTGCTGCCGCCGAGAATAATCGTCTTGTTGCCGGACGCGCGCAGCTGCTTGGGGAATTGCAGCACCATCGGTCCGACCATCAACGAGAAGATGGCGTCGACGTCTCTTTTGATGCCGGGGATGTATGGCCCGAAGTCCTTGTTGCCGAACGGCACCCAGATTTTCTGCACGACCTTGCCGCCGCAATCCTCGAAGGCCTTCTGGAATCCGCCAACCTGCTCGTAGCCGAAGGCGTAATCGGTGCCGATCGCGGAGACGCGCTTATAGCCTTGCTCGCAAGCCCATTGCCCGAGCGCATGGGTCGGCTGCGACGAGACCCACGTGGAGAATACGGTGTAAGGAAATTTGTCGGACTGGCGCTGGGCAATGTCGTCCCCGGTGGTGATGGTACCGATGAAGAGCGTCTTTTGCTGATTCGAAACCGGCGCCAGTGCGTAGGCTGCTGTCCCAAGCACCGCGCCGACGATCATGTCCACCTTGTCCTGCAGAATAAGCTTCTTGGCCATGGATACGTCGCCGTCAACGGTGCCCTTATCATCCTCAACAATGAACTTAACCGTGGCGCCGCCAAGCTTGCCGTCATGCTCGTCGAGATACATCTGGAAGCCGTTGACCATGTCGGTGCCGAGCTGGGTGATGATGCCCGTGCGCGGCGCCAGGAAACCGATCTTGAGCTCTTGTGCCTGTGCCGGCATCGCGCTCGCAACAGCGACGCACAGCAGTGGAAGTACTCGCGTCAGCTTGGTCATTGTCGGCCCCTCTTGTGTAACGTTGTTCTGTCGAACACCTCATCGCGCGGTCGGTCATTCCCGAAGACTAGCAATTCACGCCGGCGCTCTGGAAGACGCCGGCCATATTGAGCCCGGCCGTGGGCGCCTGCCCAAGGGAACAGCGGACCTGTCGCCCTTGAGAAACGCGCCGTTATAGATGCCGGCGAGCCGCTTACTCGATCACCTCGTCGGCGCGGGCGATGAGTCTCGGCGGCACGGTCAGGCCGATTGCTGCCGCGGTCTTCAGATTGACTGCCGTCTCGAATTTGGTGGGGAGCTGCACCGGAAGCTCGCCCGGCTTGGCGCCTTTCAAAATGCGGTCGATGTAACCGGCCGCGCGGCGATGCAGATCCACCAGGTCGACACCGTAGGAAATCAGGCCGCCTTGGCTGACCCAGAACGTGAACGGATACACGGCCGGCATGCGATAACGGCGCGACAGCGAAATGATGAGCTCGCGCTCGGCATTCGTGTGCGGTGTCGGAACGACGATCAATCCGGTGTCGGGTCTTTGGCTGAGCGCAGTGACGGCTTGTTCGAGACTGTTCAAGTCGTCCCATGGCGCCAGTTGCGTTGTCACGCCATTTGATCTGCCGGCAGCTTCGATAGGACCTTGATAGTACGCCAGCTGCGCCTTCGCGGTAGCGGGGCTGTAGAGAACGCCGACGTGCGAAAGTTGCGGCGCGACCTCTTTGAGGAGCTCTACCCACTTTCCACCGATCGACCCCTCCACATTCATGAATCCCGTAACGCTCCCGCCCGGCCGGGCAAGGTTGGTGACAAAACCGGGGCCGATCGGATCTGACACGGCGCTGAACACGACCGGAATGTCAGTTTTTGTGGCAAGGACCGCGGCAACGGCCGGCGTGGTGGAAACGGCTATCAATTCGGGATTTGATGTCACCAGTTCTTTTGCCGCCGTTGCTATGCGGCCCGGATCGCTGCCGCCCCATCGCAGATCGATCTGGACGTTTTCACCCTGCTTCCATCCAAGTGCGTTTAGTGACGTGAGCAGGGCGTCAGCCCATTTTCGTCCCTCGGAATCGCTTTCCCCCAGCCCGATAAGCACACCGACGCGGCGCCGGCGCTCGTC
>DASSRJ010000060.1:0-10002 GCA_035701845.1 Pseudolabrys sp. | reverse complement strand
ACTAGCGCGCTTGCGGAAGCTGCGCCTTGACTTTCTTGAGCATGCCTTCAACTTCAGCCTTCACGACCGCAAGCTCGCCGGCATCGCGGGAGCGCACGACAATATTCGTGTTCGGCCCGTTCTTTTCGTCAATGAAGGGATAGCTGCCGATGATCGTAGACGGGTGTGCCTTTGCAATGACGCCGAGCTCGGTGCCGACATCGCCTTCCTTGGCATCGGCACGGATCGTCTCCGACAGTAACCTGGTGCCTGTCTTGAGCTTCGGAGCGACTTCATCGAGCATGCCCTGCATTACCGCAGGAATTCCTGCCATGGTAATGACGTTGCCGATCCAGAACCCGGGAGCCCCGGAGACCTTGTTCGCAACCAGCGCAGCACCCTTTGGAATGCGCGCCATCCGCAGACGCGCTTCGTTGAGCTCGCCTCCGGTTTTCGCCAGCCGCTCTTTCAGAATGGCGATGGCTTCTGAATGAAACTCAAGCGCGACGCCGAATGCTTCGGCTACGCAATCAGCCGTGATGTCGTCATGGGTGGGCCCGATGCCGCCGGTCGTGAACACATAGGTATATTTTGCACGCAGCACGTTCAGCGCATCGACGATCGCGGCAGCGTCGTCAGCAACGACCCTCACCTCCTTCAGATCGATCCCGATCGCGGTGAGGTAGTCGGCGATATAGCCGATATTCTTGTCCTTGGTGCGGCCGGACAGGATCTCGTCGCCAATCACCAGCACGGCGGCGGTGATAATGTCGGAGTTGCTGCTCATGACGGTATCCTGTGGGCGACCCGGAAGACGTAGCGTGACCCCGGCACCCGCTCAAGCCACCCGCCGCCGCGGTCGCCGCCGGCGTCCTTAGCCTTGTTTTGCACCGCTGCTAACATCCGGTTTTGACGGAGTTTTTCGTGCCTCGAAAAGATACCGCCACGATGAACCAGACCTGCATGGGACGCGTTGCAACAACCGGCTGTCCAAACAGATTGTCGTCTCGCGGAAAATCCGACCTATGACCTACTGCTGCGGAATTCTCGTTCGCGCCGGCCTCGTCATGATTGCCGACACGCGCACCAATGCGGGTCTCGACAATATTTCCACGTTTCGCAAGCTGCACGTGTACACGCAACCGGGCGATCGCATCCTGGCGCTTGCCTCAGCGGGCAACCTGTCGCTCAGCCAGTCGGTTCGCTCGACCCTGACCGAGGGCATCGAGAACACTGAAACCGGCGAGACCGAAACGCTGATGAACGCACCGACCATGTTTCAGGCTGCGCAACGGATCGGGCGCGCAATAACAAAAGTGCAGCATGTCGAAGGCAAGGCGCTGGCGGCGGCGCACATCGAGCACGACGTCTCCTTCCTGTTCGGCGGCCAGATCAAGGGCGGCCGTCCGCAGCTCTTCATGATTTACTCAGCCGGCAATTTCATCGAATGCACGATAGACACGCCCTATCTTCAGATTGGCGAGCACAAATACGGCAAGCCGGTGCTCGACCGCGCCATCGGCTACGACACCGATCTTTATGATGCTTTGAAGATCGGATTGATCTCTATGGATTCGACCATGCGCTCGAATTTGGGGGTCGGCCTGCCCATCGATCTTCTTGTTGTGCGCCCGGACACTTGCGATGCGGAGGTCAACTACCGGATTGAGCCGGGCGAGCCTTATTTTCAGGATTTGCGCACCCGGTGGTCGGCGGCCTTGCGCGCCGCCCATATCGCAATCCCGCGGCCGCCCTATCGCGGCTCCGGTGCGAGTTGAGGAACATCAAATTTTACAAGGGGATATGGGATGATCTTTTACTTTTACCGTCAATTAACAGAACCGGGCGAATTGCCAGTTCCGGCCGTCAGGCGGCCGCAAGCGCAGCAAAACGAAAGCGAATAGCAAGCTTTGTTCCTTAGTTTCCGGCCACAAAACGCCAATGGGCAGGACGCTTTAAGGGACTTCCATCGTGCCGGCTGTCGCTCGTCCGCGTGCACCCGACACGCGGCAATACACAAGTTGGGATCGCGCTCGCCTGAGCGTCGTAGTGCCTATTGGCGTGATCGTCGCTGTCGCGATCGTCTGCATCGTCGTTGCCGTCCTGTCGTCCGCCCAGCGCGCCGACGTCGTCGCCGTCGATCATGAGAAGCACCTGTTCTCGCGCGCGATCACGAACTACGGCGAACGCGTGTTGCGCGAAGTTGAAAGCGTGGCCTCGGCCCCAGCGACCATCCAGAACATCCGGCGCTCGTTCAACCCGGCCTGGGCCAAAGATCGGGTCGGCAACTGGCTCGAAACCTACTTCGATCACGACTACGTTTTCATTTTTAATCGCGACGATGAGTTGATCTATTCGCTGCTCGGGAACCGCGCCGCCGACGCCAAGTGGATGGCAAGCGCGCGCGGCGACTTCGCATCGGTGCTCGAATACATGCGCGGGCGTGACGCGCGGCTGCACGGCGGCATCCGTCTCAACCAGCCGAGCCTCACCGAAGGCGGCGCACATCCTCAGTCGGCGGTGATCCGCCGCGTAATGGGCAAACCGGCAGTCATCGCGGCGGTTGCCGTCGGTCCCATCGACGGGATCCCTCAATCCGTCGACGGTGATGCGCCGATCATCATGTCGGTGAAATTCATCGACGAGACGGCGCTTGCCAGCATCGCAGCGCAGCTGCGGCTCGTGAACCTGCGCAAGATCGACCAGGCGCCGGTGCCGCAAGGCGACCTCAACTACGACCTGACCGGCCCGGACGGCGGCGTGATCGCGCGCTTTGCCTGGACGCCGAAACAGCCCGGCGCCGAGATCGTCCACAATGTGGTGCCCTTCGTCGCCGTGGCGCTGACCGGCTTCGCCCTGCTCGCGGCCTTCGTGCTGCGCTACATGCGCCGCACCGCCGCTGCGATCGCCGCCGGCGAGTCGCGCCTGCGCCATCTTGCCATGCACGATCCGCTCTGCGGCCTGCCGAACCGCATCTTCTTCGGCGAGCGGCTGGAGGCTGTGATCGAGGAGGTCCGCAACGGCAGCGCGCCCGCGGCCGTGTTCTATATCGACCTCGACCATTTCAAGGACGTCAACGACACGCTCGGACACCATGTCGGCGACGAGCTTATCCGCAACGTAACCCTGCGGCTGTCGCATACGTTGCGCGGCGGCGATCTCGTCGCGCGCCTCGGTGGTGACGAATTCGCGGTGATCTCTTCGGTCGCGGGCGACAACGAGAAGATGATATTGCTCGCGCAACGCATCATCTCGGCGATCTGCTCTCCTTACGCGATCAGCGGACAAAATATCATCATCGGCGCCTCAATCGGTATCGCCGTCATAGACAAGAACTGCGGGACCGCAACCGACATCATGCGTTACGCCGACATGGCGCTCTATCGCGCCAAGAACGAAGGGCGCAACCGCGCCTGCGTCTACGACGCCGCGATGGATGCCGACCTCTCCACCCGCAAGCTGCTCGAGGCGGATCTGCGCGAAGCGATCGATTCCGATCAGCTGCAGCTCCTGTATCAGCCGGTGGTCAACAAGAGCGGCGACACCGTGGTCGGCGTGGAAGCGCTCTGCCGCTGGAAACATCCGGCCCGCGGCGAGATTCCGCCGAGCGAATTCATCGCGATCGCCGAGCACAGCGGACTGATCATCGACCTCGGCAACTGGGTGCTCCGCCGCGCCTGCATCGACGGCAGGGCATGGCCGGAACTGACCGTTGCGGTCAACGTTTCTTCTTTGCAGTTCCGGCGCATGGATTTCGTCGACGTCGTCGAGCGCATCCTCAGGGACACGAATTTCGATCCGGCGCGGCTCGAGCTCGAGCTGACGGAAAGTGTGCTGCTCGGCAATGTTGACACGGCCGAAGCGGCGATGATCCGGCTCAAGACGCTGGGCGTAAGGCTTGCGCTCGACGATTTTGGCACCGGGTACTCGAGCCTGCTGTATTTGCGCCGTTTTCCGTTCGACAAGCTCAAGATCGACCGCAGTTTTGTGCGCTCAATCGAGAAGGCCGCGGATGCCGCCGCCATCGTGCACGCGATCGTCAGCCTCGGCCGCGGTCTCGGAATGAAGGTCACCGCCGAAGGCGTCGAAACCGCCGACCAGCAGCTGTTCCTGCGTGCGGCCGGCGTGCACTCCATGCAGGGCTACCGCTTCGGGCGACCTGTCAGCATTGCCGAAATTTCGGCGCGCCTGCAGGCACCGGGCGCCTATCAGCCTCACGAAATTCCCGCAGCGCTGGCGAGCTGATCCCGGTCACACGCAAGGACATCCGGTGTCGCCGGTGGTGGCGAGCCTGCGCTTTTGTGATATTGCGGACGTCCTGAACTTTCCCGCAAGAAAGGACATCCGATGGCTTCTGCAAAAATTGCGCTGGTGACCGGGGCAGGAACCGGCGTGGGCCGGGCAGTAGCCATTGCGCTTGCCAGGGCCGGCTACAACCTGGTCCTCGCCGGCCGGCGCAAGGAGATGCTCGACAAGGTTGCCGGAGAGATCAACGCGCTCGGCGCGCAGGCATTGGCCGTGCCGACCGATGTCTCGAAGCGCGAGTCCATCGTTTCGCTTTTTACAACGGTCAAATCGACGTTTGGCCGTCTTGATATCCTCTTCAACAATGCCGGTATCGGCGCGCCGCCGGTCCCGCTCGAAGATCTGCCCTTCGAAACCTGGCAGAACGTGGTCGCGACAAATCTGACCGGCATGTTCCTGTGCACGCAGGAGGCCATAAAGATCATGAAGGACCAGGATCCGCGCGGCGGCCGCATCATCAACAACGGCTCGATCTCCGCGCACGCGCCGCGGCCCTATTCGGTCGCCTATACCTCGACCAAGCACGCAGTGACCGGGCTCACGAAATCGACGTCGCTTGATTGCCGGCAGTACGACATCTGCTGCGGCCAGGTCGACATCGGCAATGCGGCGACACCGCTGACGGAGCGGATGGTCCAGGGCGAGGGCGTGCTGCAACCGGACGGCCGCAAGATGATCGAGCCCCGAATGGAGGCCGATCACGTCGGCAATGCGGTCGTCTACATGGCAAGCCTGCCGCTCGACACCAACGTCCTGTTCATGACGGTGATGGCCAACAAGATGCCGTTCGTCGGCAGAGGCTGACGGCATGAAAGCGCTCCACGAATGGCATGAATTCTATCTGCTCGTGGGCACCGCCGCCGCGACCGTACTTGCCCTGCTGTTCGTCGCGGTGTCGCTTGGTGCCGGTTACCTGACCAGCAGGCACCAGGCTCCGACGCGCACCTTCATGAGCCCGGTGGTGATTCATTTCACCAGCGTATTCTTCATCGCCGCCGTCTGCCTGATACCGTCGCACGGGCCGGGTTTCTTTTCGGCGTTGATCGCGGCGACCGCGGTCCTTGGCATCGCCGTATCCGTAGTCACCTCCGTGCAGGTCATACGCACGGACTGGACACAATACGTGCCGGACTATTTTGCCTACGGGCTGCTCCCGGCGGCGGCGTATCTCACGTTGCTGATCGCCGGCGTCATGATCTATGCCGGCATGAATTACGCGCCCGAAGTGCTGGCCGGCGCACTGCTTGCGCTCACGATCGTGAATATCCGCAACGCATGGGATCTCACGTTGTCCATGGTGCGGCACCACGCCGACAAGCGGCAATCGAACTAGCGGCGCAGCGAGCTTGCGGGCTAAGCTCTCGGCCGTCATTCCGGACGCCGCCATCGGGTCCGCGCCAAGCGCGGCCCGACGACGGGCTCCGCGGCGATCCGGAATCCAGACAAATAAAGAACATCGACGCGACTGGATTCCGGGTTCGCGCTTTCCGCCTACGCGCTGACGCGCTTCCGCCTACGCGCTCCGCGCTTCGGCGGACTCAAACCCGCCGTAGCTCGCGTAGCGAGCGTAGGCCGGGTCGGCGGACTCAAACCCGCCGAAGCTCACGCAGTGAGCATAGGCGGGTCAGCGCGCCCCGGAATGACTCGAACCTACCGCCGGCCACCGCCCAGACTGCCCAGCAATCCGCGAATGAGTGCCTTGCCGACCTGGGTCCCAACCTGCGACGCAACGGAACGGGCAACCTGCTTGACGACCACCTCGCTGGTCGACATGCGGCGCGAACGGCCGCCGGACGAGCCACCGCCAAGAACGCTCCCGAGCACATCGGTCCAGCCGCCGCCGGAGGACGGAGGCGGCGGCGCAGGCTCCGCGCCTTTGCGGCCGCTGCCCGGCGCCGCTTCAGGTGCGGCAGCGCCGCCCTGCACCCGGCCCTGCAATATTTCGTAGGCCGACTCCGGATCGATGGTCTTGTCGTATTTGCCGCGGATCGGGCTCCTGGCGATGACGGCATTGCGTTCAGCGCTGGTCACCGGACCGAGGCGGGCGGCGGGCGGGCAGATCAGCGCGCGCTCGACCACCGACGGCGTGCCATTGCCTTCCAGGAACGACACCAGCGCTTCGCCCTTGCCCAATTCCGTGATCACTTTTGCCGTGTCGAGCTTTGGATTAGGCCGGAATGTTTCGGCCGCCGCCCGGACAGCCTTCTGGTCGCGCGGCGTGAAGGCCCGCAGCGCGTGCTGGGCGCGGTTACCCAGTTGCGCCAGCACCTTGTCAGGCACGTCGAGCGGATTCTGGGTGACGAAATAAATACCGACGCCCTTGGAGCGGATGAGCCGTACCACCTGCTCGATCTTGTCGAGGAGGGTCTTCGGCGCCTCGTTGAACAGCAGGTGCGCCTCGTCGAAGAAGAAGACAAGCTTCGGCTTGTCCAGATCGCCCACCTCCGGCAGCGTCTCGAACAGTTCAGACATGAGCCATAGCAGGAAGGTGGCGTAGAGCCGCGGGTTCTCCATCAGCTTGTCGGCAGCGAGAACATTGATGATGCCGCGGCCGTCGCGGTCGGTGCGCATCATGTCTTCGAGCTTGAGTGCCGGTTCGCCGAAGAATTTGGCACCGCCCTGGTTCTCCAGCACCAGAAGCTGGCGCTGCACCGAACCGACGGTTGCTGTCGCAACGTTGCCGTACTTCGCGCCGACCTCCTTTGCATTCTTGGACAGATAGGACAGGAGCTCGCGCAGGTCCTTGAGATCGACCAGTCCCTTGTTCTCGGCGTCGCTCGAGCCGAATTCATCGTCAGCAAAACGGAACGCGATATTGATGATGCCTTCCTGCACGTCGTTGAGATCGAGCATCCGCGAGATCAGCAACGGACCCATCTCGAAGACGGTCGTGCGGATCGGATGCCCTTGCTCACCGAACAAATCCCAGAACACGACGGGAAATTCGTCGGTCTGATATTTAAAGCCGACATCCGTTGCGCGCTTGACGAGGAAGTCTTTGGCTTCGCCGGGTTCGGCGATACCCGACAGATCGCCTTTGATGTCGGCTGCAAATACCGGGACGCCGGCGCGCGAAAAGCCTTCCGCCAGCACCTGCAACGTCACGGTCTTGCCGGTGCCGGTGGCGCCGGTGACCAGTCCGTGGCGGTTCGCAAACTTCAGCGTGAGATATTCGGGTTTCTTGCTTTTGCCGACGAAGATCTTGTCATCCCTGAATACGTCAGCCATCACTTCACCCGTTGATTGCGCGGACTCGTCCAACCATCCGCATCTAAAGAATATTCGGTCGGCCAAGCCACGTGTTCAAGCCGCCTGTTCAAGTCGCTCATTCAAGCGCCCTCACCTCGACCTTCGTTCCGGCTTTTACCTTTACAAGAGCCTTCACATCACCGAGGGCCTTCGCAAAGATATTGCACGGGCTCGCCAGCCTCGTCTCGTTTCCCTGGCTGATCGGCGTACGCCCGAAGCCGAGCGCGATAGCCGGCCCCTCGGGCCAATAGGCAACTTCGCCGGGCGTGACCACGGCGCGTGCGCCTGCTTCACGCTTAACTTCAACCGGCACATCGAAATAGACCTCCTCGCCCCAGGTCAGCGCGGACGAGGTGATCGGCAGCGCCGCGGCAATCGCCTTGGCGGTCGGCGTGTCGAGCAATTCGGCATCAAGCGTGAGCGAGCCGAAATCAAAGCGGATCCGCGCCACTGCGCTCTCCGGTTGGCTGGAGCGTTCCTTCTCATTCTCACGAGTGGCGCAATCTTGGCAACGCGCCAAATGGCTTCAGTGCAGGCGAAATTCGCCGTTGATGGTCCGGAGATCGGCCGGCTTGATCAGCTTGCAGTGCGCGACACGCACCGAATGCAACGGCCCTTCCAGCTTCTCTTTCCAGAACGCCAGGAAACGATGGAGCTCGGGAAATTCCGGGAACAGGTCGTAGTTCTGCCAAACGTAAGACTGCAGCAGCCATCGATGATCGGGACGGCGATACAGGATGTGCGCGGTCGTCAGGCCATAACCACTGACTTGTCTACGGAAATCCTCTGAAACCATTTCGTCCTCCGTGGCGAGTCGGACTCTGAGTTTCCGTTTCCGGCACTCTCCATTGCAAGCCGAAAAGGTAAACAAGATGTTTAAAATCAAGGCGATAGCAGCAAGCCTCCGGCCCTGCTAACAGCCCTGGCGGCAGGCCTGGTCGCGCCGCCCGAGGTAACGTGAGGCGCCTATCGCTGTTTCCATCACGTCGCCGTTAACCATTGTAGCGACAGGCTTTTCGAGAATTGTTGGCACTCGACGAAGATGAGTGCTAAAAAATTTTCCGATGCCCCTTGCGGGCAAAAATATCGCCACCCATGTGGCGACCAGGGGCTGGCAAAGGGGACCAGCCAGCTACCAAAAGTCAAATTGTTCAATAGCTTAGGAGGACTGCCATGAAGTTCCGTCCGCTTCACGACCGCGTTGTCGTCAAGCGCATCGATGCCGAGGAAAAGACTGCCGGCGGCATCATTATTCCCGACACCGCCAAGGAGAAGCCCTCGCAGGGCGAAATCATCGCCGTCGGCCCGGGAGGCCGCGACGAGAGCGGCAAGCTGATCCCGATCGACCTGAAGGTCGGCGACACCGTTCTGTTCGGCAAGTGGTCGGGCACCGAAGTGAAGATCGACGGCCAGGATCTCCTGATCATGAAGGAGTCCGACATTATGGGCGTGATCGAGGGCGGCTCCGCCGCCAAGAAGAAGGCCGCCTAAGGCTGCCGGTCAGACATTCAGATCAGAGGAACACAAACAATGGCTGCTAAAGACGTAAAATTTTCCGTTGACGCACGCGACCGGATGCTGCGTGGCGTCGACATTCTTGCAAACGCAGTGAGGGTGACGCTTGGCCCGAAGGGCCGCAACGTCGTTCTCGACAAGTCGTTCGGCGCCCCGCGCATCACCAAGGACGGTGTGACGGTCGCCAAGGAAATCGAGCTTGAAGACAAGTTCGAGAACATGGGCGCGCAGATGGTGCGCGAAGTTGCGTCCAAGACCTCCGACCTCGCCGGCGACGGCACGACCACTGCGACCGTGCTCGCGCAGGCGATCGTCAAGGAAGGTTCGAAGGCGGTTGCCGCCGGCATGAACCCGATGGACCTCAAGCGCGGCGTCGATCTCGCAGTCGAAGCGATCGTCGAGCACCTGAAGACCAACTCCAAGAAGGTCACGTCGAACGAAGAGATCGCCCAGGTCGGCACTATTTCCGCCAACGGCGACACCGAGATCGGCAACTTCCTCGCCAAGGCCATGCAGAAAGTCGGCAACGAGGGCGTGATCACGGTCGAAGAGGCGAAGTCGCTCGAGACCGAGCTCGACGTGGTCGAGGGCATGCAGTTCGACCGCGGCTACATCTCCCCCTACTTCATCACCAATGCCGACAAGATGCGCACGGAGATGGAGGACCCCTACATCCTCATCTACGAAAAGAAGCTGTCGGGCCTGCAGGAGCTGCTGCCCCTGCTTGAGTCGGTGGTGCAGACCGGCAAGCCGCTGCTGATCGTGGCCGAGGACGTCGAAGGCGAGGCGCTTGCCACGCTCGTCGTCAACAAGCTGCGCGGCGGCCTGAAAGTCGCGGCAGTGAAGGCCCCTGGCTTCGGCGATCGCCGCAAGGCCATGCTGCAGGACATTGCCGTCCTGACCGGCGGCCAGGCGATCAGCGAAGATCTCGGCATCAAGCTCGAGAACGTCACG
>DASSRJ010000059.1:0-18063 GCA_035701845.1 Pseudolabrys sp. | reverse complement strand
CGCGGCGACACCGTCGATATTTTTCCGGCGCACTACGAAGACCGCGCCTGGCGCATTCATCTGTTCGGCGACGAGATCGAGAAGATCGAGGAGATGGACCCGCTCACCGGCCAGAAGACCGACGAGCTGGAATTCGTGAAGATCTACGCCAATTCACACTATGTGACGCCGCGCCCGACGCTGATCCAGGCGATCGCCGGCATCAAGCACGAGCTGCGCCAGCGCCTCGACCAGCTCACCGCCGCCGGGCGGTTGCTGGAGGCGCAGCGGCTCGAGCAGCGCACCATCTTCGATCTCGAGATGATGGAGGCGACCGGCTCCTGCGCCGGCATCGAGAACTATTCGCGCTACCTCACCGGCCGCAAGCCGGGCGAGCCGCCGCCCACGTTGTTCGAATATGTCCCTGACAATGCGCTGGTGTTCGTCGACGAAAGCCACGTCACCATTCCGCAGCTCGGCGGCATGTATCGCGGCGACTTCCGCCGCAAGGCGACGCTGGCCGAATACGGCTTCCGCCTGCCCTCCTGCATGGACAATCGGCCGCTGCGCTTCGAGGAATGGGATGCGATGCGGCCGCAGACGATGGGCGTTTCAGCCACGCCCGGACCGTGGGAAATGGAAGAAGCGCGCGGCGTCTTCGTCGAGCAGGTCATCCGCCCGACCGGGCTGATCGACCCGCCGGTCGAGGTTCGGCCTGCGCGCCTGCAGGTTGACGACCTCGTCGGCGAGGTTCGGCAGGTGGCGGCGAAGGGCTTCCGCTCACTGGTCACCGTGCTGACCAAGCGCATGGCCGAGGACCTCACCGAATACCTGCACGAGCAGGGTATCCGCGTGCGCTACATGCACTCGGATATCGACACGCTGGAGCGCATCGAGATCATCCGCGACCTGCGGCTCGGCGCCTTCGACGCACTGGTCGGCATCAACCTGCTGCGCGAGGGCCTCGACATTCCCGAATGCGCGCTGGTCGCCATCCTTGATGCCGACAAAGAAGGCTTCCTGCGGAGTGAAACCTCCCTGATCCAGACCATCGGCCGCGCCGCGCGCAACGTGGACGGCAAGGTGATCCTCTATGCGGACAGCGTGACCGGCTCGATGCAGCGCGCGATCGAGGAGACCAACCGCCGCCGCGAGAAGCAGCAGGAATACAACGCCGCCAACGGCATCACGCCGGAGAGCGTGCGCAAGGGCATCGCCGACATTCTCGACAGCGTCTACGAGCGCGACCACGTGCTGATAGCGACCGGCACCGCCGGCGGCCCCGGCGGTTTCGAAGAAGCCGCCACCATCGGCCACAATCTCGAGGCGGTGATCGCCGATCTCGAGACGCGCATGCGCGAGGCCGCCGCCGATCTCGATTTCGAAGAGGCCGCACGGCTGCGCGACGAGATCAAGCGCCTGCGCGCCACCGAGATGGCGGTGCTCGACAACCCGACCGCGCGTGATGTGATGGCGGCGCAGACCAAAGGATTACGGCCAGGCTCGCCGCGCCGGAGCGCGGAGCGCGCAGGCGGGCCGCACAAGCCCGCGCTCGACGAGATGGGGATCGCGCTTCATCACGAAGTGAAGCCGGCGCGGACGGAGAGCCCGCGCAGCAAGCTCGGCAGGCCAGGCATGCGGGGCGGGTTCAAGAGCAATAGAAAACGTTAAGAATCCTGCATCGTCTTGCCCTGATTTGATCCGGACATCCACGCATGCAAATTTAAGAGGCTATTCAAGGAGCGCGCGTAGCTTTCTCCTCCATGAAGCTAGGTTTCGAGGAACCGCAGAGTTCTTACACCAGCGGCTCACAAAGCGCCCGCGCTTGGACCGAGCGTTGGGTTAAAGATTGGATTTATTGCCCCAATTGTGGGAGCCCGCACATCAGCCAATTTCCCGCCAACCAACCGGTCGCTGATTTTTTCTGTCCATCGTGCAAAGAGGAATACGAACTTAAAAGTCAGAGGAAGGCGTTCGGCGCGAGGGTGGTTGATGGCGCGTTCCGCACGATGTGCGAGCGTCTGGCGTCGAGTAACAATCCAAATCTCCTGCTCCTCAACTACGATTTAGCAAAACTTACTGTGACGAACACCTTTATCGTCCCAACACATTTCTTTGTTCGGGAGATCATCGAAAAGCGAAGGCCCCTTGCCGAAACAGCGCGGCGTGCGGGATGGACGGGCTGCAATATCCTGCTCAGTCAAATTCCCGCGTCGGGAAAAATATATTTTGTCCGCGACGGAATACCTCAGTCGAAAAAAACGTTTTGTCCCAATGGAAGCGAACCCTGTTCCTACAGAAAGAGGACGCTGAGGCGAGAGGTTGGCTGATAGAAGTGATGAAATGCGTCGAATCGATCGGCAAGAAGGAATTTGACCTGAACGATGTCTATCGATTTGAGGCGCAGCTAAGCAAGCTTTATCCGTACAACCGGCACGTAAAGCAAAAAATTCGACAGCAGCTTCAAGTGCTCCGCGATCATGGTTATCTCGACTTCGTTTCACGTGGGAACTATCGTTTGCGCACTCAAGTTTGAATTGCTGAAATCGTTTGAGCGCAAGCGAATTGGAAATAGCAATGGCCTGGTTCCGCAACTACTATACTTGTGATCGTTGCCATAGAGTTTGGGAGGACGAGTGGTCATGCACGTGCGATGACGATTGCCCGCACTGCGGAGCGCGTCATATGTCGCCCGACAAGAGCGACGACCTGACAGAGGTGATCGAGCGCGATGGCCGAAACTACGTGGTCCTTAGGTCGCCAGCGACGGCAGAACACGACCCGAGCTATCAGGAATTAGGCCGGTTTCCAACCCGGAGGCAGGCCGACGCTTTTCTTGCCGCGTATATCCCGGAGCCTTAATAGACCGCACGCTCCGCGAGCTTTTGACCCGCCGATTTCTGGATGTCGCTCCTGAGCAATTTGAGGTCACATAAAGCCGCGAAAATTTTCTTCCGTTCGTCGGGATGTGCAGGCGAAACTGGCTGGTGCGGTCGGCACTATTAACATCAGCGTCCGCAGGACTATAGCGGCGATAGTAGGCCGCGTTGGCCAAAGTGGTATCGACAATGCTTACGAGCTACCGGAGACGGACATGACCAAGCGCGCATTCGTGCCGGAAACCGTGAACGTCAGGAAAATCCGGCGCCGGCTCGGTCTGTCGCAGCAGAGCTTCGCGCAAACCTATGGCTTTGCTCTGTCCGCTGTGCGTGATTGGGAACAGGGCCGTCGCCGCCCGGAACGCAGCGCGCGCATTTTGCTCAAGATTGTGGAGCGAGAACCGGAGGCGGTGACGCGGGCTCTGGCCAGATGACTTCCCTTAAAATCTGTGCCGGTGGCGGCGATAAGCGTAAGCCGAAGGCCTGTCGTCAAACGGATAGTGATAGACGTATCCGTCGTAAGCGTAGAGGCAGTAATAGCCGGCATAGGCGCAGCGGTCGCGCCAATTGTAACCGTACCAACCCGTGCGGACATGGCGCTTGCCGATGACCGGCCCGAGGTCGGCGGCCGCCGATGGAGCGCAGGTGCTGCCGAGAACGGCGGCCGAAACTGCAGTCGCAACAAAAAGACGTTTCATGATGACAACCGTCTGGACGAAACCCGACAAAACTGCCGCCATGTCCCATCAAATGCCGGCGCGAGGCAAATCAAAAAAGACGCATTGGTTAAGCGAGAAACGACAGATTTGCTTAACGTTTTGCGCGCCGGAATGCTTCAAGTCACCGGGTGCGTTTCCGGGAACAGGTCGACGATCGTCTTTGTCATTGCGTTCACGATGAGCACCTGGTCCTTCATGGTGACGTATTTGTAGTCGCGCAGTTGCGGCAATTTCGCCAGCACCGGCGCCGGGAGCGAATGTCCCGTCACACCCTTCGGCAGCTTGACGCCGACCTGCGGCGTGAAATCTTTCGCCGCCTTGGTGCTCTTGAGACGGAATTCGACCTCGGTATTCCGGCCGAGCACGCCCTTGCGGATCTGCTCGCGCTGCTGGTTGGTGAGGTTGAGCTTCGGCAACGCCGGATTCTGCGGCACCTTGGTGCCGTTGCTCAGCTCGACTGCGCCCTGATTTTGCTGCGCCTGACTGCCGGCGCCAAAAGCCGGCGCGGTCGCCGCAAGCAGCAGCACCGCGCCCGTGAAAAGAACACGAGACGACATGGCTCGACTCCTTCATCGATGTCGCCCGCACAGGAAAAACGTCGCGGCCCGTTCACAGGTTCCGCAAGGCTGACGCGTGTCAGACCGCCTCGCCTTCGCCTTCGATCACCGCATACTGCACCATGTCGGCAACACGCTGCCACGCCGCGCCGTTGAATCCCGCGACCACGTTGATGCGCACAATCTGCACAAGCCTGTCCTTGATCGTGGTGGTATCGACAGTCGCGTCGCGGACATAGGCAATCGCGGCGACGCCGCAGGCGCGCTCGTCCCTGGCGTCCGTGTTGACGGCCTGCATGGCCTGCTCGGGCGCAGCGCCGCGGCTGCGCAGATCGACGAACTGTCTGGCCTCCTCGGACGTGTTGCAAATGATGCCGACGCCCACGGCCGGATCGCCTTGCGCCGGCGGTTGTCCCTCAGCCCGTGCAACACCGCACGCAAGTACCGCGGCCGCTGCCGCCGCCCAGATAATACGCATTCCTGCCTCCAGAAAGTTGTTCCGCCGGTATGGTTTGCCGGATCAACGTTCCCATGCGCATGGCGGTTCGCAGTCCCATGCAAGCGCGCACGCAATTGTGAAAGCCTGTTCCATAGCCGTTGCGTAGATAGATGCAGTCGGGCAAATAGCGGCGGCCCGACCCCGGACCTCCAAATCTCGCCTGGAATGCCACTATGAACGTTTCAGTTTCGATAATTCGAACACTTCGTACTGCCGCAAGCCTCGCGGTATTGACCGCCGCGCTTGCGCTCGCGGCGTGTCAAACCGACGGCACCGGCCCGGCGGCCGCCGATGCACCGAGGGCGCAAACCGCTTCGGTCAGGCCGGAACCGGCCGCCTCCACCCCGACCCAAGCCGCAAGACCGGCGGCCCCTGCCGACGACCCCGAGCCGATGACACACGCGCGTGCCGCCCGCGAATGCTGGATGCGGACCGAAAAGGCCAATCCTCACCAGGATCTCGACAAGCGCGCCGACGTCGTGAACAAATGCATTGATGACAAGCTCAAGGCCGCCGGCGTGACCGCGCCGAAGACCTGACGGCCATCGCCCCTCCCCTTGCGTCGCCCGGCGCGCCCGCTAGCATTCGCCATCGTTGGACTTCAGGGAGATCATCATGGCGAAAGGTCAGATGCGTTCCGCGAAGGAAAAGAAGAAGCCGAAGGCCGACAAGGATCGGCCGAAGCAGCTTTCCGCCTACAAGCTGGCGCAGATGCAGGGCTCGTCCGGCAGTTCCTTCAGCACACCGCCAGGCAAGAAAGCCTGACCGCTAGCGCTGCCCGGTCGTGCCCGTCTTGGACGCTTCGGGCAGCTCCTTCGCCTCCTTCGCGATCTCGAGGCAGGTCAGCAATTCGACGTAACTGGGCGACCGGTCGAGCGAAGTGAATCGCACGCAGCTGGCGCGTTGCGCCGGACTATATTGCGCCCAGTCCTGCTGCAGCTTGCTGTGCGCATCGTCCTCATCGCGCTTGCAGTCGCCGGTGGACCGGCCGAGCGACAGGGACACTTCGCCGGCGCGGCGACAGGTTTCCTCGAGGTTGAACTTTGGTACTGCGTCGGCGGCCAGAGCGATGTGCGACGCAGTCAATATAACCGGCAATAACGCGGGCATAAGCAGGCTCCCAGAATATCATCTCCATGAAGACAATATCCGAGCCGGGTTTCCGGTTTCATGCCGGCTCGACGTCATGAACCTTTTTGCGGCCGGCGCGACCAATGAGTGGTAACGCCGGAGGGCCGCAGCATGCTCAAGCGCTTTATTTTCGCATCTTTCGCGTTCATCGGTCTGATTGTGCCGGGCGCATTCGCGCTGGCACTGCTGGCAGCACCGCCCGCCAGCCCTGCACCTCTGCAGCTGCCCGGCTGTGACCGGAACCTCGCCGCGGCCAGCACAAATGTTGCGACAATGCAGGCGCGCCTCAAGGGACTCGACGCCATAGAAGGCAAGGATGTCTGTACCGCGACACGGCTCTACTTTCTCGAGGTCGTCAAGGCGCGCGCCGTCACTGCGTTGTGCAAAAGCGGGCCGGAACGGGAACGCGAGCTCGGCCGCTTCGATGCCGACGTGGAACACATCAATGAAACTATTGCTGCCCGCTGCAGCTGACCGGAATAATCCAAAATTGCTTCACAGCTTCGCCAAAGTTCCATGGCAAAAGGCAACCAATGCTTAACCGGTTGCGCTGAACATCGCGCGGTCAACACAACAGCCGGAAGTACATTCCCGGGGAGAATTTCTGGAATGCGGACACGCGTTCGTCGTGCAGTGTGGATTGTCGGCGCGCTGGCTTTCGTCGCCATGCGGGCATCGGCGCAGGAGCAGGCGGACGTCGCGCCCCTGACCCCGGAAGACAGCGCACTGCTTGCAAACGCTCTGGTCTTTGATCCCGGTGCCCTCAGCACGGCGCCGAAAAAGGCCTTGCGCCTTCCCGGTTACAAAGACGGCGGGTACGACATCACGCGTACGCAGAAAACCGACGGCTCGACCACGGTTGTGGTGAAGCAGCCCTTGCAGACCGAATGGTCAAATTCGCTGGGCGCCGATCTCGCGCCGCCCACCGCCTATCCGCTGTCCTTGCCCTCGGAGCGCAACGACGACACGCCCGCAGGCGCAGCCTGGGCGTCCGTCGGCGTGCCGAATCTCGCCAGCGTTGATGCACGCGTCGATCCGGCGAACGAGCAAGGCAAGGTCGGCACGACGATCAAGCATTCGATTCCGTTCGGGGGCCGTTTCGCCATGACGGTGCAGGGCACCTACTCGGTCACAGAAACGCTCGGCCAGCCGTCGACCGGCGCCGGCGATTTGCCGCTCATGACGCTGCCCCCGCTTGGCGCGCCCGCCGCGCAGCAGGTCTTCGGCAACGAGAAGGCGGTCAAGTTCAATATCCTGCCGACCGGGACAACCCTGGGCGCCGGCTTTGCCAACGCCAGCAATGATCCGGTGACGCACAATACCTTCAGCGCCGACCAGAAGCTTTACGGTCCATTGCATGTGACAACCGCGGTGACCGACCTCGGGCAGGCCACCAGCAACAGAAGCATTACGGCCGGCTTCAAATTGCACTGGTAGGCTGGTTGCTGAATACCACGATGCGCCTCACAAAAGCCGTGCATAACTTTGCGCACGGCCATGTTTGGCCGGAATGTGTCGCCACCCTTCCGCTTCCGCCCCACGGCCGCCGCAGTCGCGTGCGGCAATCGGCTGCTATTGGGGAGCATCCGCGCAAGATCTTGCGCTTCTGTAGGAGTGGACCATGACGGGCAACAGACCTGAGCGGCTTGGTGCGGACAGGACGGTCCCGGAAAAGACCGGCCCGGAGGCCTATGCGCCGAACCGGAAGCCTTTGGAACGGACTGAGTCCGAGCAGGCGGCGGTGACCGCTTTCGAGGGTGAGATTCGCGAGTTCGTCCGGCGTGACGTCGCCTATCTGCGCCGTCAACGGAACGACGCGGAGCAGCCGGCGTCGGAGCCTGTTCTCGACAACCTCAACGTGCTCATCCGGCGCGTTTCAGCTGCGTCGATGGAGGAAATCGATCGCGTCATTCTTGAGCTGCAGGGCGTGCGCGAAATGCTTCGTAGCGAGGGTGAGCGCGTCGGCCGGGAAATTGCCGGCTATGCCAGCCTCAGCCATGCCGCGATGACCGCCATGAAGGTGATCGGCGACAGCCTGACACAATGGAAGGGCGCGCCGAACAATTACAGCAGGCCGGCCGAATAGTTAGCGATGAAATTGCCATCGCCGGAAGCTCCGGCGATGGCTGTTTCGACTTTATGACGGCGTGATCTGAGCGACAACGGTGCGCACGTTGGGCTCGATCAGCAGCACCTTGTCTTTCGCCTTGATGTAATAAAGGCGCGAGACATTTTCGATTCCGCGCACGCTCTCGGGCAATGGACGCATGCCGTTCAGCGCCTGATCCGGCGACAGCTCGCTTGTAGGCTTGAGCGCGTCGGCGCCGGCGACCGGCTGCGATTTCTCCGCCATCGCCGCATCGTAAATCTGCTTGCGCTGCTCGTCGGTCAACCGCAATGGCGTCGCCATGATCGGCACGTTATCGAGGATGTCGTTACGCTTGGAAAATTTTGCCGGAATGGTCTGCCCGAATGAACCAATCGGTCCGGACGGCGGTGGCTCGTTCGATGCGCCGGACGCGTTCTGTATCGGCGGTTGATTGCCGCTGCTGCCTGTCGTTCCGTTGGCGGCGTTGCCGGCAGACGGCTGTCGCGAGATCGGCTGCATCATCGCAGCGCGCGCCTCTTCCGGCGTCGGGATTTTACTGACTTCGGCCGATTGCGACGGCGGGTGCGGTTCGGTGCCGGTATTGATCTGGCCCGTGCTTGGATTCAGTCCGGGGTTGATCGAGTCTTTCTGGGCGAAAGCTGCAACGCCCAGGGACGACAGTGTGAGAGCGGCGGCAACGCCGGCCGTCGCCAGGAAACGGTACGAATTTTTCATGGGAAGCCTCCATCGGCTGCTGTCAGACAACGGCCGAAAGGCAGCACTGGTTGCATGGCCAATCGAAAGGCATGTGCCGACACCGGCGGAGGAGCGGGCCCAAAAAGTCCAACGCCGCCCGCGCAGGCGGACGGCGGTCAGAGGTAGCAGGAAGTCAGTTAGCCGGCGGCTGCGACTTTGGTTTTTGCAGCCTTGCGCGGCAGCGGGTAGTCGGCGCTGTCATAGAGCGCGCGGATGCCATTGCCGTCGAAACGCTTCTCTTCGACTTCGAGATACGCGCCGAGCAGCAGTTCCGGCGGCAATTCCTCGATCGCAAAGCGGATTGCCTCCGCAGCGGTCGGAAAGCGCTTGTACCCGATCGGGCGGCGCGACTTCCGGCTGCGGCTCGGAAACAGTTCGGACGGGGCACGGTAGTTAATCATCGACATAATCAATAGCTCCTCAGCGCATAATATGGCCCTTGGAGCGTCGAAAATCCAGCACTTACAGGGCTGCGCATATCAGCCCGGCAGGCCCAAGGTAAATACGTGGTAGCAAAAAAGCCGAAGCCCGGCGCGCAATTGGCGCGCCGGGCCCATTCTCGGCCGGTGGGACCTTGATTAATCCACCACTTCTTCGACCACCTGGCTCGTCGCAGGATCCACCAATACAACGCGATTATTTACCACCATGTATTTGTACGAGCGGATCGCCGGCACTTCGACCGCTACTTCGCGCGGGACTGAATAAAGCTGCACGTTTTCCGGCACGCGCGCGCCCACGCGATACTCGACCGTCGGTTCGGCCGGTACCACGTGCTCACGCACGATCGTGCGATAAATCGTGCGCCGCTGAACCGGCGTGAGTTCCAGAGGCTCGGTGGTGATCACGGTCCGCGACTCAACAGGCTCGCGGGTGATGATTGTGGTCTGCGCGCTTGCCGTTGTCGCGCCGGCTAAGACTGCTGCGACAACCGCGGCATGGCGAAAACAGGTCATGAGTTCCTCCTCTTAAGTCCGGTCCAGCCCTGCAAACGCAAGGTCGCCGAGAGGGTTCCCCGCCACACACGCCCGCACATCACGATTTCTTCACTGCGTGTGCGGCGGCTCGCTCATCAGTTTCAGTTTGGCCCGCAATACGTCGATGCGCTGCTCCGCTTCGGCCGCAGTCAGTTCGGAACTGAACGCTTCCGGCTCGTAGGCGTCAAAGGCCAGCTGGCGAAGCAGGCTGGCCTGCTCGGGAGTCATGACTGCCACGGTGTCGGGCTTCTTCTTGGGCATGCCAGCACAATTTCATTCGCGCGGAACGGTTCCGCACCACCTCACTTGGCTCATTTGGCTCATTTGGCTCACTTGGTTCACTTGGCTCACTTGGTTCATTTGGGCAATGCAGGCCGCAGGATCAGTGTGACCGGAAGCGTCACCAGCACGATTGCCGCAACGGCTGTCAGCGCGGTCGGAACGCCGACCGCATCGCCGAGGACGCCGTAGATCGCGGGCGAAACGGCGCCGGCACCGATCGTCCCCGTGTAGAAGATGCCGAACGCGCGCTGGCGCCGCTGTGGCTCGACCAGAGCGGGGACCGACCCGTAAAGCACCGACGAGGTGCCGTTGAGCGCGATTCCGACAACCGGCAACAGGACCATCGCCGCCTCCAGCGGCAGCGGCAGCAAGGCGACAATTCCGAAGGCCGTCACCGCTTCCGTCAGCCACACGGTGGCGACTGCGCCGATACGGGCACCAATGAAAGCGCACACCAGTTTGCCCACCGCTCCGCCGGCAAAGACCAACGTCAGAGCAAGACCGACGGTCTGCAGGCTTGCGCCCTTGGCCGTGAGCACGAACGGCAGAAAAGTAAGAAACGCCATACGGGTGGCGCTGTCTATGACACCGACCGACAGGAGAAGTGGAAAGGCATAGGCCGGCGCGGCATGGCCGGGTTCGGCGTTATCATTCTTTTTTTGTGTCGCCACCGCCCCGTCCGAATATCGCGGGATCAGCAGAAAAATCGCTACGGCGGCGATGGCCCCTAATGCGCCCAGCAACATGACGGCGTGGCGCCAGGGCAGCACGACGATCAACAGCGCGGCCGCCGCCGGCACGGTCATCTTTCCTATATCGCCGGCAAAATTGTAGGTTCCGAGCGCTTTCAGCGAGCGCGATCCCGAGAATGCATGGGCGATCAGCGATGAGGCCAATGGATGTTGCGTACTGGCGCCAAGCCCGCCGATGAAGAGCGCAATGACCAAAGTAGCGATACCGGCGCTCAATCCGGCGAAAATATAGCCGAGACCGGCCAGCGCCGTGCCAAGCGCGAGCACGGCGGCGGTGCCAAAACGTTCGGCCAGAAATCCTGCGGGAATTTGAAAGCCGGCAAGCGTGCCGGAGAACACCGTCTTCATGAGCCCAAGCGCGGCAAAACCAAGTCCGAACTCGCTCTGCCAGATCGGCAGCATCACATAGATGAGGTCGGTGTAACCGTCGTGCAGCGCATGCGCACCACAGGCGACGCCGAGCGCACGACGTTCGTCCTGCTTCGCGCTTGTGTTCGGAACGGCAACAGTCATGTGTTCACCGGGCGGCGCTCGACGAAGGTGGTGCTGACAAAGGATATCACGAGTTCGCCGTGCTGGTTGACGCCGGTCGAGCGGACCGTGAGCAAGCCGAGATTTGGGCGGCTTTCGGACACGCGCGTGTCGATCACCTCGCTCTCATAAGTGATGGCGTCGTCCACGTATACCGGTTTCAGCCATTTCAGATCGCGCAGGCCAAGGGCCGGTCCCATGGCAGCAACCGGCTCGCCGCGCCTGCGTGCAGCTTCGGCCTGGCGGCGGCGCTCGGCAACCATCAGGCGCATCCAGGCCACCGCGCTGTGCCAGCCGGAAGCGGCCAGCCGGCCGAAATGCGAGCGCCCGGCAGCCGCTTCATCGACGTGGAACGGCTGCGGGTCGAAGCGTATCGCGAAGGCCTTGATCTCGTCGGCCGTAAAGATGTGGCGGCCAAGTGCGGTGCGCTCGCCGACGGAGATGTCCTCGAAATACTTCACGCGCGCACTCCTGCTTCGCGGCGCCTGATCATCAACGAGCTCGTCAACATGGTCAGCACGGTGTCCTGTTCGTCGAGCATCTCGAACAAACATTTGACGAATCCGATCCCGGGGCGGCTGTTTGATGCGCGCGTTTCCAGCACCGTCATCCGCACGCGAACCTGGCTGCCCGGCCGCAAAGGCTTCAGCCAGCGGACTTCGTCCACGCCCGGTGCACCCATGGAGTTTGAATCGTTGATGAAGCCGTCGGCGATGATCCGCATCAGGAGGCAGCAGGAATGCCAGCCGGACGCGGCAAGCCCGCCCAGCAATGTGGCGGCCGCCGCCGTTTCGTCGAGATGCATCGGTTGCGGATCAAACTCGGCGGCGAAGGCGACGATTTCCTCGCGCGTCACCCGGCGCGGACCGTAGATGGCAACCGAGCCAGGCCTGAAATCTTCCCAATGGCGTTTTGACATCCGCCGCTTTGTAGCCCGCCGCCCCGGGCTTGTCCTGCATGACAGCCATCCGGCCACCGCAACATCAGGTCGCAAACCTGAAATGCATGACGTCGCCGTCGGCAACAACGTAGTCCTTGCCCTCGAGCCGCATCTTTCCGGCTTCCTTGGCGCCGTTCTCGCCGTTATTGGCGATGTAGTCGCCGTAGCTGATCGTCTCGGCGCGGATGAAGCCCTTTTCAAAGTCGGTGTGGATCACGCCCGCCGCCTGCGGCGCCCTGGTGCCCTGCGTGATGGTCCAGGCGCGCGTCTCTTTGGGTCCGGCGGTGAAATAGGTGACCAGATGCAGCAGGGCATAGCCGGCTTGCACCAAACGATCGAGGCCGGTCTCTTTCAGGCCGACCGCGGCCAGATAGTCCGCGCGTTCGTCCGGGGGCAGCATCGCAATTTCGGATTCGATTTTCGCCGAGATCACGACCGACATGGCACCTTCTTCCCTTGCGCGCGCCTCGACCTTGCGCGAGAACGCGTTGCCGCTTGCGGCAGACGCTTCCTCGACGTTGCAGGCATAAAGCACCGGCGCCGAGGTCAGCAGACCCAGCGCGTGAAACAGCTTCTCTTCTTCCGGCTTGCGTTCGATCAGGCGCGCCGGCTTGCCGTCGCGCAGCAGCGCCAGCCCTCGGTTGACCAGGCCGAGCGTGTCCTTCGCCTCCTTGTCATTGCCTTTTGCTTTTTTTTCCAGGGCGTCAACGCGTTTCTCGAGCGACTCGAGGTCCGCCAGCATCAGTTCGGTCTCGATGGTGTCGATATCGGCAATCGGATCGATCTTGCCCTCGACATGCGTGACGTCGGTGTCTTCGAAGCAACGCACGACGTGGATGATCGCGTCGACTTCGCGGATATTGGCAAGAAACTGGTTGCCGAGCCCCTCGCCTTTCGAGGCGCCGCGCACCAGACCCGCAATATCCACGAATGAGATGCGGGTCGGGATGACCTCCGCCGACCTGGCGAGCGCGGCGAGCTTTTCGAGCCGCGGATCGGGCACGGCGATCTCGCCGACATTCGGCTCGATGGTGCAGAACGGATAGTTCGCTGCCTGCGCAGCCGCGGTCTGCGTAAGCGCATTGAAGAGCGTCGACTTGCCGACATTCGGCAGGCCGACGATGCCGCATTTAAATCCCATGAGTTGGCCGTCTTTTTACATTGTTACTTGGGGGGCACGTCATCGTCGTCATCGAAGCCCTTGGCCTCCATGGCGAGATGAACCCTGTTCTGGAACGTCGAGTCCCGGCCCTCGATGAGCAGCGGCGCGTTGTCGGCGATCACGTCGCACAGCGCCTCGACCCAGGCCCATTCGCTTCTGGCAAAATCGCCCAGCACGTGACCCGGCACCAGTTCCTTGATGTCCGGCTTGCCGATGCCGATGCGCACGCGCTTGTAGTCGTTGCCAAGGTGGGCGCTGATCGACCGCAGGCCGTTGTGACCGGCGTCGCTGCCGCCGACTTTCACTCTCACTTTCGCCGGCGGCAGGTCGACCTCGTCATGAAAGACGGCAACGTTGTCCGGCGCGAGCTTGTAGAAGTGCACAGCTTCCGCGACCGCCCGGCCTGATTCATTCATGTATGTGCCGGGCAGAAGCAGAAGCGCCCGTTCGCTGGCAATGGTCCCTTCCACCGCAACTCCCTGAAAACGTCGCCGCCACGGCGAAAGATTATGACGGCGCGCAATCGCCTGCACTGCCATGAACCCGATGTTATGGCGGTTGGCCGCGTGCTTGGGGCCGGGATTGCCGAGGCCGACGAAAAGCAGCATGGCTTCAACGGCCGCAAGGCCGCCCTATCGCAATGTGCGTTACGCCGACAAGGCGGCTCGCGTGCCGCCTCACTTCTTCTCGGGCTTCGCCGGCGCCGCGGCGGCGGGTGCAGCACCCGCGGCCGGAGCAGCGCCGGGCGCAGCGCCTGGAGCCGCAGCGGGGGCGGCGCCTTCTGCAGCCGGCAGCGTGCCCGCTGCAGCAGCGGCTGCAGCAGCGGCGGCAGCCGCGGCAGCGGCTTCGGCAGCGGCCTTCATTTCTTCCGCGTAGCCGGACGGCGGCACCACGGTGACGAGCGTCATGTCCGGCTTGCCGATCACGCGAATGTTCGGCGGCAGCGCGACGTCGGTCAGGTGCTTCGAGTGGTTGATGTCGAGACCCGAAATATCGACGTCGATCGATTCCGGAATGGCGTCAGCCGGGCACACCACCTCGACGGTATGGGTCACGATGTTGACCGCGCCGCCGCGCTTCACGCCGGGCGCCTGATCCGCATTGAGCACGTGCACCGGAATGTGCACACGAATGGTGGCGCCTTCCGACACGCGCAGGAAGTCGACATGCATCGGCAGATCCTTGATCGCGTCGAGCTGGAAGTCGCGCGGGATCACCCGGTGCTTGGTGCCGTCCACGTCGAGATTGTAGAGCGTGGTGAGAAAGCGCCCGGCATAGATGCGCTTGCGCAGCTCATCGTGTTCGACGAGCACCATGATCGGGGGCTTGTTCTCTCCGTAAATCACGCCCGGCACTTTGCCGGAGCGACGCGCAGACCGGGCGGCCCCCTTGCCGCCTTTCGGACGCGCCGTCGCCTTCATTTCCTGGACGGTCGCCATCTTGAAACCCTCATCTAAACCAATGGAAAAGGCGGCATTTTCCGCCGCCTGCGAACGCGGCAAGCCTCCAGGGGTGCCGGGGGCCGCGAACGGGCCGGGTTATAGCGATGACGGCTGTAAAGGGCAAGAAACCACGGACCCGGGGCGTCAATGAGCCTGGTCCGCAGCGGGATCCTTGGATTTCCTGCCGGGTTTGTCGGCTTTTGCCTCCAGCGCGGCAATCCGCGCTTTGAGCGCCTCGTTTTCCTCGCGCGCCAGCCGGGCCATCTCCTTGACTGCCTCGAATTCCTCGCGCTGTACGACATCGAGGTCGCGCAGAATGCGTTCGGCCTGGTTGCGGAACAAGGTGTCGAACTCGCGCCGCACCCCCTGCGCCACCCCTGCCGCGTCATTCATCAGACGCGCCATTTCGTCGAAAAAGCGGTTGCTGGTCTGGGTCATGCCTCATCTCCGGCGCACGGCTGACATCAGAATGGCGATCCGGTCGTGCCGCCGCAAGACCCGGCATGCTACCACGTGAGGGGCGCTTCGCTTCGCGAATCGGACACTGCATGCCTTTGCTCGTCATTCCTTATCCTGCGTTCGACCCCGTCCTGGTGCACCTCGGCCCGTTCGCAATCCGCTGGTACGCCCTCGCCTACATCGTCGGCATTCTGCTCGGCTGGGGTTACGCCCGCATCCTTATCCGCTCCGGCAAATTGTGGGGCGGGAAGGCGCCGCTGACGGTCACCGACTTCGACGATTTCATTCTTTGGGTGACGCTTGGCATCATCCTCGGTGGCCGCATCGGTTACGTTCTCTTCTACAACTTGCCGCATTTCGCCGCGCATCCGCTGGAAATTTTGCAGCTGTGGAATGGCGGCATGTCATTCCACGGCGGCTTCACCGGCTGCGTGGTTGCGGTGGTGCTGTTCGGCTATCTGCGCGGCATTCCGGTGCTTTCGCTGGGCGACATCACATGCGCCGTCGGCCCGATCGGATTGTTTCTCGGCCGCATTGCCAATTTCATCAACGGCGAATTGTGGGGGAGACCCACCGACGTCCCCTGGGCGATGATTTTTCCAAGCGGCGGCCCGGTACCGCGGCATCCGAGCCAGCTCTACGAGGCGGCCCTTGAAGGTTTGGTTCTGCTTGCCGTGCTGGCGCTGCTGATGCGCGCCGGCGCATTGAAACGGCCCGGATTGATTATCGGAAGCTTTGCGGTCTGCTACGCAATCGCGCGCACATTCTGCGAATTTTTCCGCGAGCCCGACGCCCAGCTCGGTTTCCTGTGGGGCGGAGCGACGATGGGTCAGTTGCTGTCGGTACCGCTGTTCCTCGCCGGCGTTGGTTTCATCGTTTACGCGCTGAAACACCCGCCGCTGCGGAGCCACTAGTGTCGGACCGCTCGCCGCTCGAAACCGAAATCCGCCGCCGTATCGCCGCGGCGGGCCCGATGCCGCTGGCGGAGTACATGGCGCTCTGCCTGTTCGACCGCGAGCACGGCTACTACACCACGCGCGATCCGCTCGGCACGCGTGGAGACTTCACGACAGCGCCGGAAGTCAGCCAGATGTTCGGCGAACTGATCGGCCTGTGGGCGGCGACTGTATGGACGAGAATGGGCGCACCCGAGAATGTGCGGCTGATCGAGCTCGGCCCCGGGCGCGGCACGCTGATGAATGATGTGCTGCGCGCCGTGCAGATCGTGCCGGGATTCCATTCTGCAATCGTCGCGCATCTGGTCGAGATCAGCCCGGTGCTTCAGGCACAGCAGGAAAAAACGCTGGAAGGCGCGGGCGTAACGCTTTTCTGGCACGCGAAACTTGCCGACGTACCTGCGGGACCTGCGATTATTTTTGCCAATGAGTTCTTTGACGCGCTGCCGGTCAACCAGGCCATCAAGACCGATCGCGGCTGGCACGAGCGCCGAATTCAGGTCGACGCAAACGATCAGCTTGCTTTCACGATTGCTCCTGAACCGCTTCCGTTTTTCCAGACCCTGGTACCGGCACAGGTCAGCGCGGCGCGCACGGGCGCGATCTTCGAATGGCGTGGCGATACCGAGGCGATGGAGGTCGGCCGGCGCGTTGCAGATGGCCGTGGTGCCGCGCTGGCGATCGACTACGGCCACATCGAATCCGGCATCGGGGAGACATTCCAGGCCGTCGGCCGGCATGCTTATGCAGATCCGTTGACCACGCCCGGTGCACTCGACCTCACTGCCCACGTCGATTTTCAGGCTCTGTCGCGGGCCGTCGAGGCCATGGGCGCGAAGGGGTTTGGGCCGATCGAACAATCGCAGTTCCTGCGTCGCCTCGGTATCGAGCAGCGCGCGGCTTCACTCAGGGCCAAGGCCGCGCGCCCCGATGAAATTGACCGGGCCCTGGCGCGCCTGATCGGCCGCGAACGCACCGCCATGGGAGAATTGTTTAAAGTTGCCGCTTTCGTGCATCCTTCCATCGGCACGCCACCCGCTTTCGAGGTTTCAATGAGCTAGCCGCGTGGCCTTGCACGTCCTATTTACTGTTGATGCGTGGCCATTGACCACCCCACGGTAATCGATGCTGCAGGCCTCTTCCCTCGCCACCCTCCCGGGCATCCGACACGCCTTTTTCACGCGCTCCGGCGGCGTATCGCAAGGTGTGTATTCGTCCCTCAATGGCGGCGTCGGCTCCCGGGACCACCCCGAGAAAGTCGCCGAAAACCGCGCGCGCATGGCGGCGGCGCTGGGCGTAGATGCGGAGCGATTCCTCACACCTTTTCAGATCCATTCACCGGACGTCGTCGTCGCAGAGGAGCTGTGGACACCTGCCAGCCGTCCGCGTGCTGACGCTCTCGTCACACAGGTACCACGCCTTGCAATCGGCGTGTCGACTGCCGACTGCGGGCCGTTGTTGTTTGCCGACAGTGAGGCGGGTGTGATCGGTGCAGCGCATGCCGGATGGCGTGGCGCGTTATCGGGAGTCATCGAAGCCACGCTCGTTGCGATGGAACGGCTCGGCGCCAGGCGTGCACGCATCGCTGCGGCACTCGGGCCCACTATCCGCCAGTCGAACTATGAAGTCGGCCCGGAGTTTGTCGAGCGGTTTCTTGCCGCCGATCCCGCAAATGCGCGCTACTTCAAGCCGTCAGATCGCAAGGACCATGCGATGTTCGACCTCGGCGGTTACATCGCATACCGGGTCGAGCAAGCCGGCGTCACGCAATACGAGGATCTTGGTTTGTGCACATATGAAGAGCCCGAGCGCTTCTACAGCTACCGCCGCAGCACGCATCGTGACGAGCCTGATTATGGGCGGCATATCAATGCAATCGCGCTGAGCCGCTAGTTCTCACGCCATGAGGCGAGAAGTCTGGACTCAAGGACGCGGTTCCCGCTACGGTTCACC
>DASSRJ010000058.1:0-44925 GCA_035701845.1 Pseudolabrys sp. | reverse complement strand
CCGGAGATCACCATCGGGGAGATGGTCGAGGGATCGTCGGTGCGCTTGTAGTTGTCGATGGCGACGAGCCGATTCATGAATGCGCGCGAGGTCACCATCGTGACGTCGCCGAGCGCGCCGGTACGGCATTTTTCCTTGGCCGCCAGCCAGCGGCGGCGGAAACGCTGGGTATAGCCGACAACGGCGTCGATCCTGGCGTCCTTGATCGCCTTGAGCACCCGCGCAGATTCCCTGAGATCGGTTGCCAGCGGCTTCTCGATCAGCATCGGAATGCCGCGCTCGACCGCCGTCATGATCGGGTCGACGTGCAGGTGCTCGTCGGTGCAGATGATTGCGGCCGTCACCTCGGGGCGCTTCAGCAGCTCGACATGACTTTGCGTGACAAAATCGGCACTGATTTTCGGGCCCACTTCGCCCCCCCGGTTTGGGTTCTTCTCGGCAAGGCCGATCCATTCGACGGCCGGATGGCGCGCCGCAACCTCGCCGCGGAAGAGCCCGACGCGGCCACCGCCGATGATGGCAAGCCCGACGCCCTTGGAGGACCTTTTCATTGATTCACCCCGGCGCGCATCTTCTGCTTGAACTCGGCGATCGCCGAAATCGCTTCGTTGGTGAGCGGAAGATCGACCGGTTCGCCGCGATCGGCGGACAGGTCCGCCGCGCTGTACGTTTCCATCACGCGCCGTGCGCTCTCCGGCGTCACCATCACCGGCGTGTCGCGGATGCAGGCCTCGAGGAAATGGATCGTCTCCGGGCCCATACCGCCCGCGAACACGTTGTCCACCCATTCGCCCGGCATGGTTGACATCGGGAACTGCTGGCCGTCCTTCATGGTGTTGAGCCAGTTGTCACGCTGGGTGTCGTCGAGAAACAGCGCGCCCTCGGTGCCGGTGATCTCGATCCAGGTGGCGCAGTAGTTCGGATAGCTCGGCGGCAGGTTCCAGCCGCCGGCGATCATCACGGCGACGCCGTTGTCCATGGTGATGTTGGTGAACATGATGTCGTGCGAGCCGTTCACCGGCTGCATGTAACCGTAGGCGCCCTGCGAATAGACCTTGACCGGCTTCGCCGGCTCCAGGAGCCAGAATACGAAATCGAGGTCGTGCGTCGATTCCATGACCACCGGGGACAGCCGTACGCGGCTCGCAATCTTCTTGCCTAGGCTGCGCGAAAGATGGCGGCTCACCATCACGGACACGACATTACCGAGCGTGCCATCGGTGATCTTCTTCTTGGCGTAGGCGATTTTCGGATTGAAACGCTGCGAATAGCCGATGGTGAACTTGAGGTTGTTGCGCCTGGCGAGCTGGATGAGTTCGTCCGCTTCCCACAGCTCCAGCGCGATCGGCTTTTCCAGCATTACGTTCTTGCCGGACTTCAGGCAGTCGCGGCAGATCGGGTAGTGGTTCGACTCCGGCGTGGTCGAGATGTAGACGACCGAAATATTGTCATTCCTGGTGATGTCGTTGTAGTCGAGCGTGGCTGTGGCGGGCTTGTACAGCTTCTTTGCTTCGGCGAGCCGGTCGGGGCGGATTTCGCACAAATGCAATTTGTCGACCAATGCCGTGCGCGCCAATGTTTCGGCGCGCGTGCCCCCGACCCATCCGACACCGATCACCGCAGCTTCAACCGTTTTCACCGACGCATTCCTTCCGTTTCTTATGATGTGCCGCAGCCGGCCGGCCGCGCGGGCGGAGACTAGCCCACGGGTTTAACGACCGGAAGGGCAGGGTTCTTTCAACGTACGAAAGCAGCCTGGCCGACGTCGAACACTTGCGCCGCAAACTGCGGATAGACCTCGGCGAGCTGCGGGGCAACCACCTCGCGCATCAGCGCGAGCGTTTCGGGCGTCGGCGCCGGCGTCTCGGGTACGCTCTGCGGTCGGTCGAAATCGAAGCCGGTGTTTTCAACGACCTCCTCGAGCGTGTGGCCCGGGTGCACGCTCGCCAGCGCGAAACGCCCGTTGGCAAAAGTGAAAACACAGCGATTGGTCACCAGCCCGACCGGCCCCCCGGGCCGAAAGACATTTTCGTCGTTGATGCCCGGTGCGCTGACGAAGTCGACCTTCGGAACAAGCGTGCGGCGGGAATGCTCGGTGCGAAACAGGATCACTTTGGGCACGACGTAATAAAGGTAGGCCGAGCCGAATGAGCCCGGGAACCGCACCTTCGGATGATCGTAGTTGCCGATGGTCACAAGATTGACGTTGCCCTGTCCGTCGATTTGCCCGCCCGAAAGAAAGAATACGTCGATGCGGCCCTGACCCGCGCAATCGAACAGCTCGCGGCCGCCGTCGGTGAAAAAATTGTGCTTGCGGCTTTGCAGGAGAGAAACGTACGGCCTCCCTTTACCGCGCTCGCGCGCGAGCAGTGCTGCGGTTGCCGGGATTGGCGATGCATTGCCGACCGCGACATGACGCACATCCCCAATCAGCCGTGCAATGACGTCGGCAAGGAGCTCTTCGTCGCGAAACCCTCTCTTGGTCATGGCCGGGCTTGTCCCGGCCATCCACGTCTTACTTGTTTCAAGACGTGGATGCCCGGCACGAGGCCGGGCATGACGGTGGATAGCGTCGGCCTATGCCGCGCGTTTTTCATAGACATATTTGTCCAGATAGTCGGCGAACCCTGCCTCCGTTGCGGCCATGCGCGCATACAGAGCGAGGTGTTCTGCGTCCGCACCGTAGAAATCCGGCAGCCCCAGTGGCCATGCGCCGCGCTCGGCAACCGCGATGCTCTCGACGTAAAAGCCCGGGAGCGTACCGGCCGCGAGCGTCGGGTCGTCAAGCAGGTTGCCGTCGTAGATTTTTTCCACGGTTACGACGGTCTTCACCGCGGCGTGTGCCATTGTCGCCAGCTCGCGCTGGCGTCCGATCCAGACATTGCCGAAGCGATCCGCCATTGGCGCGTGCAGCAGCGCAACGTCGGGCTTGATCGCGGGGAGAAGAACGATCGGGTCGTCTGAGCCGAACGGGCTGTCGATAACCTTCCAGTCGTCGCGATATTTCAAAATATCCGAGCCGATAAGCCCACGCAGCGGCATGAACGGCACGCCTTTCTCCGATGCCTGCAGGGCGGCGTGCAATGCAGGACATGTCGCGTCCTTTATTTTGATCGCCGCAGAAGTCGCTGCGGCGGTGAAACGCGGCGCCGGCCCGAACTCGCCAAGGCTCACGGCGCTGGTCTCGAGTGTTTCGATGCATCCGGCCCCGATCAGCAGATCGGCCTGCAGGCTCGATGTCGGCAGCGCCACGAGATGCAATCGCTTGACACCGCGCTTGATCAAAGCCCGTGTTGCGGCCATCGGCGCGCCGGAAACTTCGCGCGGAACCACCAGCATGCAGCCGTCCACAATAGGAGCAATCATGTCGTCGATGGATTTCGCCGGTTGAAACATTGGGGCCTGCAAGCTGCGCGCCTTCGGTTGCTGCTATTTTTCCCATTGTTACCCTTGCATCGTCCACTGGATTTTGCGACTTGGGTTGGATGCCGGCGACCTTGCGGGACAAATTGCGTGCCAGACGCTTCGTTATCACCGCGGAGGTGACGCCGCCCGTGTCGGCGGATCGCGGCGAACTGCTTGCGAAGGCGCTGCCGCTGAAAGGTCTCGCGGACGCGGTGAATGTCACCGATGCCGCCGGCGCGCGGCCGCATCTTGGTGCGGTCACGGCTGCCGCAATTCTTGTCGAGCAGCGAATAGAGCCCATTCTTCAGCTGACCTGCCGCGATCGCAATCGGATTGCACTGCAGAGCGATCTGCTGAGCGCTGCGGCTTCGGGCGTGCGCAATCTGCTGATGCTGCGTGGTGACGATCCGGGCGCCGGGGATCAGCCCGACGCCAAGCCGGTCTTCGACCTCGATCCGCGCTCGCTGCTCCGTACCGCGCGGCGCTTGCGGGATGCGGGGGAGCTTCCGACGGGCCGGAAGGTGGCCGGCAACTTTGATTTCTTTCTTGGGAGCGCCGACAACCCGATCGATCCGCCGCCCGGTTGGAAACCGACGGGGCTGCAGGCCAAGATCGATGCCGGTGCCCAGTTTGTGCAGACACAGTTCTGCATGGATGCGGGGGTCGTGCATCGCTATATGGCGCGGCTCGCCGAGCAGGGCCTGACCGGCAAATTATCGTTCCTGATCGGCGTCGTGCCGCTGCGCTCGGCGAAGTCGGCGCGGTGGATCAAGGAGAAATTGTTCGGCGCGGTTATTCCGGATGCGTTGATCGACCGCATGGAGCAGGCAACGGATCCGGTCGCCGAGGGTGCCAGGATCTGTGCCGACATCATTCGCGAACTGAGCGATATAACCGGCGTCGCCGGCGTGCACATCATGGCGCCCGGAAACGATGCGGCAGTGCCGGGCCTTATAAAGGCTGTGCGCGCGGACATTGGGCGGCTCGCGCCGGCTTGACTTCTTGGCGGCACTCGATTGCCGTCGCGCCGTCTGCCCAAATGATGCTAGAATTCCGGAGGAACAGCGCGACACAGACGCCGTCAAGGCGCGTATCAGGGAGGATAACGCATGAAAACCCGCAGGATTGGGCTTGCCGCCATCGTGGCCGCCGCAGCATTGGCCGGCTTGGTTGCCCCCGGTGCCGCGCAGGAAAAGGTCTGGAAGCATGGCTTGATCAACGCGAAAGCGGATGCCGGCATCTTCCTGATGGTATCGACGCGCGACTTTGCGAAGAAACAGGGCCTCAAGATCGAAATTTCGCAATTCAAGGACGACCAGCTTGCGCTCAAGGCATTGATCGCCGGCGAGCTCGACAGCTTCGAAGGCGGACCGCAGGGCGTTTTCGCGGCCGACGCCAAGGGCGCTGACGTCAAGCTGCTCGGCTGTCACTGGATTGTCGTTCCGCACGGCATCTATGCCAACGAAAAGATCAAGAAGGTCGAGGATCTGAAGGGCAAGCAGATTGCCGTATCCGCCCCCAACTCGATGCCCGACATGCTGGCGCGCTCGGCGCTCGCAAAATTCGGCATCTCTGACAGTGAGGTGAAGCTTGCGGCCGTCGGCGGCGACAAGGATCGCTATCAGGCGCTGATCGGCGGTGTGGTCGATGCAGCTGTCGTCTCGAACGAATATCAGCCGATCGCTCCGAAGAACATTCATTTGCTGGTGGCAGGCCGCGAGGCCGTGCCGAATTTTCTGCGGGTATGCATGGTGTCCAGTGCCAGGAAACTTGCCGAGCGCGGTGACGATGCGGTCAAGTTCCTCGCCGCGGAGATGAGCGCGCTGCGCTTTGCGCTGGCGAACCGGGATGCCACGATCGCTTTGACGCGCGAAATCATTCACGCCAAGCCGGACGATCCACGGCCCGCTTTTGTCTATGACGATGCCATTCAGCATCATGCGGTCGATCCGACGCTGCCGCTGCCGGCCGACAAGATCCAGTGGATCCAGGAGCAGATGGTGAAGGCAGGCAAGCTGAAGGCGCCGCTCGATCTGAAGATCGTGACCGCGCCGGAATATCGCGACAAGGCCCTGAAGGTCACCGGTCACTGAACCTGCAGTTCGGAGCTCTGAATGGGTGAGGTGAGTTTCCTCGACGTCTCCAAGCGTTTCACGTTGCGCGTGGACGGAGAGGTCCATCATGTGCAGGCGCTCGACCGCGTAAGCTTTACGGTCAAGGACGGCGAGATCGTTGCGCTGATCGGCCCGTCCGGCTGCGGCAAGACCACGGCACTTCGCGTTGCGATGGGGCTCGATCCATCGAACGGGGGCCGCGTGACCGTAGACGGCCGCGAAATCAATGGTTGCGGGCACGATCGCGGCATGGTGTTCCAACACGCAGAACTGTTGCCCTGGCTTTCGGCCCTGCAAAACGTGATGTTTGGGCTGGAAATGAAAGGCATCCGCGGCACCCAGCTGCGTGAAACGGCCGAGAAATACCTGCATCTCGTGGGCCTGAAGGACTCACAAAACCGGCGCCCGCATCAGCTTTCCGGCGGCATGAAGCAGCGGGTCGGCATCGCCCGCGCGCTCGCCATCGACCCAAAGGTCCTGTTGATGGACGAGCCGTTCGGCGCCCTCGACGCCCAGACCCGCGAGACGTTGCAGGGCGAACTGCTCGATATCCATGCGCGCACCGGAAAGACCATTTTGTTCGTCACCCATGATCTCGATGAGGCCGTGATCATCGCCGACCGCATCGTCGTGATGAAAAACGGCCGTGTACAGGAGGTCATGAATGTGCCGCTCGCGCGGCCCCGTCCGGATCTCGGGCTCGTGCGCGGAATGCCTGAATTTTCCGAGACGCGATACAAGGTCTGGCGCGCACTGCATGACGGGACGACGGTGCACTGATGGTCGACATCGCCGACAGGCAGGAAAAAGCGGCGGCAAAAGAGGAATCCGCCGAACGCAAGCCGTTGCCGCGTTGGATGATCACGGTCGCGTCGGTTGCCGTGCTGCTGATTGTCTGGGAAGTATTCGGCCGGCGTATCAACCCGGTGTTCGGCTCCTATCCGTCTGCGATTGCCGAGGCATTCTGGGAGCTCGCCGTCACCGGTCAGCTGTGGTCTGCGCTTTACGATTCCCTGCGGCCCTTCGTGATCGGTTACGCGCTTGCCATTGCGGTCGGCGTGCCGCTCGGCCTCTTTATCGGCGGCTTTCGTGCCGCAGAAGCGGCCCTCGGACTTTACATCACGGCGGGTTACGCCATGCCGCTTGTGGCGCTGGTGCCGTTGCTGATCCTGTGGCTCGGGCTCGGGTTTGCCGTCAAGGTCGCGGTCATCTTCCTGATGTCGCTGTTTCCGATCTGCATCAACACATGGCTCGGTGTCACCGCTGTTCCGAAAACCCTGATCGAGGTCGGAAAATCCTTCGTCGCGCCTGATACCGTCATCCTGCGCCGGATCATCCTGCCGGCGACCTTGCCTTACATCATGGCGGGCATCCGCCTGGCGGTAGGGCGCGCGGTGGTCGGTATGGTGATTGCGGAATTCTTCACGACGATTTCCGGTCTTGGCGCCGTGATCATCAATTCAGCCAACAATTTCGACACCGCGACGATGTTTGTGCCGATCATCATCCTGATGGTGCTGGCGATCGGGTTGAATTGGCTGATTGGTTTTGTCGAGCGCCGGGTCGCGCCCTGGCAGGCGGAGATTTCCGGGCGGGATCGCGAGTAGACGCGGGACTCCGCTAAACCAGTTTACGCAAGGCTTCCAGCAGCCCGCGCACCTGCTGCCCGGAAATATTGCGCGTGATAAAGACGACACGGCTCTGCCGGCCGTCATCCGGCCAGTCCTGCAGTTCGACCGGGGGGTGGGCCAGGTGCTGCACGAACTGCACGACGACGGGGCCCTTGCAGCCTTTAACGTTCAGGAACCCTTTGACGCGCAAAAGGTCAGGCCCGCGCAGTTGCATCAGGGCATCCATTGTCTTCGCAAAAACAGGCCAGGGCAGCGGCGCATTCTCGGTCAAAACGAAGCTTGCAATTCCGTCACTGTGCGCGGCTTCCGCCACGAATACGTTGCGCTGATCGGAGGCGGGCTCCGTGAGGCACGCCGGATCGATAGCACCGTTGACCGCTTCGTAGATTTCCGCCCCGGGATTGAGCGCGCGTAATCTGGCCGACAACGTCGCGCCGGCGCCTTCGCCCGCAATGTCCGTCTTGGTGATGATGAGCCGGTCGGCGAGGATCACCTGCTTGCGCGCTTCCGCCGACCAGCCGAGCGTTTCCGCTGCGGTGACGGCGTCTACGACCGTCACAACCGCTTCGACATGAAAAATGCCGCCCAGCGCGCGATCGGTGGCGAAGGTCTGCAGGATCGGGCTTGGATCGGCAAGACCGCTGGTCTCGATCACGATGCGACGGAAATCGGGAAGCTCGCCGCGCTCGCGCTCGATCACCATCCGGCGCAATGCCTGCTGCAGGTCGGTGCGCGTGATGCAGCACAGGCAGCCGTTTCCCAGCAGTACGGTTTCATCGGCGCTCGGCCGCACCAGCGCATCGTCGATGCCAGTCGCGCCGAACTCATTGACGACGACTGCGGTGCCTTGCCCTTCCGCCGTTGCCAGAAAGCTCCTGAGCAACGTGGTCTTACCGGCGCCGAGGAAACCGGTGATCACGGTCACCGGCAGACGCGCGCCCCGCTCGCGCCTGAGCCTGCGGCCGAATTGCCCGGCAGCGGGCGAGGGAAAGAGCTCGTTCAGAAATCCATCTCCAGTGTGTAGAGCCCACCGGTGTGGCGGTCGACGGTGTAAACGATCTGCCGTTCATCAACGAACACATCGTTGAGCTGTACGGCGCCGGCCGGCGTGCCTTTTGGCGGTGGCGGCACAAAGGTGCCGACTTCCTTCGGCTGGTACGGATTGGAGATATCGTAGGCGCGCAGTCCACCGTTGAAGAACGTCCCGATGACGATCTGGTCGGACTGCCAGGCGGTCGGCACCGGCGGATTTTCGTGAATATTATGCGCGCCGAAGCGGCCGCCACGGTTGGCGTAGGCATCGACCGGCGGCAGCGGGCAGGTAGCGATGGAGACGAGGTTCTTCTCGTCGCGCGCATCGACTACCCACACCAGTTTCGGCCAGTCCTCGGCGTTATTTTCCGTCGATTCGTCGGTGACGATGAGCAGGCCGCGGTCGAACAAAGGCACCGCCGTATGCATGAAACCGGTATAGGGCGGCGAATTCGTCCAGTGCGAGATCGGCTTCGGCTTCGACTTGTCGGCAATGTCCATCACGAACATGCCGCCGTCGATGTAGCAGAGGTAGAGCCGGTCTTTTCGCTGCTTGTACACATTGGTGTTATGGGCGCGGTAGCCTTTGTCGAGCTTGTGGCGCGGCAGCGGCGTCTCGCCTTTTCTGGTGCCGGGCATCCACCAGCGCCCCGCTTCGACCGGCTTCGACGGATTGCGGACGTCAATGCAGCGGTAGAACTGGTCGTCGAGCGGATGACTCGGCTCGAAGTCCGGCGCGCCCGACGCCATGTGCACGTATTCGCCGTCGCAGAACCACAGCTGATGCACGCCGCGGGAATTTACGCCCGAACAATCCAGAAAAGAGATCGAGCGCGGCTTTTCCGGTACCGACAGGTCGAACAGTTCAAGTCCGGCCGGCTGCTGGTTCACCTTCTGGGTCTGGTAGGCGACCGCCATGACGTCGCCCGACAATTCCAGCGAATTGGAGCGCATGTAGGGTTTCGGCAGGTCGGTCTGGACAATGACTTTCGGATTGCGCGGGTCTGAGACGTCTACGCCCGTAAAGTTTTTCGGCGCGCTTTCGTGCGCCAGCCAGATGATGCGCCGCCCGTCTTTGGCGATCTGCACCGACATGCCTTCGCCCATGCCGCCGAAGCCGCCGAGATCGTTTTGCGCGAGAAGCTTGAAATTCCAGGTGACAGGCTCACCACCCTTGCCCAGCGGATTGTCAGCGGCCGACATCGTGCACTCCGGTGTTCTTCAGGTTCTTGCAGAAAGGCCGGCGCGCGTGCGCCGGCCTTGTGATGAAAAGTCCAAGTGTCCTCAGGCCATGGCCTTCTTCAGGAAGTCGGTGCGGAAGGCCTTGTTCCAGTCCGGGATGGCCTTGATCTTGTTTTCCTTCAACAGGACTTCCGCATGGTGAGTCATGTAGGGAGCAAGGTCGGAAGGCCAGCCCGGATTGACCTCCACGCGAGCGAGTGCCTTGGCGAACGTCTCGGGCGCCATTTTGTAGCCTTTGGACGCGTAGAACGAATAGATCGTATCGGCGACTTTCTTCGGATTCTGTTTGAAGTCCTTGGCCACTTCCAGCCACGCCTTGAGATAAGCCACTACGGTGTCCGGACTCTTGTCGACGAATTCCGGTGTCGCGGCCATGAATACCGGCAGCTTGTCGAAATCGTAAAAATCGGAGATCGAATTGGCGAGACCGTCGGCTTCGGCGATGGCGTTGTATGGTTCAACGTTCACCATTGCATCGACTGTTTTGGCCGCCATGGCCGCCACCATGTCGTTCACATTCATCCGGATTTCCTGGTAGTCGCCCTTCTTCAGGCCGGCCTTGGTCGCGATCTGATCGACGAAGATATTGCCGGTGGACGAGCCGGTCTGATTGGCAACCTTCAGCCCCTTCAATTGCTCGACTTTGGTGAGGTTCAGGTCTTTCCGTGCCATCACGCGCGCGGTCTTGCCGACGTACTCGATCATCGCAATGGCGACGAGACCGCCTTTGTCGTGCCCGATCGCGAAAGACGGTCCCGCGTAGGTTCCCATGTCGACCTGTCGCGCCACCATCTGCTGCATTGTGAGGTTGCCGGACGGCACCGCGAATTCCTCGAACTTCACGCCGTGCTTTTCAAGCAGGCCGGAGCGCAGCAAATAGTAGGTCGGCATGCCCCACATGTTGGTCTGGTAGCCTTGGCGCACCGTGTCCAGCGCGAGCGCAGGCCGTGCGCCAAATCCCGCCGCCAGTACACCGGCGCCGGTTGCCGCCAGCACATGACGGCGGGTCATTCCTCTGTTCGCAGTGCTCATTGCTGTTCCTCCCTATGATTTGGCTTTGCCATTCATGGCTTTCGTTTCGGCTTTCGTTTCGGCTTTCGTTTCGCCGGTGTCTTGGCCGTCTTGGCCGGCTTGGTCAACTTGGCCGAGATGCCGCAGCAGCTCCTTTTGACTTTCGACAAATTCCACGCTCAGCGGGTCACGCGGGCGTGGCAGGCTGATCTTGATCTCGGCCTTCACGGTGCCTGGGTGAGGCGACATAACGACGACGCGATCCGCCAGATACACCGCCTCTGCCACATTGTGGGTCACATAGATTACCGTCTTGCGGGTTTCACGCCAGACGTCGGCGAGCAACCGCTGCATGTCGTCGCGGGTGAGTGCGTCCAATGCCGCAAACGGCTCATCCATCAACAGAACCGATGGATTGTACGCCAATGCCCGGGCAATGGCGACCCGCTGCTGCATGCCGCCGGATAGGTGATGAGGGTAAGAAGCGGTAAACTTTTCGAGTTTCACCAGGCGCAATTGCTCGCGTGCAATCCGGTTGCGCTCTTCTTTTGGGACTCCTTTCATTTCCAGGCCGAAAGTGACATTGCCGAGCGCCGTGCGCCACGGGAACAGCTGCGCGAAGTCCTGAAAAACGATGCCGCGATCCATGCCGCTGCCGGTCACCGGTTTGCCGCCGATGCGGATCTCGCCGGCAGCCGGCGAGAGAAAGCCGGCGATGATGTTGAGCAGCGTGGACTTGCCGCAACCCGAGGGACCGACGATGCAGATAAATTCAGAAGCACCGATGCTGAAGCTGACGTCCTTTACGCCGGGAACCTTGCCGCCCGGTGTATCGTACACAAGGGTGACGTCACGAATTTCAATCGGGACCATTTCTAAAACCTGCGGGATCGGGCGGAAATGTGAACAGCGGTCATTTCCCTAACCTTTGGCCATGCGCACCATGCCCCACCGCTGCACGGTTGCGCGCTCGATCGAACCAAATACGAGTCGCTCGAAGGCATAGCCGATACCGCCGATAACGAGCAGCGAAGCCAGCATGATATCGGCGTTGAGAAATTCCTTGGCGTCGAAAATGACCCAGCCAAGACCCCAGTCAGACGCGGCAATCATTTCGGCGCCGACAACCGCGATCCACGCACGCAGGAAGGCCTGCCGAGCGCCGGTGATGATGAAAGGTGACGCCCCGGGAATGATCACCTTCCAGAACAGCTTGTGTTCGTCCGCGCCCATGGCCCCGGCTGCGCGCAGCCACAAAGGATTGACCGAACGGACGCCCGACCAGGTGTTGAACACCATAGGAAAGGTCGCGGCATAGAACACGATCAGGATCGTTGTCAGATTGCCGATGCCGAACCACAGCATGAACAGCGGGACCAGCGCGAACGAAGGGATCGGCATGAGGGCGCTGACCAGGGGCAGGAAGAAATTTTCCACTCGCTGGAAGCGGGCCATGAGGATCCCGAGCGGAATTCCGGTCGCGATCGCAAGGCCAAACCCGAACATGACCCGGTACATCGTGAAGGCGGCGTGCTCGATCATCGTGCCGTTGGCGATCATGGCGACCAGTGTGCGAACAATGGCAGGGATCGTCGGCAGCAGCGCGGGTGCGAAATAACCGCTGCGGGCCAGCAGCTCATACACGGCTGCGGCGGCCGCAAGTGTGACCACAGCACGAACGATGGATCGCATACGCTGTCCTTGCTCGGTCATGACGTGATCATTCCCCACCGCACAACGGTGTAGTCTTCGATTTTCTGGAACACGAGTTTTTCGAGTCCGAGCCCGATAAGCGCGATCACGACAATTCCGGCCAGCATCGCGTCGGTATTGAGGAATTCACGGGCGCCGAAGATCAGCCATCCAAGTCCCCAAGGCACGGCGGCAAGCATTTCGACGGCGACCAGGATGCGCCACGCTTGCGCAAGGCCGAGCCGCAACCCTGTCAGGATGTACGGCAAGGCGCCTGGAAGAATGACGTGGCTGAACATCCGGCGATCGTCCGCGCCCATGGATTGCGCCGAGCGCACCCAGATTTCCTTGACGGCTTTCACGCCGGTCCAGCTGTTGAACAGGATGGGGAAAGCCGAAACAAAGCCGACGAGCAGCACGGCCGAAATGTTGCCGAGACCGAACCAGAGCAGGAAAAGAGGGGCATAAGCGAGGCCGGGTATCGGCGCGCAGATGCTGACCAGCGGCAGGCAGATATCCTCGGCCCGTCGCGACCGGCCCATCAGCACGCCAATGGTCACGCCGATGAGCGCAGCCAGCGCAAAACCGCTCAGCAGGCGGATCACGGTATCGATGGCGTGATGCGGAAGGATGCCGGTAACGGTGAGCCGGACGAATGTGGACGCCACTTCCTCGAGGGTGGGAAACAGCCGTCGTGGAAATATGCCGGCCCACGCGACGATTTCCCAGATCACGCCGACGACCAGAAACGGAAAGACATTGCGAAAGACAAGGCGCAGCCGCTCGCGGGCCTGCGGCCGGTCGGGGACTTCGCCCACAGGGATCGTGGTCGTGACGGCATCCTGCATCGGGTGCCCACATCCTCCCAAGGTCCGGGCCATGAGCCCTTTTGACGAAGGCCCTTTTGGCAGCCTGTGACCGGCCTCAGCCGAAGAATAATGCGCTTTGAATAGCCGCGACAAGCATACGGGCTATTCCGTTTGTTGCGGCCTGCCGCCACTGGCGCAATAGCGGCAGAACGGCTAAAGCCCGGTCGCGCGCGTTTGCATGGCGGCTGGACTTCAACGGGAGAGTTTCGTGATGTCGAAGAATGCACAGAAGATCGGTTGGATCGGAACCGGCCGCATGGGGCTACCCATGGCGGAACGCCTGCTCAAAGCCGGTCACGATGTGACTGTCTGGAATCGCACACGCGCGAAGGCTGAGCCGCTCGCCGCCAAAGGTGGCAAGATTGTCGACAAGCTCTCCGACCTTGCTTCATGCGACGTTGTGTTTTCGATCGTCTCGGAAGGCAAGGATCTTGAACAGGTCTATTTTGGAAAAGACGGTGTGCTTTCCGGCGGCAAGGCACCGGAAATTTGCGTCGACTGCTCGACTATTTCAGTTGAGGAATCCGCCGACATCCGCAAGCGGCTGAAAGCAAAAGGCGCGGACTACATCTGTGCACCCGTATCCGGCAACGCGAAGGTCATCAAGGCTGGCAGGCTGTCGTCCGTCGTTTCGGGCGAGGAAGCAGCCTGCAAGGCAATCATTCCATTGATGGAGGTGGTCGCGCCGCAGGGCGTGTCTTATGTGGGAGAGGGAGACCTCGCGCGCATCTGCAAGATCGCGCACAACGTCATGCTCGGCGTCGTGATCGAGAACCTGATCGAGATCACCCTGCTGGTGAACAAGATGGGTGTGCCGCGCCACGCCTTCCTGGCGTTTCTCAACAACGGCGTCATGGGATCGATGTTTACCCGCTACAAGTCGCCGGCACTGGTCAATCTTGATTGGACAACGACCTTCACGCCGGAATTGCTGCGCAAGGATCTCGATCTCGGGCTTGAGCTCGGCCGTGAGATGGACGTGCCGATGCCGGTGACGGCAGCCACGCGCGAAGTCTTGCAGGGACATTTCGGCCACGCGACCTTACAGTCTGATCCGCAGGCCTATCTCAACAAGGATTTCGCGGCGCTGATGGAGACTATGGCACTCGCCGCCGGCATGAAGCTTGCGTCCGAAAACAAGAACGTGCCGACGGGGCTTGAGCACTAAACTGGGGACTGACGGCGCAACCCGGCCCACGCGAAAAAACGCCCTCGCCGGGCATCGCACGTCCCGCTTGCGGGATGTGCGCATATAAAAAAAGGGCCCCTCATGGGGGCATCGCACGTCCCGCTTGCGGGATGTGCGCATATAAAAAAGGCCCCTCATGGGGGCATCGCACGTCCCGCTTGCGGGATGTGCACACATAAAAAAAGGGCCCCTCACGGGGGCCCTGTGTGCATAAGGTGGAGGATTCACGCCGCCGTCTAAGCCTAAGGGAGGAAAACGGCGGCTGCGCACATGTCCACTCAATCGGTCTGGCTTCACGATCACAAGTAAAATGGCCATAAATTTACTGTCGGAAATATATCGCCATATCATCCAGTCGAATGACTAGCGACCGAGGTTCCGCATGGCCTTCAGGCTCTACAATGCGCCGCAATCGACGTGCAGCCAGCGCGTTCGTTTTGTGTTCAACTCCAAGAAGTTGCCGTTCGAAGAGGTAAAGCTTAACCTGCTCGAAGGCGACCAGCTCAAACCCGATTATCTCAAGCTCAATCCGAATGGGGTTGTGCCCACGCTCGATCACGACGGCGCAATCATCATCGATTCGACGGTCATCATCGAATACCTTGACGAAATTGCACCAAATGTAAGCTTCACGCCGGAGAGTCCGGTGGAACGTGCGCGAATGCGCGCGCTTATGCATTTCATGGACGAGATGCCGGCTGCCGCTGTGCGGGTACCGACTTTCAATCTCGCCTTCCTGCCGAGATTTCAGAAGATGAGCCGCGAAGACTTCGTCGCCATGGCGGAATCGAAGCCCTTGCGGCGCGAGTTCATGCTCACGATGGGGCAGACGGGCTTTCCGAAACACGAGATGGATGCCGCGCTCGCGCGCCTGCGTCGTGCCTATGAGCGCATGAATACTGAGATCGAGCGGAGCGGAGGGCCGTGGTTGCTTGGCAAATCGATCACGCTCGCCGATGTCGCCGTCATGCCGGCGCTAGTGCGCATGCACGATCTCGGAATGCCTGACTGGCAGGATCTGCCGCGGGTCGTCGCGTGGTTCGACAACATCCGCGCGCAGGCGGCGTTCAACCCCACGTTTTATCAAGGCTCATTGCTGAGCGAGCGCTTCCCCCATCTGCGCGAGAAATCGCCCGCGTAAGCGGGCACGCGCAACTTCCCTTCCTAATATTTTGCGCTGATCGGCAATTCTTCCGCGGGGAACAGCGAGATCAGGCGGCAGCCTTTGTCGGTAACCACGACCTCTTCCTCGATGCGTGCGGCGGAGAAGCCGTCGGTCGCCGGGCAATAGGTTTCGATTGCGAACACCATGCCTTCCTTGATTTCGGTCGGATGATCCATCGACACGACACGCGAGATGATCGGCCGCTCGTGCAGGTTCAGGCCGAGGCCATGTGCGAACTGCAGGCCGAACGCGGCCATCTCGTCGGGGAAGCCGAATTCATTCGCTTTGGGGAACACTTCGCAGATGTGCGCCGTGCTGGCGCCGGGTTTGATACGGGCGATGGCATTGTCGAGCCACTCGCGCGCCTTTGTGTATGCGTCGTGCTGTGCGGGGGTCGCCCGCACGACATTGAACGTGCGGTAGTAGCAGGTGCGATAGCCCATGAAGCTTTGCAGAATATCGAAGAAAGCCTGATCGCCTGGACGGATCATCCGATCGGTGAAATTGTGCGGATGCGGATTGCAGCGCTCGCCGGAAATGGCGTTGACCGCTTCGACGTCGTCGGAGCCGTGCGTGTAGAGGAACTTGTTGACCTCGGCGACGATGTCATTTTCACGCACGCCTGGCCGCAGCATTTCATTGACGACGTCGTAGGCGCCATCGACCATTGCGGCCGCGCGGTTGAGGAGTGCGATTTCGTCGGCGGACTTGACTTCTCGTGCACTCAGCATGATCTGCTGGCCGTCCTTGATCTTGATCCCGGCCTTTTCAAGCTCGAACGCCATTGGCGGCTCGATGATATCGACGCCGATCGGCATTTTGGCGACGCCTGCCGATTTGAGAATTGAGGCCATTTCCTCGGCATGCCGCTTCATCAGGCCGAAGGCCGGATCGACGGTGCCGCGCAAGCCGACGAGGCCGGCCTTGCAGTTCTCCGGCTTGAGCCAGGGGGAATAGAGCCTGTGGTGGACTGCGGCCGAGCCGAAGTCCCACAGGATAGGATCGCCGCCACGCGTGAGGAGAACCCAGCGCGACAGCTTATCGCGCGCCCATTCACCGATCTTGGTCGAGGTGACGTAACGGATGTTGTTATCGTCAAACAGCAACAGTGCGCCGAGGTCGGAGGCCTCGAGTGCCGCCTGCGCGCGGCCAAGGCGATAGCGATGCAAGCGGCGGTAATCAACGCGTTCTTCGAAATCGACGCCCATAGTGCCGAGCACCGGCAAATGCCGGCCCCAGTTGTAGCGCGGGTTGATGTCTTCGGCGGTGATCTTCACCGGGTCGCGCGGTCTCTCGTCCATGGTCGTCTCCTTACGCGGTATGCGCGCTATTGATGGCCGGCTTTATAGCCGGCAGGTCGGTTGCATTATAGGCCCAGTTTGCGGCTCTGTCGGCACCATCGGACCGGCGCCGGGATGCGGTCAATGGGCTTCTACGTGGGCGTCCTTGATGACGCCGCCCCACACTTCGGTTTCCTTCGTGATAAAGGCCTTGGCTTCGGCAGGCGAGCCGCCGGCTGCGTGCAGGTTGATTTTGGCGAAATGATCCTGCACTTCCGGACTTTTCAGAACTTCATTCACGGCCTTGTTGAGCTTCGCGACGATCGCGGCCGGCGTCTTCGGCGGGGCAGCGATCGCATTCCATGTGCCGGATTCAAAGCCTTTCACGCCGACCTCGTCGAGCGTCGGAATGTCCGGCAGATTTGGAATCCGTTTGTTTGTCGCTACCGCCAGGATTCGCGCCTTGCCGGCCTGGTGCAGCTTGATGGCCGATGCCAGTTCCATGAAAATGAAATCGACATGACTCGCAATAATGTCATTGAGGGCGGGTGCGGTGCCCTTGTAGGGGACATGCACCAGCTTGGTGCCGATGACGCGTTCGAACAGAGCCGCCGTCAAATGTGAGGTCGTGCCAATTCCCTGCGACGCGTAATTGACCTTGCCCGGGCTTTTTTTCACGTATTCGATGAATTCCTTTGCGGTCTTTGCCGGAAAATCCGGGCGTACCAGCAGCACATTGGCGATCGAGGTCATGATCGCTACCGGTTCGAACTGCGTCGGGTCGAAATTCATTTTCTTGTACAAAAGTGGATTGACCGTGAGCGGCGCCGGCTGCGCCGCGAGCAACGTGTAGCCGTCGGGATCCGACGTGAAGACCGCTTCCGCTCCAATATTGCCGGCAGCACCCGCACGGTTTTCCACGACGACCGGTTGACCCAGCTTCTGATGCAGGCCCTCCGCAACGATTCGCGTCACCGTATCGACGCCACCACCCGCGGGAACGCAGACGATAATCTTGATCGGTCTGTTTGGATAATCGGCAGCTGTATCCTGCGCGAATGCGTTGGACGCAATCAGCAGCACTGCGGAAAGCCCTGCTATAAATGCACGCACCGTATCCTCCCTCGTGCCGGCTGTTTATGCGACACGCGCCAGTTTCTGCGCCGGCAGCTTGAGATTGAACACCTTCATCGCATTGCCGCCAAGGACATTTCGCTTCGCCTGCTCGGTCAGGAACGGAAGGTCGTAAATTGTCGATGGCAAATCGAAGTCCCAATGCGGATAGTCCGACGAATAGAGCAATTGCGTTTCGGCATTAATCATGCGGAAGGTCTGCTCGAGCGCTGCCATGTCGGCCATTTCCATGGGCTGCGATGAAAAATACATCTCCCGCATGTACTCGCTCGGCTTTTTCTTCAGCGCCGGGGCCTCGGACGAGCGCATCATGTATTCATTGTCGAAGCGCTGCATCATGAACGGCACCCAGGCAAGCCCGCTCTCGACCCACAGCACTTTGAGCTTTGGAAAGCGCTCCGGCAGGCCGTTGGTGATCCAGTTGGCCAGATGCACCATGTTGTAGAAAACGAAGCCCAGCGCGTGAACCGAGATGAAACGGTTCATCATGCCGACGGTCTGGTCGTTCCAGTTGTAGCCGGCATGGAATGCGAGCGGCAGATTCATCTCTTCGAGAAGCGCATAGGTCTTCATGTATGAATTGTGGTGGACCGGACGATAGCGCGCCGACGTCACCATGAAACCGACGACGCCCTTGGTCTGCCCGAATTCCTGAATGGTTCGGTAAGCGGCGTCCGCGTCGTTGAACGGCAGATAAAGCATGGAACGGATACGCGGCTCGTGAGCCAGCACCCGTTCGCTGAGCCAGCGATTGTATGCCCGCGCCAGCGCGACCTCGACCTCGACCTGCGGGTGCAGGCCGAGCTGCAGCATCGGAGTCGGGAACATCACTGCGACGTCGATACCGATCGCGTCCATCCACCGCCGCGTCAGCGCGATATCGCGCTGCACGCCTGCTTCCGTTTTTTCCATTCCCCGGGTCGCGTAGCGCATGACGCGGCCGCCCATGTCCTGGTACCCGACGCCGGCCGGCAGCATGCCAACGCTCTTCGCATTCGCTTGCCGCGCGCTGCGGGCGAGCTGCTGCAGCACCGGGTCGTCCATGTAGTCGAGAATTTCGCCGATCGATTCGCTTTCGTAGTGGTGCGAATCCACGTCGACGATCGGGAAGTTCTTGTAGCCGCGTTCGGTAGCCTGCTTCGAGGCATGCGCCAGCAGCTTGCTGGTGTCGAACTCTTCGACCTCCATGCGACGGAAGTCACTGAGGGGAAGGTCCATCTTTCTTTTTATCCGTTCGTCCCCACGGAGGCGGGGACCCAGGGTCAAAACATTGGCAATTGTAATGGTCGCTCTGGATTCCCGCTTTCGCGGGAATGAGCGGGGTGTGGCGGTTTGTTCTTGTTCATCGCTTTCTCCCGGACCAGGCCTGCCACATGCCGAGTTCAAATACCTGCACGTTCACCGCCTTGAGCATCGCCGTGACCGTCACCATGACTTCGGTCGCCGTCGTTGCATCGGATGTGAAAGCCGCCAGTTCGCCTTCCCGCTCGGCAACCCGTTCAGCATAGAGCCGCACGGCTCTCGCAAGCATGTCTTGAATGTCTGCATCGCTCAACCGCGGCCCAGCCGGCACGGTCGATTCAGCCTGTGACGACATAGATATCCTCCCCGCGCCGGACCACTTCGAAGCTTTTTAGTTTCAGGCTGCGATCGGCGGCGCATTCGCCGGTCTTGAGATCGTATTCATAGCCGTGCCAGGGACACACAAAATGAATTTCCTCGCTTGAAAATTTCTGACCCAGCCAGCTGCGGTCGGGGCCGATCACGTCCTCGACCTTGTGCATCATTGTTCCTTCACAGGCCGGGCCGCCCTGATGCAGGCACATATTCTCATAAGCATAGAATTTCCCTTGCCAATGGAACACGCCGATCTCGCGTCCCGCATGGCCGACAATACGGCGCTCACCGTCCGGAAATTGTGTGATTTTTGCGACGAACACTTCCGGCATACGGTTGGCTTCCAGTGAACTTTCGACCGGGGAAAGTATGGCACCGAACGGTGCCGTGCGGCAACGAAGTGGCTTCGCCAAAACGAAATTTGGACTCGCGCTGATACGCATTGCGCGAAGCGACCGCATCGCACAAGGTCGCGGCGTGGAACAGGTGCAGAAGTGGATTCAAACACGCTTCTTGTTGCGACGACGGGCATCTTCCTGCTGGCCGGCTTTGTCAAAGGCGCCATCGGGCTTGGTTTGCCGACGGTGTCCATCGGGCTGCTCGGATTGATGATGGCACCCGCGCAGGCGGCGGCGATTCTGGTTGTGCCGTCTTTGGTGACGAACGTCTGGCAGGCTCTGGTCGGCGGGAATTTTTGGGAGCTTGTGCGGCGGCTGTGGCCCGTGCTTGCCGGAATTTGCGTGGGCACGTTCATCGGCGCGGTGTCGTTGCCGCACGATGATACGGGCCGCGCGACAGTATGGTTGGGGGTTGCGTTAGCGCTCTATGCGGCACTCGGTCTCGTCAATGTGAATTTCAAGGTGCCACGGCGCGCGGAAACCTGGCTCGGACTTGTCATGGGTGCGGCGACCGGCGCCACCACCGTCGCAACCGGAATTTTTGTCATACCAGGCACGCCGTACGTTCAGTCCCTGCAGTTTGACCGCGACAAACTGGTGCAGGCGCTCGGCCTGTCGTTTACCGTTTCCACGATCACGCTTGCGCTGGCGCTCGCGCACGCGGGGCAAATTCACACGTCGATTGCGGGGCCATCCTTGCTCGCGCTCGCCGCTTCGCTTGCCGGCATGGTTCTCGGACAGCTGGTGCGGGGACGCGTACAGGCGGAGACCTTCCGGTTATGGTTTTTCATCGGGTTACTGCTGCTCGGCGCCCATCTGGCGCTGCACGAGTTCTTGTGATCGATTAAACACTTCTGAACGCCGCCACCAGGAATCGTGTGATGAAAATAGTCGATCTCTCGCACGTCATGAACGTGCATACGCCCGGCTGGGTCGGTTACGCCGGCAACAAGATGTACTACGCGCAGAATTTGCAGACGGTCCGCATCGTCGCGCAGCGCATCGATACGGCCCTGCATGTCGGCACCCATTTTGACGGAGCCATGCATGCCACCGACAACAACAAAGGCGACATGGCCCATTTGCCGCTCGATTATCTGGTCAACCGCGGCGTCGTCGTCGACATTTCAAAACACATGCACGACTGGGCGGTGATCACGCCGGAGATCATCGAGAGCAGCGGCGCCGATATTCGCGAAGGCGACATTCTCATTCTGCATACCGGATGGCACAGGCATTACGAAGGGCAACCGCAGCAGGACCTGGTTCGATACTTCTGTTACCACCCTGGCCCGAGCCTCGACACGCTGCACTGGATGCTGAAGAAGAAAATCAGGTGGTGGGGCATGGACACCGGCTCCTGCGACCACGCCATGAACACGTCCATCCGCTACATGCGGCCCGACCTTGCGGAGGAGTTCACGAAAAAGCACGGCAAAACGCCCGGCGAATTTTTCGGGACCTTCGAATACACGCACAAGAAATCCGGCCGGAAGGTTACGGCCGACGTGTTCCCGTTCCACAATTGGGCCTTCCAGGAAGGCCTGCTGCACGCCGAGAATCTCGGCGGCGATATCGAGATGATGCTGGGCAAACGCTGCGTGATCGGCGCGTTCCCGTGGCGCTACGAAGGGCTCGAAGGGTGTCCCTGCCGGATCGTCTGCTTTCTTGATATCGACGACAAAATCGAGGCGGTCGGCGATGCCGCGAAGGCTGTCTTACACCGCTGATGTCTCGAATAGTTTCTCAACCGTCATGCCCGGCCATAGTCGTCCGAAAGCACGCCGTTCTTCGAACGGCTATGCCCGGCCATGACGATCTTATTTATTGCGCCAGCCGCGCATCCGGCGCGTTGCTCTGCAGTGTCGATTGTATCGCCTCGCGCAGCAGCGCGTGCTTTGTCTTCGGCCATTGCCTGACATGAATGTCGGCAAGCAGCCTCGCCGACCTGCCGAGCACGACGATGCGATCGCCGACACTGATCGCCTCTTCGAGCTGATGCGTGATCAGTATCGCGGTCGAGCCGCACTCGCGCGCGAGCTTGAGGAACGTTTCGCGCAGCTCCGCCGCCGTCACTTCGTCGAGATGGCCGAAAGCTTCGTCGGCAAGCAGGATCTCCGGCTGCACGGAAAAGGCCCGCGCGATGGCCACGCGCTGGCGCATGCCGCCGGACAGTTCGTGCGGATAGGCATTGGTGAACTGGCCGAGGCCGAGCCGGTTCAGCCAGGTCAGGCTGCGCTCGCGCTGCTCAGCCTCCGGCACGCCGATGAGCTCGAGCGGAAGGCGCGCATTGTCCAGCGCCGAGCGCCACGGCAGCAGCCGGTCCTGCTGGAAGACGGTCGCTATGCGGCCACGAAAGGAGTCAAAGTCGGTGTGCGGGCTCTTGTCGCCGATATGGATGGCGCCTTCGGTGGGAGCTTCGAGGCCGATCATCAGGTCGAAAAACGTCGACTTGCCGCAGCCGGTCTGCCCGACGATGGCCACAACTTCGCGCGGCGCAATGGTGAGATCGAGCCGCTCGATCGCGACAACCGCCTGTCCGGTGGTGGCCTGCCGGAAGACCTTGCGCAGCCCCGTGACGCTGATCGGCGGCGGCCCGTTCATGGTTGCCGTCATGCGCGCCACCGCAACAGGCGCGTCTCGATCCGCGCCACGACAGCCTCGAGCAGGAACAGCAGCGCGACCAGCACGATGGTCCAGGCGAAGACGTCGGCCACCGAGAACAGTTCCTGCGCCACCGACAGTTGATGCCCGATGCCGGTGACGGCGCCGACCAGCTCGGCGATGGTGACCACACGGATCGCAAGACTGATATTGACCTTCCAGCTGGTGAAGATCGTCGGCACGATCGCCGGCAGCATCAGCTTCACAAAAAACTGCAGCGTCGTCGGCCGGAACGAGCGCATCATCTGGCGCAGCTCGCGCGGCACCGAGCGCATGGCGTCAAGGGTATCGACCAGAAAAACCGGGCCGCAGACGACAACCAGCACGAACCCGATGCGGAATTCCACGCCGGGGAACCACAGCACCGCGAACAGAATCCAGGAGACGACCGGCACCGCCATCAGGATGCGGATCATCGGATGCAGATATTTGTCGAGCGTATCGGAGCGGTACATCGCCATCGCCAGGACAATCCCCAGCACGAAGGAGACGATCAGCGCGCCGATGACGCGCGCCAGCGTGACCACGATATCCAGAGGCGTGATGGTCGCGATCGCTTTCGCGATCCGCAGCATGCTCGGAATCGCGAAGGGCGGAATCCCGAGCGCCGGTGCCAGGTGCGACAGGAGCTCCCAGGCCAGCGCAAAGACGAGCAGGGAGACGAGAGTCTGGCGCGGAAAGATCAGAACCGGGACAGACTCGCGATGCTCCGTGCTCATCGTAAAGTGCGGCTATGCGCTCAGGGCGTGTAGATGATCTTCTCGTCCGGCATCTTCTCGTAGAAGCCGGCCTTCACCGCGCGCTCCATGATGTCGGTGATGGACTTGCGCGTCGCCGGGTCCCAGGCCGGCTTGATGATCATCTGCAGGCGCTTGCTGTCCACCGCGGCAGTGAGGATTCCGGGCGGTAACTTGAGCGTCTCGTTGGCGATCTTGTCGCCGGCGGCCGTGTCCTTATGCATGACGTCGGCGACGTCCTGCAATGCCGCGAGCAGCATCTGCGGCGCTTTTGGATTCTTTGCGATCGCGTCGGCACGCATGGCGGTCACGATTTCCCAGCCGTCGCCGCCGGTAATTTCCTTCCAGCCCTGCGCACCATTGAAGATGACGTGCCAATCGGGATGCTGCCTGGCGGTGATGCTTGCGAGCGGCTCGATCACCAGTGCCGCGTCGACGCGGCCGGCTTCGAGCTGTGCGCGGGCGACGGCAAAGTTCGCGTTCACGGTGATGATGTCCTTGCCGAGATCGATGCCCTTGGCGTTGGCGTAGATCTTCGTCACCTGGAACTGCGATCCGCCCATGTCGATGGCAAGTTGCTTGCCCTTGAGGTCGGCGAGCGACTTGATCTTCTCGTCCCGGGCGAAGATCACGAGGTCGGCCAGGGTGAAGCCGGTCGCGATGATCCGCACTGGCACGCCTTCCTGGTAGAGCTTTTGCAGAATCGTGGGACCGCCGATGAGCACGTCGGTCTCGCCGGTGGCGAACGCCGCGTAGAAAGCGGAGATCGACGGATAGGCCTTGGCGTCGAGCTCGAAGCCGTGCTTGGCGTCGATGCCGCGCGCCTTCATGATGTTCCACACCAGCGGGTTGAAGACCGGCAAGGTGAGGCTCGACACCTTGATGACCGGTTTCTGCTGCGCCTGCGCGTTCGGTACGAAACTGAATGTCAGTGCCGCCAGGCACGCGAATACCGCGGCAAATCCCGGTCGAGACATCTTGGCCATGACGTACCCCCTTGCATATTTCGAGCGGCGATCTTGCGCGTCGGCTTGCTCGAAGGCGAGCGCGACTTTACTCCGCTTTCGTTTGCGTGCAAATAATTGGCCGCTGGCGAGTGGAGGGCGTGATGCCGCATATCACCGCGCGAGACGGGACGCGGCTCTACTATGAGGAAGCAGGGCAGGGCACGCCCGTCGTTTTCGTGCACGAATATGCGGCCGACTACCGCACCTGGGAGCCGCAGATGCGGCGTTTCGCGCGCTCGCACCGTTGCATCACCTACAGCCAGCGCGGCTATCCGCCATCCGATATTCCTAACGAACCGGAAAAGTACAGCCAGGATTGTTTCAGCGACGACGTCATTGCGGTTATGGATGCGCTCAAGATCAATAAAGCGCACATCGTCGGTCACTCGATGGGCTCGCTGACAGCCCTGCTCGTTGGCATCCGTTACCCGCAGCGCTGCATTTCGATGACGGCGGCCGGCTGCGGCTATGGTTCGAGTGCGGACAAGAAGGTGGTCGAGGAAACGCGCGCGGCATCGCGAGAGACCGGAAAGATGTTCGCTTCCACGGATATCAAGACCGCCGCGGTGCGTTACGCCGACGGCCCGACGCGTCAGGCGCACAAGAACAAGGACCCGCGCGGTTATGCCGAGTTCGTGCGCATCCTGAGCGAGCACTCCGCGCAAGGTCACTCGCTGACCATGATCAATCTGCAGGCCAGGCGGCCGACCCTTTGGGACCTGGAAGCCGACCTGAAAAAATTTTCCGTGCCCCTGCTGATTGTCGTCGGCGACGAGGATGACTGGTGCGTGGACGCCAGCATCTTCCTGCGCCGCACGGTGCCCACCGCAGGGCTCATGATTGTTCCGCGCACCGGTCACACCCTCACCAGCGAGGAACCCGAGAAGTTCAACGCCGCGCTGGCCGAGCTGTTCGCCGATGCCGAAGCGGGCCGCTGGCTCGCGCACAAGCCACACTGAGAACCGGGAGAGAGCGATGGACCTCAAGCTCAAAGGCAAGACCGCGCTGGTCACTGGCGGCAGCGAAGGCATCGGGAAGGGGATCGCGTTGACCCTGGCGAAGGAAGGCGTCGACATTGCCATCTGCGCGCGACGCAAGGAGCCCCTGGACGCGGTAGCCGGCGAAATTGCCAAGGCGACCGGCCGCAAGGTCGTCGCCATCCCCGCCGACCTGCGTCAGGACAAGGACGCTAGGAACTTCATCGAGCAGGGCCACAAGGCGCTCGGCCGGGTCGACATCATGGTCAACAATGCCGGCTCGGCAGCCGGCGGCGTGATCGAGCATCTGACCGAAGACGACTGGGAAAAAGGCCTCCAGCTCAAGTTCATGGGCTATGTGCGTTGCCTTCGTTACGTGCTGCCGATCATGGTGAAGCAGGGCGGCGGCCGCGTCGTGAATCTGATCGGCAATGACGGCGTCAAGCCCTCTTACTGGGAGATCTGTCCGGGGGCGGCCAATGCGGCGGGGCAAAACCTGACGCTGTCGCTGGCCGGGCAATACGGCAAGAACGGCATCAGTTTCGTCGCGGTCAATCCCGGCCCGGTGCGGACCGAGCGATGGGCGGGCCTGGTCAAGGCGATGTCGCGCGACATGAAGATATCTTACGAAGAAGCCGACAGGCTCGCCCCCGCGTCGATCCCGATGGGCCGCATTGCGGAGGTTGAGGAGGTGGCAAACCTCGTCACCATGCTCGCGTCCCCGCTGATGGAAATGGTCAATGGCACGATGATCGAGATCGACGGCGGCCAGGATAAGCCGTTGATGGATCGCTTTCGCGACAAGCCGAAAGGCTAGTACACGATCGGGAAAGCGATGCAGCGACCTTGCTTCGCTTGACAAGCTCGGCCCGGCGGTCGGACTATTTGTGTACAAACAAGCTCGCTCGCCGCAGGCGACAGGATGTTGACAATCGCGGCGCGTGCCGAAAGGCGCGGTCAGCCGCCACGCAGGGAGTTCCAGTCATGAGACCGACGCGCCACGTGTTCACTCTCGCGCTTGCCGGCAGCCTCGCCGCCGGCCTTTCGTTCCAGGTTCACGCACAGCAGACCATAAAAATCGGCGAACTGAACAGCTACAAGGCGCAGCCCGCCTTTCTCGACCCCTACAAGAAGGGTTGGGAGATGGCGATCGAGGAGATAAATGCCAAAGGCGGCGTCCTCGGCAAGAAACTGGAAGTCATTTCGCGCGACGACGGCGCCAATCCCGGCGAGGCCGTGCGCGTTGCCGAAGAACTGGTGACGCGCGAAGGCGTCTCGATGCTTGCCGGCACGTTCCTGTCGCACATCGGACTGGCGGTCACGAATTTCGCCGGGCAGAAGAAGGTGTTCTTCCTAGCAGCCGAGCCGCTTACCGACAAGATCACCTGGCAGAACGGCAATAAATATACGTTCCGGCTGCGTGCCTCGACCTATATGCAGGTGGCGATGCTGATGCCCGCCGCGACGGGCGCGAAGAAGAAGCGCTGGGCGCTGGTTTATCCGAATTTCGAATACGGTCAGTCAGCGGCCGAGAACTTCAAGATGCTGATGAAGAAGGCACAGCCTGACGTCGAGTTCGTCACCGAGCAGGCGCCGCCGCTTGGCAAGATCGACGCCGGCGCGGTTGCGCAGGCAATCGACGATGCCAAGCCGGACGCAATCTTCAACGTGCTGTTCGGCGGCGACCTCGCCAAGTTCGTGCGCGAGGGCAATACCCGCGGGGTGTTCAAGAACCGCACCGTGGTGAGCCTGCTCTCCGGCGAGCCTGAATACCTCGACCCGCTCAAGGACGAGGCGCCGGTCGGCTGGATCGTCACCGGATATCCGTGGGACAAGATCAAGACCAAGGAGCACATGGCTTTCGTCGACGCCTACAAGAAAAAGTACAACGACTATCCGCGTCTTGGCTCCGTCGTCGGTTATGTAACGATGCATTCGCTCGCCGCAGGCATTGCCAAGGCGAAGTCGACCGATACCGAGAAGCTGGTCGAGGCATTCAAGGGATTGAACGTCGACAGTCCGTTCGGGCCCTTCATCTATCGCGCCAGCGATCACCAGGCGACGATGGGCGCCTATGTCGGCAAGATCGTCCTCGAAGGCGGCAAAGGCACCATGGCCGACTTCAAATATGTCGACGGCGCATCGGTGCTGCCGAGCGACGCCGAGGTGAAGAAACTCCGGCCGGTCGAATCGAACTAGGTTTTCGTTCGTGATGTCCTTCGTTAACCTCTCTCCGCTTGCGGGGAGAGGTGACTTTTTATGACTTTCAGCGCATTTCTGTTTCAGGCGCTCAACGGGCTCTCCACCGCCTCAGGTCTGTTCTTTGTCGCTGTCGGCCTGTCGCTGATTTTCGGCGTCTCCCGCATCATCAATATCGCGCATGGGTCCCTCTACATGTTGGGGACCTACATTGCCTATTCGTTCGCCACACATATCGGCGGCGGCCTCGGATTTTGGGGCGGGATCATCGCTACCGCGCTCATTGTGGGCGTCATCGGCGCGCTGATTGAGATCGTGCTTCTGCGGCGCATCTACCGCGCGCCCGAACTGTTCCAGCTGCTCGCGACCTTCGCGCTGGTCCTGGTCATCAATGACGCGACGCTCTGGATCTGGGGTTCGGAAGATCTGCTCGGCCCGCGGGCGCCGGGCTTGCGTGGATCGATCGAGGTGCTTGGCCGGCGGCTGCCGACCTATGATGTGTTTCTCATCGTCATTGGTCCGCTCGTGCTGTTGGCGTTGCATTTCGCGCTCGCCCGCACGCGCTTCGGCCGCCTGGTCCGGGCTGCGACGCAGGACCGGGAAATGGTCAGCGCGCTCGGGGTCAACCAGGCGCTGCTGTTCACCTCGGTGTTTGCTCTCGGCTCCGCGCTGGCCGGCCTCGGCGGCGCCCTGCAGGTTGCGCGCGAGCCGGCAAACCTCGCCACTGATCTGGTCGCGATCGGCGATGGCTTCGTTGTCGTTGTCGTGGGCGGTATGGGCTCGATCACCGGCGCCTATCTCGCCGCCGTGATCATCGCCGAGGTGAAGGCCATCTGCATCGGCATCGGTGTGGTCGACCTCGGCTTTGCGGCCGTCAACTTCTCCAAGCTGACGCTGGTTGCCGAATTCCTGGTGATGGCGGTGGTGCTCATCGTGCGCCCCTACGGCCTGCTCGGCCGCCCGCAAGCGCAGGTCCGGTCGGTTGCCGAGCCGGAGGATCCTATCCGTCCGGCGACGCCTGCGCTCAAGATGCTCGGTGCCGCCGTTCTTGCAGTGCTGCTCAGTCTGCCACTGCTCGCGCAAGGCTCGCCCTATCTGCTGATCCTCGGCATCGACGTGCTGATCGCGATTATCTTCGCGACCTCGCTGCACTTCATCATGGGTCCGGGCGGTATGCATTCGTTCGGCCATGCCGCTTATTTCGGCCTTGGCGCCTACGGCGCGGCGCTGCTGGTGAAATGGCTCGCCGTCCCGATGGGCCTTGCGCTGGTCGCTGCGCCGCTGGTCGCGCTTGCGGGGGCGCTGCTGTTCGGCTGGTTCGCCGTGCGGCTGTCGGGCGTGTATCTCGCGATGCTGACACTCGCCTTTGCACAGATCGTCTGGGCTTTGGTCTTCCAATGGGAAGGCCTCACCGGCGGTTCAAACGGCGTCATCGGAGTGTGGCCGCCGCCGCCTTTCGACAAGGCCTGGGTCTATTTCCTGCTGAGCCTGCTGCTTGCCGTGATCGGCGTCCTCATGCTGCGCCGCTTTCTGTTCGCACCCTTCGGCTATGCCATGCGTGCCGGCCGCGATTCGCCGCTGCGCGCGGAGGCGATCGGCATCGATGTGAAGCGCGTGCACTGGCTCGGCTTTGCCATTGCCGGTGGCGTCTGCGGCGTCGCCGGCGGGCTGTTTGCCTTTGCGAAAGGCTCGATCTCGCCCGAGACAATCCACGTGGGACGTTCGATCGACGGCCTCGTCATGGTGCTGCTCGGTGGCATCCAGACGCTGACCGGGCCGATCGTCGGCGCCTCGGTCTTTGCCACGTTGCAGGACACCGTCATGCGCCAGACCGAGTATTGGCGGGCTCTGCTCGGCACCATCATCCTGCTTCTCGTTCTGGCTTTCCCGCAGGGCATTGTCGGCGCTTTTTCGTCGCTCTGGCGCAAGGTGGGAGCCAAACCGTGAGCGTGCTCGCCATCCGCTCGCTGTCCAAGGCATTCGGCGGCGTGCACGCCGTCAACAATGTCAGCTTCGAGATTGCGCAGGGCGAATTCCTCGCGATGATCGGACCCAACGGGGCGGGCAAATCGACCTGCTTCAACATGATCAACGGTCAGCTCGCTCCCGATTCCGGTGAAATTTTATTCGGGGGCCGCGACATCGCCGGTCTCGAGCCGCGTGCGGTCTGGCGACTCGGTGTCGGCCGGACCTTCCAGGTTGCTGCGACGTTCAGCTCGATGACCGTCATCGAGAACGTGCAGATGGCGCTGATTTCGCACGGGCATGAGACCTATCGGTTGTGGCGCGCGGCGGCCGGGATGCATCGTGACCGTGCGCTCGGCCTGCTCCAACAGGTTGGAATGCGTGAGGCGGCGGATCGGCCCAGCCGCGAGCTCGCTTACGGCGATATCAAGCGCATCGAGCTTGCCATTGCGCTCGCCAACGAGCCGCGTCTCCTGTTGATGGACGAGCCGACGGCCGGCATGGCGCCGCGCGAGCGCAACGATCTGATCGCGCTGGTCAAAAAGCTTGTCGTGGAACGAAAGATTTCGGTGCTGTTCACCGAGCATTCGATGGACGTTGTATTCGCCTTTGCGGACCGCATCATTGTGCTGGCGCGCGGCCGCCTGATCGCGGATGGAAATGCTGCCTCCATCCGCGATCATCCGCAGGTACGCGAGGTCTATTTCGGCACCGGCAAGACCTTCGCGGGAGCGGGACCATGAGCGAACCTATGCTCGCGGTGAACTCGTTGAGCGCGTGGTACGGCGCCGCACGGATCCTCTATGACCTCAGCTTTCAGGTGAATCGCGGTGAGGTCGTGGCATTGATGGGGCGCAACGGCGCCGGCAAGTCCACGACGATGAAGACGATCATGGGCCTTGTCGCGCGGCGCGAGGGTGTTGTGCGCTTCAATGGCGAGAACATTTCGAACCGGAAGCCGTTCGAGATTGCGCGCCGCGGTCTTGGTTTTACGCCAGAGGATCGGCGGATCTTTGTCGACCTCACGGTGATGGAAAATCTCGACATCGGCCGTCAGTCGGCGCGGCATTTTGCCGACGGGAGACCGGCTCCGTCATGGACACCCGAGCAGCTGTTCAGGCTGTTTCCCAATCTGGCCGAAATGCCCGACCGGCTCGGAGGGCGCATGAGCGGCGGCGAGCAGCAGATGCTAACTGTCGCCCGCACGTTGATGGGCAATCCGCTTCTGGTTCTGCTCGACGAGCCTTCCGAAGGCGTGGCGCCGCTGATCGTTGAGCAGATGGCGAACACGATTCTGGAGTTGAAAAAACAGGGTTTGTCGATCCTGCTGTCGGAACAGAACATCCATTTCGCCCGCCTCGTGTCCGACCGGGTCTACGTTCTGGAAAAGGGTCAAATTCATTGGCAGGGCTCGGTCGCCGAGCTCGACGCCAGCCCGGAGGTGCAAAGGACTTATCTGACGGTATAGGATGGCGTTGTTCAGGTGGAAGAGGACCATGAAAACATTGCGGCGTGAAAAACTGAAAGTCGTAGCCCAGCCCGACATATCCGAAGATCGCTATGTGCTTGACGACCAGGTCGGGTTCCTCATGCGCATTGCGATGCAACGGCATACGTCGATCTTCACCTCACGCATGATCGAGGGCCTCACGCAGACGCAGTTCGCCGCGCTCGCCAAGCTCTACGAGGTTGGTCCGTGTTCGCAGAACTATCTCGGCCGCCTTATCTATCTCGATGCCGCGACCATCAAGGGCGTGGTCGATCGCCTGCATTTGCGCGGCCTTGTGACCGCACTCAGCGATCCCAAAGATCGCCGCCGCCGGGCGGTCGCGCTCACTGATCGCGGGCGGCGCGCGACCGAGGCGGCGTTGCAGGTTGCGGCCGGCATAACCGCCGCGACGCTCACCCCGCTCACCGCGGAGGAGCAGCGCATTGTGGTCAAGCTGCTGCGCAAGCTGGCCTGATATCTTTCGCGGAGGCGCTATTGTTCAAGGTCGGCCAAGCCACAGTCGCGCGCGTCGAAGAGACAAATCTTCCAGGTTACCTTCTGCGCGACATCTTTCCGAATTTCACCGACGCCCTCCTGGCAGAACACAAAAGCTGGCTGGCGCCGCACCACTACGAAGCGGACACCGGCAAGATCATTCTTTCGGTCCATAGCTGGTTGCTGCAGGTGGGCGGCAAGAAAATTCTCATCGACTCATGCTGCGGCAACAACAAGGTAAAACCCGGCCGGCCGTTCTGGCACATGCTCAACGTGCCATATCTCGAGCGGCTCGCAGCCGCAGGGGCGCGGCCGGAAGAGATCGATCTCGTGATGTGCACGCACCTTCACCACGATCACGTCGGCTGGAATACGCAGCAACGCGACGGAAAATGGGTGCCGACCTTTCCCAATGCGCGCTACGTCTTCTCAAAGCCTGACGTGGATTATTTTTCGAAAGTCGACGCGGATCCGAAGGAAGGACCGGCGGAACTTGGAACGTTCCGCGAGTGCGTGGTGCCGATTCTCGAGCACGGAAAAGCCGACCTGGTGAGCGGCGGGCCGCATCGGCTTAACGAGTTCATCGAGATTGATTCTGCGCCCGGCCATTCGCCGGGCCACGTGTTCTTCAAGCTGGAAAGCAAAGGTGAGCGCGCGGCTTTCATCGGCGATGTTTGGCACCACCTGCTGCAGGTGTATTACCCGGACTGGAATTTCCCGAAGAATTCGGACGCTGCGCAGGCACGCGTGAGCCGCCGCAAGGTGCTCGACTACTGTGCATCAAGTGGTGCGCTGGTGTTTCCGGGTCACGTCGGTCTGCCGTTCGCTGGGCGCATCGAGCGGGCGCAAAAGGGACAAAAGGGATATGTCCCGCACTTTAGGCCGTAACGGTCAGAAACCGTAAAGCTGTGCCGGGTTTTCCACGAGCGCTTTGCGGCGTGCGGCCTCGTCCGGGATCCAGTCGAGTAGCATGTCCAGCATCCAGGCGTCGTCGGGCACGGGCGCGCCGGGTGTTGGATGCGGCCAGTTGGTCGCCCACAGCATCCGGTCAGGCGCCGCCTTGGCCAGAGTCTTGGCGAGCTTGCCGACGTCGCCGTAGTTCGGCGGGCCGGATTTCGAGACTTCGTAGGGCGCCGACAGTTTCACCCAGGTGCGGCCGCCGTCAACCAGGCCCTGCAGAACCTTGAATCCCGGATGATCGATCGGAACCGGCTCGAGGAATTTGCCGACGTGGTCGACCACCAGCGTACTGGTCAGCCGCTTGAGCATTGCTTTGCGGTCGGGCAAATCGCGGCCGTCGAGCTGCAGCTGCACGTGCCAGCCGAACGGGGCCACGCGGGCAGACATGGTTTCGAGAATTTCCCATGGCAAAGGCGCGCCGGGCAGCATGAAGAACCGGATGCCGCGGGCACCAAGTTTGGTCAACCGGTCGAGTTCGGCATCCGTCACGCTTTCATCGACAACAACGATACAGCGCGCGTTTGACCCGATCGCTGTGACGGCTTCCAGCGTGCAGCGATTATCCTTGCCGTAGGTGGATGGCTGAACGACGACGGTACGCTCGATGCCCAGGCGCGCGCACATCTTGCGGTACGCCGAGACCGGCGCATCCGGCGGCACGAACTTGGCGGTCGCCGCCTTCGGATATTTGCCGTCGTAAATATGCATATGGGTGTCGCAGGTGCCGGCGGGCGCCCGGAGCTTCGGCGTAACGGTGCTGTCGATGGGGGGCATGATAAGGGCCTAAGGACAGATGTAGCCGGTGCCGTTCGGATTCGGGAAACAGCCGACCGACTGTGGCAGCAGGTGCTTCGGCAGCCAGAGAACGACGTCGGGGAAGTAGATTGTGAACGCGATGGCCGCGAGAAACACGATGTAGATGGGCAGCGATGCCAGCATCGCCGTGGAGAACTTTACGCCGACGAACTTCGATGCCATCAGCAGGCACAGCCCGTAAGGCGGGGTGATCAGGCCGAACGCAAGCGTGGTTATGATCACCACACCCATGTGAACGGGGTTGATGTCTGCATTTTTTGTGAGGTCGATGATAAGAGGCATGAAAATGATGATCGCTGGAATGGCGTCTATGAAGTCGCCGACAATGATGAACAGCAGCGTGAGCAAGAGCATGATCATGAACGGATCGCCGCCGGCAGCGGTCGAGATCCATTCCGACACCATTGCCGGTCCGCGCAGATAGGCCAGCATCCAGCCGAAAGCCGAGGCCCCGCCAATCGTGATGAGTGGAATGGAGTAGAGCAGGCCCGTGTGCGCCATGTCGCGCGGCAGGTTGCGAAAGTACCGGACATTGAGCAATGGGATCGCGACAAAAACAATATAGGCGACTGCGATCACGCCGGCTTCGGTCGGCGTGAACTGGCCGGTGAGGATGCCGCCCATGATGATGATCGGAATCATCAGTGGGATTGCGGCTTGCTTGGCCGCGGTGGTGAACTGTCCGAAAGTCGCCCGTTTATGCCTGATGCCGACCGGCCCGAAAAAGTGGCTGTAGATCATGAGGCCGATCCCGACCAGGACGCCGGGCACGACACCGGCAAGGAAAAGCCCGCCGATCGAAACGTTGCCGGTTGCACCATAGACAACTGCCATGATGCTCGGCGGAATCAGATTCGCCATTGTGGCGGCTGATGCGATCAGCGCTGCCGTGAAACCCCGGTCATATCCCTCTCGCTTCATCTCCGGCGCGAGCGTACGGGTCAGCACCGCAACGTCGGCCGCCGACGATCCGGAAATACCCGCGAAGAACATGCTGAAAAGAGTGACAACCTGCGCGAGGCCGCCGCGAAAGTGGCCGACCATCGTCTGTGACAGCCTGATCATCCGCACTGTAACGTTTGCCGACGTCATCAGGTCGCCGACCAGCAGGAAGAACGGCACCGCCAGCAGGGCTTCGACATCCATGCCGTTGAAGACCTGCGCGATCATCGATGCTTCGCTGACAGGCGTGAGCGCCGTCACCACCAGAACGGATGCGATGAGCGCGAACGCGACCGGCACACCCATGTAACCGAAGAACAGAAACAAAAAGCCCATCAGCAAAATGAGCGCGCCGTTGCTGGTCACAGCGATGTTCTCTTCTCGTCCAGATTCGTCGCACCGACGAAGCCATGCCGCCAGCCGTTGACCATCTGTTCAACGGTGAACAGCGCGACCAGCGCGCCGCATATCGGGATCGCCGCATAAAGACTCGCCATCGGGGTCATCGACGGCATGCGAAGGCTTTTGAATCCGTCGAGGAAATTGAGATAGCCGAAATAGACCATGCAGAGTGCGACGCACAGCACCACGAACCGGTTGAACATCTCGAAAAAAAGCCGACGGTTGCCGGTCATGGATTCGGCCAGTGCGGCGAGGTAGAGATGGTCGTTGCGGCGGGTGGCGGCGGCCACTCCGATGAAAATTCCATACAGGAAAAACGTCATCATCGCTTCCTGCGCGAGCAGCCAGGGGTGACCGATTGCGCGCGTAATGACGTCGCCAAGTACGACGACGCTGAAGCCGGCGATGCAGATCCCGCACAGGACCATCAAAATATGTTCGAGAGGATCGAGCGCGCGCCATTTCAGGTGGCGCTGCTCGTTCAGGACCAGCCCATCAAGCCGCATCGCTTGGTTCCGCTATCCGAATCGAAATTTGGACGCGCGGAGAGTTGACGCTCGCCGCGCGCCCCGGGACGATGGTTATTTGACGTTGCGTACCAGGTTAAGGACCTTCTCGGCATGCGGTCCCAGATCCTTGGCGAGCTTGTCCTGGATCGGCTTGCTGATCTGCTGAAAGCCGCTCTTGTCCACATCCTTGACGACCTTGACGCCGATCTTTTGCAGCTTCGCCAGCGCTTCGTGCTCGAGCTTGAACGCGATGGTCGGCTCGTTCTTGCTGACCTCGTCGGCCGCCGCCTGCACCCATTTCTTCTGTTCGTCGGTCAGGCTGCTCCAGGCCTTGTCGCTGACGAACAACGCCGCGTTGTTGGCCTCATGCTCGGTGAGCGAGAGCACAGGTGCCGGCTCATAGTGTTTGTTGATGAGGTAGTTGTTGATGCCGTTTTCGGCCATGTCGGCAACGCCGGTCTGCAGGGCCGTGTAGACTTCGCCGAACGGCATATGGACGACCTGCGCGCCATAGGCCGGGAAGGTGGTGTCTTCGGTCACCGTGGCCTGCACGCGCATCTTCATGCCCTTGAGATCGGCAACCTTTTGGACGGGCTTCTTGCCGTACATGTGGCGCAGGCCCTGACAGCCAAGCCCGATCATATGCGCGCCTTTGATCTTGGCCGCATAAAGCTCCTTCATCGCTGCGATGACGGTCGGGTCGCCGAGGGTTTTGATGGCATGCCCCTCATCGCGGAAGATGAAGTGAATCGAAAAGACGCCCGATTCAGGCTGCGCCGTCGACGCGTTGGCGGTCGACAGCATCACAAAGTCGATGTCGCCCGTCTGCACCTTCTGCATCGTCTGCGCTTCGGTGCCCAGCTGGGCGCTGGGATATTCGTTTATCGAGAAGGTGCCCTTGCTGAGCTCTTTCAGCTTGTTGTTGAAAATCGTTGCGCCGGCACCATAGCCGCTCGACTTCGGCTGATCGTAGGCGAACGAGAAAGTGCGGTTCTGGGCAAACGCCGTGGTCGACGCAATTGCGAATGCGCCGAGCACGAGAGCGTGCAGCGTTGAGAGACGCATGACTGACATTGAGGACCTCCCCAGGTGACGCTGCGTCTTGAGCGGCAGGATCGCCGTGCGACGCTATTTGCGGTTTTGGATTGCGCCTTAGTGACGCAAGGGTGTGTCGGCCGGTCTGGCCTTGTCAATGCTGGAATTTCATCGGGCCCGAAGCAGTGCCTTGATCCGCCAGGGCGTCACCGGAAGTTGTGTCACGGCTCCGGGGCGTTGGATCGCGTCGTCGATGGCCGATGCGATGGCGGCGCCGACGGGCGTGATCCCGCCTTCGCCGGCGCCCTTGAACCCGTAGGTATTAAGTGGGCTAGGGGCGTCTTCGCTCACGAACGCCTCGACGGCCGGAATTTCGCGGGCCGTCGGCATCAGATAATCGGCAAACGTCACCGCCAGCGGATCGCCGGCATCCGTGTAGGTGAATTCCTCGAACAGCGCGCCGCCCAGCCCTTGCGCGAGACCGCCTATGATCTGCCCTTCCACCAGCATCGGGTTGACCGCCTTGCCGATATCGAACGCAACGAGATAGCGCTCGATTGCGACCGCGCCGGTTTCGGCATCGAGCCTGAGCTGCACGACATGCGCACCGTACGGGTAGACCATGTGGCTCGATTTGAATTCGGCTTCGGCCGTCATCGCTTCCGGCCTGGCAGCTGCGAGTTCGGCAAGCTTCATGGTCGGGCCTGGTCCGCCGGTGCGCACGATTTCATCGGTGACGATGTCGAGCAGGTCCGGGGATGTCTGCATTAGTTCAGCGGCTGCCCGGAGCATGGCATCACGCAGCTTGACCGAGGCCATGCGCGTAGCCTCGCCGCACATCACGGTCACGCGCGAAGCGAACGCACCCATACCCCTGTCGATGCGGTCGGTCTGGCCGTGCACGACATTGATGCGCGTGTAGTCGACGCCGAGCGTCTCGGCACAAATCTGCGCCATGGCCGTTTCCACGCCTTGTCCGATCGATGCGACGCCGGTGATCACCTCTATCGCGCCGGTCGGGCTTACCTCGACGCGTACCTTGTCGAACGGTCCAAGTCCGCTTTTTTCAACAAACATGGCAAATCCGGCGCCAACTCTTTCTCCGGCGGCGCGCCGGCGCGCGAGCGCTGTCTGCATGCCTTGCCAGTCGGCTGCATCGAGCAGCCGGTCCATCAATTTTGCGTAGTCGCCGGAATCGTAAACGATGTCAGTGCCGAGCGTGGAGAACCCGAGACTGTAGGGCATGGCACTTTTGCCGATCAGGTTTCGCCGGCGGATTTCGATCGCGTCAATACCGGTCTTCGCTGCGATCGCATCGATCAGGCGCTCGCGCACGAAGGTCGATTCATATCGGCCGGGCGAGCGGTAGGTGCCGCAAGGCGTCTTGTTCGTCAGGCGGATATGGCCGCGCGCGCGATAGGCAGGGATACGATAGGGCCCAGGCAACATGGCCGCCGCCAGGTCGGGAACGGTAGCCGCGTGCGTGCGCATATAGGCGCCATTGTCGTGAAAGAACTCGTCGTCGATGCCGAGAATGCGGCCATCTTTGTCGATCGCGGCCCGGATCCTGTGGCGCTGCTGGCGCGAATGATTGGCGGCGATCAGGTGTTCGCGCCGGTCCTCGATCCATTTGATAGGTCTTTTGAATTTCAGGGCGGCCGCGCAGACAAGCACATCCTCGGGATACATCTCGCCGCGAATGCCAAAGCCGCCGCCAACATGGCCCTCATAGAGCTGCACTTTGTCCGGCTGCCGGCCCAGCATGAGCGCCAGCCGGTCACGGTTCCAATGCGGCACCTTGGCGGCGCCATGCATTTCAAGAACATCGTTGGCTTCATCGTATCGCGCGATGGCCCCGCGCGTTTCCATCGGCACACCGGTGTGGCGGCCGATTGCGAGATCGAGCGCAACGACCGTCTCCGCCGAGCGAAAGGCCGCGTCAAGGTCGCCGGATTTCTTTTCGATGATGGACGTTTCGGTGTCGTGATGCTCGTCGAACCGACCTGGCGGTCCGGCGGCATCAAGGACGACCGGCAGCGGTTCGATATCGAGGCCCACCAGATCGGCGGCGTCCTCGGCGACATATTGATCGGCGGCGAAAACAGCCGCCACCGGCTCGCCGACATATCGCACGTAGCGCTGCGCCAGCGCCGTCTGCCGGTAGGCCTCGAGTTCCACCAATCCTGTCAGGCGGAATCCGATCGGCGGAATGTCCGCGATGTCGGCATGCGTCCAGACGGCGTGGACGCCCGGCAAGGCAAGGGCAGCTTTTGCATCGATCGCTTTCAGTCGCCCATGTGCGACCGGCGAGCGTACAACGCGCATATGCCACTGGCCGGGAAACGAGATATCGCCGGCAAAGCGGCCCTGGCCGGTGAGGAGCGGGCGATCCTCCAGGCGCGGGACTGAACGGCCGACAAATTTTTGCTTTGGTTCAGGCATTGCCGCGCACCGCAGCGGGCTCCCTCTCTTTATCGGGAGACGGTTGGGGTGAGGGGGATCGGGGTCGCTCGTAAGGCACTTGCCCCCTCACCCGAGAGAGGACGTTGAACTGTTGTGCTTGTTCATCCTTTTCGCATCTCTTTTGCCGCGGCGCGGACCGCCTTGATGATGTTCTGGTAGCCGGTGCAGCGGCAAAGATTCGACGAAAGCACGTCGATGAGGTGTTCATCGCTGATGTCGGGCTCGCGCTCGAGCACGCCGACCGCCAGCATCAGAAAGCCCGGCGTGCAGAATCCGCACTGAAGGCCGTGGTGGTCCATGAAGGCCTGCTGCATCGGGTGCAGCGTGTCGCCCTGCGCCAGGCCCTCCACGGTCCTGATCTTTTTGCCGTCGGCCTGCACCGCAAACATCAGGCAGGACCGCACTGGCTCGCCGTTTACGATCACGGTGCAGGCGCCGCAAATTCCATGTTCACAGCCGATGTGAGTGCCCGTTTGTCCGCAGTCCTCGCGGATCGCATCAGCCAGGGTGCGCCGCGGTTCGACCCCGATCGGATAGTTGCGACCGTTTATATTGAGCGTGATGGCAGTCTTCTCGCTCATGTTGCCTTCTCCGCATTGCGGATGGCAGCGCGGATGCGCTGCGGCGTCGCCGGCATTTCATCAATCTCGATGCCGAAGGGAGACAAGGCATCGTTGATTGCGTTGATGACGGCGGCTGGCGCCCCGATCGCGCCGCCTTCGCCGAGTCCTTTCGCATTCGTGATGGAATTCGGGCTCGGGGTTTCGATGTGATGTAACTCGATCGGCGGAATTTCGCGGGCGGTTGGAGGCAAATAGTCCGCGAGCGTGGCGGTGAGGATCCCGCCGGTGTCGTCGTAGATGATTTCCTCAAGCAGCGCGTTGCCGATTCCCTGCGCAATGCCGCCGTGCACCTGCCCGTCGGCGATCATCGGGTTGATGATGCGTCCGGCATCCTCGGCCACGAGGAATTTTTCGACCTTTACATGACCGGTCTCGACATCAACATCGACAATCGCGACATGACACGCGTTGGAAAAGGTCCCGGGCGGGTCATAATGCCCGGATTCGGTGAGGCCGGGCTCGATTTCGCCCGTGAACCGGTGGGTCTGCGTGTATGCTTCGCGCGCGAGCTTCGCGATCGCGATTGATTTGTCGGTCCCGGCGACCTTTGCCGTTCCGTCGGCGAGCACGATGTCGTGAGTTGCCGCTTCGAGCAGATGGCTTGCCATCTTTATGAGCTTGGTGCGGATTTTCTGTGCGGCAATAAGGGTGGCACCGCCTGAAATCACCAGCGAGCGGCTGGCAAAGGTACCCCATCCGTAAGGCGCGCGGTCGGTGTCGCCATGCACTACTTTGATCTTCTCGGGCGTGACGCCGATCTCGTCTGCGATGATCTGCGCCAGTGTTGTACGCAGGCCTTGTCCATGCGGCGACGAGCCGATACGCGCCTCGACAAAACCTGACGGATCGACGGTTATGATCACGGTTTCCCAACCCGGCGTGATCTCCATGCCCCGGGCCGCGAACGCCGGGCTTCCATAACCGGTTCGCTCCGAGAATGTCGCAAAGCCGATACCGAGATGACGGCCCCTGGCGAGCGCTTCGGCCTGACGCTTGCGGAAGGCGGGCACATCGATCGCCTTCACCGCCATTTCCAGCGTCTCTTTGTAGGTGGCCTCGTCATATTCAAGGCCCGTCGCCGACTTGTAGGGAAACCTGTCGATGAGATTGCGCCGGCGGATATCGATCGGATCGAGCGTAAAAGCGCGCGCCGCCTTGTCCATCAAGCGTTCGAGGGTGAATGTGATGACAGGCCGCGACACGCCGCGGTAAGGCGCCATTGTGCAGGTGTTCGTGATGACGCCGCGGGCAAGACATTGGTACTGCTGCACATCATAAGGGCCGGGCATCTCCGCCATGGCCATCAACGGTTCGACCCCGCATGTTGTCGGGAAGCAGGAATAGGCGCCGATATTGGAGACGATGTCCGTTCTCAGCGCGAGCAGCCTGGCGTTTTTGTCAAAGGCGCCTTCCAGCGTGATGTACTGATCGCGCGAATGGAATCCCGCGATCAGGTTTTCGCGCCGGTCTTCCGTCCAGGCGACCGAACTTTGGAGCTTGCGCGCCAGCCAGACCAAAACGACATACTCGCTCGCCAGCGACATTTTCTGCCCGAAACCGCCGCCGACGTCGGGTGCGATAACGCGCAGGTCGGATTCCGGAATACCCAGCACGTCGCAGATCGCGGTACGGGTCAGGTGCGGCATTTGAGTCGTGCAGGTCAGCGTCACGCGGCCCGTCGCGGCGTCGTAAGCGGCATGGCCGCCGCGTGGCTCCATCGGCGTTGCGTTTTGCCGACGGGACCGTGCGTCAACCTTGACGATCCTGTGCGCGTCGCTCCAGGTCTTATCGAAACCGGGTGTCTTGACTTTGCCTTCAAGGATGACGTTGCCGGCGGCCTCCATGTGCACCTGCGGTGCACTGGCGTCGAGCGCAGCACGTGCGTCGGCCACCGAAGGTAATTCATCGATCGATAGTTCGACACGATCGACAATGTCCTCGGCTTCTTCCTCGCTTGCGGCGACCACGGCCGCGACGGGTTCTCCGATAAAGCGAACGGCGCCATCCGCGAGCACAGGCTGCCCGACCGGCTTGTAATTGAACTTGTGCAGCATCGGGGTGATCTTCTTTACGCCCTTGAGATCCGCCGCAGTGACGACGAAGGCACCGTCCGGCGAGCCGACGTGCCGTAGCGTTCCGGCGGCAACCGGGCTGCGCACGAAGCGGACCCAATGCATTGCCGCCGCATCAGCGGTGAAGCGGCCCCGGCCTGTCAGGAGTGCGGGGTCTTCAAGCCGGCGGATTGCGCGGCCGACCCAGGTCATGCCGGAACCGCGGGTGCCGTGTGCGCTCACGATGTGCTGCTCTCGAGGGCGCGCCGAACCACGGCCCGCACGAGGTCCCGCCGGTATTCGGCGGTCGTCTGGTGATCTTCAAGAGGATTGATCGTGGTCGCCGCGGCTTCCGCCGCAGCACGGAAAGCCTTGTCACCCGGCGACTGGCCATTGAGGGCTGCTTCCGCTTCCGGGATGCGCCGCGGCGACGGCTCCGCACCGCCAAGGCCGACACGCGCATCTGCGATTTTTCCGGCCTGCAGACGATAGGTCACGAGCGCTGCCGCCATGGCGAAATCACCGGCGCGGCGGCTGAATTCGTTGAAACCGAACCTGGCGTCATTCGCCAGCAAAGGCAGGCGGACTTCGACCAGCAGTTCGTCTTCGGCCAATGCCGTTGACATGATGCCGGTGAAAAAATGCTTTGCAGCGATCGTGCGCTCGCCCCGCGTGCTTCTCGCGACGAGCGTCGCATCGAGTGTCGCCGCGACGAGGCACCATTCCGACGCCGGGTCGGCATGCGCAAGACTTCCGCAGAAGGTGCCGCGCGTTCGGATCGGATAGTGCGCAATGTGATGCGCGACGGTTCTCAGCAACCCGCCGAGGGGGTTGTCAGTTACGGTCTTGTGAAACGCGACATGGCGGACACAGGCGCCGATGGTCAGAAACTTGCCGTCGCTTGCGATCTTGTCGAGGCCGGCAACGTCATTGATGTCGACGAGATGACCGGGCTTGGCGAGCCGGAAGGCCATGATCGGGACGAGGCTCTGACCGCCGGCCAGCACCCGGCCATCCTGCGGAGCGACCTCCGCCAGGATTTTGACCGCCTCGTCGAGGGTTTTCGGCACATGGCGGATGAAGGGCGCGGGCTTCATACAGTGGACTTTCCGGCGCGGCCTATTTATTTGTATGCAAACGATAAAGCGCCGCCGCGGATTGTCAAACGACCGCGCGGCGAGAGGCTGCGACAGTCTGCGCAAGGCGGCGGCCTTTTCTTCGGAATCGTCAAGTTCGTATTCTAATGCCAGCGCGCGGGGGCGTCGCAAAACGGGGGCCGGGGAATGCTGATGGCAAGATCGATCGTTGCAGCCTGCCTTGTCGGCTGCCTGCTGCCGGCGGCGCCGGCGTCGGCCCAGGACAAGCGACCGGACAAAGTCTCATTCTATTTTGCCGCGCATGAGGACGACTGGCAGCTGTTCATGAATCCGTCCGCCTTTGAGGACGTGGTCAGCGGCGCGACAAAAACCGTGTTCGTCCACCTCACCGCCGGCGATGCCGGGCTCGGGATCGGGATGGGCGGCCGCAAGCACCCGTTTTATCTGGCGCGCGAAAATGGCGCCGAAGCCGCGATCCGTTTCATGGCCAATGCCGACGCGGCGCCCGCCGAGCAGCTTGCCGCGCCGATGACGTTCAACGGACATTCGATCTATCGCGTGAGCTATCGCAATACCGTTGGCTACTTTCTGCGCGTTCCGGACGGCCATTGGTCGGGCAATGGCTATTACGTAACCGGGTTTGAATCGCTCAAGCGGCTGGCCAGCGGCGAGAACGACGCACTGCACGCCGTGGACGGATCGACGGTCTATCACGGCTGGGACGATCTGGTTGCGACGTTGCGCGAGATCGTCGCGTATGAACGCGGGAAGGCGGCACTAATTCAGATCAACGTTGCCGAAACCAATACGCGGATCAATCCGCAGGATCACTCCGATCATCTTATGACGGCGAAAGCCGCGCTCGATGCCGTCAAGGATTTGCATTGCGTGCGGCGGGTCTATTATGTCGACTACGCCAGCTCGCGGCTGCCGCAAAACCTCGACGTGCAGAAGCGGGACATGGAAAGCTCGGTTCTCGCCGTGACCCTTGCCGGGGTCCAGGCCCTGGACCACAGCACGTCATGGCACCACTATGACGAATCCTTTGTCGGGCGGAACTATTTCCGTATCCAGGCGCCGGCGGGCCGATGTGAATCCCGGCACACCGCTTTCGCGACGTCACCGCAGTAGAGTTCTCGTCCTGAATTTGATTCTGTAGCGCCCCGCGGCATCACGATGGGGTGATTGCTGCTCCGTTGTTCCTGATGACTTCGGACAATTGGGCTAGACTGGACGGCGGCTATTTGTTTCGCAACCAATTTCACCCCTGACCCGTTCTTGTCTGGTCACCGCTTAGCGCGGCAACCAATTGGCGGCGCCGGATGCGTTACGCAGATGCCCCTCTCGCATTGCAGGCGAGCCGTGTCCTTTCCGTCGATGCGGTGCGGGGGTTCAGCATTTTCTGGATCATCGGCGGCGATGGTGCGGCGATCGCTCTTGAGCGGATGCTGCGTGGCAAAGGCCCGGTGCTCAACTCCGTGGGTGAGTTTCTTGGCACACAAATGACCCATGCAGACTGGGAAGGCCTTCGCTTCTACGACTTCATCTTTCCCCTCTTTATTTTTATTACCGGTGTTTCGATCGTGCTTGCGTTGCCGCGGCTGGTCGAGCGCGAGGGACGGGCGAAGGCGCATCTGCACGTGCTGCGGCGCGCACTTCTCCTCTACGTACTGGGGATCATTTATTACGGCGGCGTCGGCCAGCAACTGAGCGACATACGCTTTGTCGGCATTCTGCAGCGCATTGCTGTCTGCTATTTGTTTGCGTCGATTCTGTTTCTTAATCTGGATTGGCGCGGCCTGCTTGCTGCAGTTGTCGCTTTGCTGGTGGGCTATTGGGCCCTTCTGACATTCGTCCCGGTGCCCGGTCTCGGCACTGCCTCGTACCAACCCGAAATCAACCTCGCCAACTGGGTCGATCTTCGCTTCCTCCCGGGGCGATTGTGGGATGAGACGCGCGATCCCGAAGGACTGTTGAGCACGCTGCCGGCAATCGGCACCTGCGTGCTCGGTGTGCTGGCTGGTCTTTTACTCAAGGACGAGCGAATCCCTCCGGCGCAGAAAACAGCGTGGCTCATCTTGGGCGGCGTCGCGATGACCGCCGCCGGCTATCTGTGGGGTCTGCAATTTCCGATCATCAAGGCGATCTGGACATCGTCATTCGTGCTGATCGTCGGCGGCTACAGCATGATTCTCCTCGCCGTTTCCCACCAGGTCATCGACGTCTGGGAATGGAAGTCCTGGGCAACGCCCTTCGTGTGGATCGGAGCGAACGCTATCTTGCTGTATTTCATCAACGGGATTGTCGGTTTTGCGCCGTTCGCGTTTCGCCTGATCGGCGGCGACGTCGCGCTCTGGATCAGCAGCGTGACAACCTCCGGAACCGGCGCATTCCTGGGACACGTTCTCGGGCTCGCGATCGCAATCGCGCTTGCTGCGTTTCTCTACCATCGCAGGATTTTCCTGCGCGTGTAGACTTCAAGTCCCGACCTTGAGCTCGGACACGAGCGCGCGCAGGGCGGCGACCGTTGAAGGTGCGACGCTTTTCCCGGTCCGCGGATTCTCCGACGGGATATTTTCGATGGTCATCGTGAATCGCGCAGTGTCGGCGTCGACCGTAATGGTATGAGTGTTGCGCGTGACGCCCGGATCGGCCCAGATTTCGAGCTGGGTGCGGTCCGGTCCGATTCCCGCCAGACTGAGCGCCGCAGCAACA
>DASSRJ010000057.1:0-2785 GCA_035701845.1 Pseudolabrys sp. | reverse complement strand
TTGAGACGCCGCAGCGACGCTACGTGCTGCGGCGGAAACCACCCGGCAAGCTGCTTCCCTCCGCGCACGCGGTCGACCGCGAATACCGCGTCATTCGCGCGCTGCATGCGCAAGGTTTCCCGGTTGCGGAGCCGCTGGTCTATTGCGCCGACGAGAGCGTGGCCGGCACGCCCTTCTACGTCATGGACTTTGTCGATGGCCGCGTGTTCTGGGAGCCGCAAATGCCCGGGATCGACGCGGCCGAGCGCCAAGCCGTCTATGACTCGATGAACGTCACCATCGCGCAGCTTCACGGTTTCGATCCCGCCAGGATCGGCCTTGGCGATTTCGGCAAAGGCGAAAACTACGTCGCGCGGCAAGTCGAGCGCTGGTCGAAGCAATACCGCGCATCGGAAACCGAAAAGATTGACGCCATGGAGCGCCTGATCGAATGGCTGCCGAAACATATTCCGGCGGGCGGGCCGGTGCGGCTCGTGCACGGCGACTACCGGCTCGACAACCTGATCATCGCGCGTGGAGAACCGAAGGTCATCGCCGTGCTCGACTGGGAATTGTCGACGCTGGGCGATCCGCTCGCCGACTTCAGCTACCACCTGATGACATGGCACATGCCGCATTCGGACAGCGCCGCGGGAACGGCGACGCTCGCCGGACACGATCTCGAGGCGCTCGGCATTCCATCGATGGACGACTACGTCGATGCCTATGTCGCGCGGACGGGACTGGACCCGCGTCCTCACCTGCCCGTCTACCTCGCGTACAATTTCTTCCGTATCGCCGCCATTCTTCAGGGCATCATCGGCCGCGTGCGCGACGGCACCGCAACCAGCGAATTTGCGCCCGGCAAGGCCGAGATGATTCGGCCTTTGGCGGACAAAGCCTGGAATTTCGCGCTTCAGGCCTGAACGGCACCGGCACGGTCAATAAAACCTTTCGCGGCAGGATCGGATTTAAAGGCTGCCGGATGCACATCGTTGAGAGCTGCGGAGCTAATTTTGCCGCCGGAATTGGAAGTGACGTTCATGTCGGGCAGCACCATAGGCATTCAGCTGATCATGCCGAAAACCGGAACATCACCGAAGGCCACGCCGGAGCAGCAGGCCACCGAGCGCGAGGCCGCACCGCAGCCGGTCGTGAAGGCGCCGCCGCCTCCCGGCATGGGCAAGATCGTCGACAAGGTCGCGTGATTTGGTGTCATGGCCGGGCATAGCCGTCCGAAGACGGCGTGCTTGCGCACGCCTATGTCCCGGCCATCCCGATTATTTTCCGCTGTGCTCTCCTAAACGAGATCGCCGGGCCTTCGCCCGCCGAAGGATGCTTGGTCCAGTTCTATTTGCGCGATGCTTCGGCCCGCAGGCGGGTCAAGCCCGGCGATGACAGATTCACGTCCGCCGCGCCTGGAAGAACTCTTTCAGCAGCGCCGCGCATTCGCTTTCGCTGATACCGCTGTAGACTTCGGGACGATGGTGACACGTCGCCGCCGCGAAAAACCGCACGCCGTGCTCAACCGCACCGCCCTTCGGGTCGGCGGCGCCGAAGTAAAGCCGGCGAATGCGCGCGAAGGACATCGCCGCCGCGCACATCGTGCACGGCTCCAGCGTCACATAGAGATCGCAATCGGTGAGCCGCTCGCTGCCGAGCCCGGCTGCTGCCGCACGAATGGCGATGAGTTCGGCATGCGCGGTAGGATCGCGATCGGCAAGCGTGCGATTACCGGCACGGGTGATCACCTTGCTGTCACGCACGATGACGCAGCCGACCGGCACCTCGCCCCGCGCGCCGGCGGCGCGGGCTTCCTCCAAAGCGATCGACATAAACGAAGGCGATGCCATTACTTCTCCGTCATGCCAGGCTTTATGCCGGGCATCCACGCCTTTATACACATTCTGCAAGGATAGACGTGGATGGCCGGGACATAGGCGTGCGAAAGCACGCCGTCCTTCGGACGGCTATGCCCGGCCATGACCAGGAACGCCACCGTGCCCGACAAGAGCCCTTCCGGCATACCAAGCGAGCGCATCGCCAAAGTGATCGCCCGCGCCGGGCTTGCCTCCCGCCGCGAGGCTGAAGCCTGGATCGCGGCCGGCCGCGTGGCGGTCAACGGCGCGGTGATTTCCTCGCCGGCGCTCAATGTCACCGCGGCGGACCGGATCGCGGTCGACGGAGTGCCGTTGCGGGCACGCGAGCGCACGCGGCTGTTCTTGTTTCACAAGCCGCGCGGGCTGGTGACGACCCATTCCGATCCGGAAGGCCGCGACACCATCTTCCGCGCGCTGCCGAGAAACCTGCCACGGCTGATCAGCGTCGGCAGGCTCGACATCAACACGGAGGGGCTCCTGTTGCTTACGAATGACGGCGGACTCGCGCGCGTGCTCGAGTTGCCGGCGACCGGCTGGCTACGCCGTTACCGCGTGCGCGCGCTCGGCCGCGTGCGGCAGGAGGCGCTCGACCGGCTGCGTGGCGGCATTACCATCGACGGCATCCGTTACGGGCCGATCGAAGCGACGCTCGATCGCGACCAGGGCGCCAATGTCTGGCTGACCTTCGGCATTCGTGAAGGCAAGAACCGCGAGGTGCGCAAGGTGCTTGAAACGCTCGGCCTGAAGGTGAACCGGCTGATCCGCGTCGCCTTCGGGCCGTTCGATCTCGGGGACCTCGACGACGGCGCGGTGCGGGAAATCGAAACGTCAGAGCTGCGCGCCAAGCTCGGCGAACGGATCATCGCCGACTCCGGCGCCGATTTTGATGCGCCGCTCGCGGTCGACGAGCCCCGCCAATCATCTCT
>DASSRJ010000056.1:0-4346 GCA_035701845.1 Pseudolabrys sp. | reverse complement strand
CTGCGCGGCGGCCTGAAAGTCGCGGCAGTGAAGGCCCCTGGCTTCGGCGATCGCCGCAAGGCCATGCTGCAGGACATTGCCGTCCTGACCGGCGGCCAGGCGATCAGCGAAGATCTCGGCATCAAGCTCGAGAACGTCACGATCGCCATGCTCGGCCGCGCCAAGAAGGTCATGATCGACAAGGAGAATACCACGATCGTCAACGGTGCCGGCAAGAAGGCCGACATCGAGGCGCGCGTGGCGCAGATCAAGGCGCAGATCGAGGAGACCACCTCCGACTACGACCGTGAGAAGCTGCAGGAGCGGCTCGCCAAGCTCGCGGGCGGCGTTGCGGTAATCCGGGTCGGCGGCGCCACCGAGGTCGAGGTGAAGGAGCGCAAGGATCGCGTCGATGACGCGATGCACGCGACCCGCGCCGCGGTCGAGGAAGGCATTCTGCCGGGCGGCGGTGTCGCCCTGCTCCGCGCGGTCGAGGCGCTCAAGCGTCTTCGTCCGGAAAACGAAGACCAGAAGCACGGCGTTGACATTGTGCGCAAGGCGCTCCAGACGCCGGCCCGCCAGATCGCGATCAACGCCGGCGCCGACGGCTCGGTCGTGGTCGGCAAGATCATGGACAAGGACCAGTATTCGTACGGCTACGACGCACAGTCGGGCGAGTACGGCAACCTGGTCACCAAGGGCATCATCGACCCGACCAAGGTCGTGCGTTGTGCCCTGCAGGATGCGGCTTCGGTCGCCGGCCTGCTGATCACCACCGAAGCGATGGTCGCCGAGCTGCCGAAGAAGAAGGAAGCGATGCCGGCCATGCCCCCCGGTGGCGGCATGGATTTCTAGTGAAATCCATGGAAGCCGCCACCCACTTAAAGTGATCGAAGTCGGCAACAGCCGACTTCGATATGCGGCGGCATGGATTTCTAAAGAAATCGATGAAACGAATGCAGAGGCCCGGGTTCTCCCGGGCCTCTGTCATTCCGGGTTCGCACGCTGAGGCGTGCACCCCGGAACGACGAAAGAAACGACCACACACGAAAAGGCGCGCGTTCATCCGGCGTCGCCTCGTCACAGTGGCCGTCGTGGCGAGACCATACGCTTCGCCACTTGCAAAGCACCTTACGCCACCGACATGACAGCTGCATGACAAACGCGACAGGGCGAATTTACGCCGGTATCGGAGGATGGACCTACGAGCCGTGGCGGGGCGTTTTCTACCCGAAGGGGCTGCCGCACGCGCGCGAGCTTGCTTATGCAGGCGGGCGTCTGACCTCGATAGAAATCAACGGTACCTTCTACCGCACCCAGACCCCGGCGACTTTTCGCAAGTGGGCATCCGAAGTGCCGGACAGCTTCGTGTTTTCGGTCAAGGGACCGCGCTATGCCGTAAACCGGCGCGTGTTGTCAGAGGCCGGAGACTCGATCAAACGATTTCTCGAATCCGGCGTGACCGAGCTCGGAACCCGGCTTGGCCCCCTGCTCTGGCAGTTCACTCCTTACAAAAAGTTCGACGAAAAGGACTTCGGCGGTTTCCTCGAGTTGCTGCCGAGGGCATTTGATGGCCACACGCTGCGCCACGTGGTCGAGGTCCGCAACGACAGCTTCAAAACTCCGGCCTTCATCGCGCTGGCACGCAAATTTGGCGTCGGCATCGTTTACGCCGAGCATGACAAGTACACCGAGATCGCGGACGTCACCGCCGATTTCGTCTACGCGCGGCTGCAGAAGGGCGACGAGAAACTGAAAGCAGGCTATCCGCCGAAGGCGCTTGATGCCTGGGCCGATCGCGCGAAAACCTGGGCAAAAGGCGGCGAACCAAATGACCTGCCGCGCGTCGACAAGGCATCGGCGAAAAAGCAGCCGCGCGATACCTTCATCTACTTCATTCACGAGGCGAAGCTGCGCGCGCCTGCTGCAGCCATGGCGCTGATCGACAGGCTGAAATGACGGCCCGGACGAAAAATAAATCCGCGAAAACGGCACCGCTGTTCACGATCGGATACGAGCAGGCCAGGCCTGCCGCGGTACTCGGCGAGCTCAAGCAGGCAAAGATCGAGTTGCTGGCCGACACGCGTGCCATTGCTGCCTCGCGCCGGACAGGCTTCTCCAAGCGTCAGCTTGCGGCCGCGCTTGATGCGCAAGGCATCGCCTATGTTCACCTGCAGAAGCTCGGCACGCCGGCGGAAGGACGCGCCGCGGCACGCAGCGGCGACACCAACGCACTATGGCGCATCTACGACAAGCACATCAAAGGCGCAGATGCGCAAAGCGAGCTGCACGAGCTGATTGCATTGATCAAATCGGGAAAGCGGATCGCCCTGCTCTGCTATTGCCGCGACCCGAAGACCTGCCACCGCAGCCGCATCGTTGCAAACGTCAAAAAGAAGATGGCGGTGAAGGTCACAGATCTCATTCCGCCCCTGTTCTGACCTATTCGGCGGGCTGTGGCTTGCGCTGCCTGCCTTCGACGCTGATGATCATTGCAACGAGAGCCAGGGTCGTAATGAACAACAGCAGCGCGATGAAGGCGTTCACGCCCAATACAAGCGCGAAGCCGCCGCTTTCGTGCAGCAGCGATATCATGCCGATTGCGACGCCGGCGCTGATGAACAGCAGAAAATAACGCACCGCATAGACGCGGCCGCGCCAGGCATCGGCCGTGTACCGCGCCATGATCATGTCGTTGACGGTGACCTGTCCGTAGATCGCCGCTACAGCGATCGCGAGCGCGACCAGCAGCGCTATTCCACCCGCATAAGCGGCCCACAGGTTCCCCAGGAAACCAAGACCGGTAACGATTGCGAATATCACGTGCGGCGGAACCCACTCGACCAGTCGTCCGACGGTCAATTGCGCCAAAGCCCCGCAGACCAGCACGGCGGTCGCAATGCCTCCGACGAACAAGAGCGGCAGATCCCTGGAGAGCCGTTCATCGACGATTTTCGGCAGCGCGATGGTGAGCACATTGAAGGTGAGACCCGCGCTCAACGCGATCACGATGAACAATCCGAACAGCATCACCGCAAGGCGTGGCGTAAGCGGAACCGCGGGTGCGGATACGCGGGACTTGGCCTGGTGCCGGTCGTCCGGTGTGACCCAGAGATAGACGATGCCGGTGAGAACAAAGAGCACTGCCGGCACGTAGAATGCGGCGCGCCAGCCCAGCCAGGTGGCGAGCGCCGCGCTGATACCGGCGGCTAGCGAGACGCCGAGATTACCGCACACGCCGTTGAAAGCCAGCGAGCGCCCACGCGCGTTCGTGGCTTCGATCAGCATTGCCATGCCGACCGGATGATAGATCGCGGCAAACATGCCGAGCGCGAACATGGCGACTGCCATGGTCGTGAGGTTCGGGGCAAATCCGGCCGCCGCCAGCGAAAGCCCGCAGCCGATATAGAAGGCCGCCATCATGTTGCGGCGGCTCCAGCGATCGGCGAGCCATCCCGCGGGAAGAGAGAACACGCCGAAGGCGACGAAGGCGGTGCTCGAAAGGGCGATCAGTTCGCTGTAGGAGCGCTGATAGACCACCTCCAGCCCGATCACGACCGTCGGATAGATCAGCAGCACGAAATGGTCGATCGCGTGCGCCCAATTCAGGAACGCGATCGATCGCCGGCGCTCCAGTTCGTCAGCGGTTCGACGGGTTTTGGCAGCGGCACTCATTGCGGATTTCCATTCGGCGCAAGGGAGTCGTTAGCATGCATATACTCATTGATAGCGCTTTGTCCTAACGACCCTCATCCGTTCGACTGTTGGTTGTATATAGACGATTAATTACCTTTGGATTGCAGCAGTATTTTGTAACAATCCAGGGTTTGTTCCGTGCGTCACCGGCGGCGTGTTTGGGCGGCGGCCCGTTCCGCCGCCGCTGTAATTTTGTCTGTGTGCTGTGTGTGCGTCCCGCCCGGCCTTACGCACGCAGGCGACTCTGATGACGCGCATATCATGCTTTTTTCCGGCCGGGACATCTGGCGTAACGGCGGCTTTGCCCACAGCGGCTTCATCATTGCCCCTGCCGGCCTCGACCAGGATAGCCTCCTGCTCAAGGTCATGTTCTCGCGCGGACGCTACCTGTACGAGGCGCAAGGCCTCGGCGGCCGCGGCGTCGTCGGGGCGGAGTGGCTGACGCACGTTTTGCCCGGTTGGCGGATCAAACGCGGTGACGCCGAATTCAAGGTCTTCATGGGGCCCGAAATTCAAAATCACTACCTGTGGCCGGACGATCCCGCCAACCGGTTGCGCGGGCTCTCGTACGGCCTGCGCGTTGCGGCCGAGATCTGGTACGAGCCAAGCGCGGAAACGATGATCGCCGCCGATATTTCGTTGTCGTCGATCGCCACCAGCAATTCGGCCCG